>JAQGOF010000080.1 GCA_028293745.1 Gammaproteobacteria bacterium | reverse complement strand
AGGAGGGGCAACACGCCTTGCCCAATGCTGCCAAAACCGACGATCAGAATCCGTCCCGGGAAATCGACGTAGACCTTGTGATTGCTCATGATGCTCCGATGCCGTCTATAAACCGCGGAAAATGCGCCCGCGGCGCTTTTCTGCACGCTGTCAATTCACCGCCGCCAGTGCGGCGGGTAGGTGCGATCGTAGCCGGGAAGTGCCTCCACGCGCTCGACCCATCGACCGAGCGCGGGATAATTGACCTCCACGGGCAGGAAGCGGGATGCCAACTCGCGCGCCTCGGGGCGCTCGAGCGCCCGCCGCAGCAACTGAAACCCCGGAAAGATGACCATGTCCACCGCGGAGAAGCTGTCTCCCACCACCCAGTCGGATTTCGACAACCGCGCTTCGATCGTGCGCGCCTCACTCGCGGCATGATGCATCGCCGTCGTCACCTCCTCGCTGCCAAGATTCGCCTTCCCGAACACTGCGTTGAGGATGGTGCTGAGATGCGGCTCGATGTAGGCCTGGTACTCGCAGATCACGCGCATGATGGTGCCGGCTTCCTCGGGCGTGCGGCCGAAGATGGGCGGCTCGGGATACTTCAGATCCAGGTAATACAGCACCGCCAGCGACTCGAAACACACGTAGTCGCCGTCCTTGAGCACTGGAACTTTGCCGCGCCAGTTGAGCGAGAGCATCTGCGGCGACTTGTGCTCCTGCTTGGAAAACTGCAGCACGTGGCTGGTATAGGGCAGCCGCTTGTATTCGAGCGCCAGCAGCACCCGCCAGGAGTAAGGACTGCCGCTTCCCCAATAAACGTCGATCGCCATCGTTGTCTCGCTCGAAATCCCAATGCGATTGTAACGACAACAGCACACGGCAGAAAATTAACCTGAGGAAACCTCCCGATGTATACGACGTTAATTGAGTCTCAGGACCTGGCTGCCCACACCAGCGACATCGATTGGGCCATTCTGGATTGCCGCTCCGAGCTCGCACGGCCCGAATGGGGTGCGAGCGCATACGCGGAAGGACACATTCCGAACGCAATCTACGCGCATCTCGATCGCGATCTCTCCAGCCCTGTCACTTCAACCAGCGGTCGGCATCCACTGCCCCTCGTGGAAACTTTTGTCGCTACGCTGGGCCACTGGGGAATAGACGAAAACGTGCAGGTCGTTGCCTACGACCAGAGTAACGGCGCCTATGCCTCGAGGTTGTGGTGGCTGCTGCGTTGGGTCGGCCACAGTCGCGTAGCAGTCCTGAACGGCGGCTTCGCCGCCTGGCAGCACGCCGGGTTGCCTGTAAGTAAACAACCCGGTGTCAGGCAACCGCGACGCTTTACCCCGAATCGCGCCCAGACCGGTGTCGTCTCAACCGTCGAGCTGGAGAAACTCCTGGCGGCCGGGCAGCTCGCCACCGGGGGGCGCCTGATTGATGCGCGCGCGGCTGACCGCTTCGCCGGGCAGAACGAAACCATCGATCCGGTCGCCGGCCATGTGCCGGGTGCGGGCAATCACCCTTTCGCGCACAACCTCGATGCACAGGGACGTTTCCTGCCACCGCACGTCTTACGCTCCAAATGGCTCGAAACCTTGCGCGGCCAGCCCCCGGCAACCGCAATCGCGATGTGCGGCTCGGGTGTAACCGCGTGTCACAACCTGCTCGCGCTCGAGGTTGCCGGTCTTCCCGGTGCACAGCTCTACGCGGGCTCCTGGAGCGAGTGGATCCGCGATGCGGCACGGCCCACCGAGCCGCCGCAAAAGTAAGTTGCCGCCGAAGGGCCCTGTAAGACTCTTACTCGTCATACATTTTTGCTATCGTGCGTGGTTTTGGGAAACTCAACGCGCGTGGCTTCCGACCCGAAAATCATTGGCAACAGCGGCACCGGCAACGGCAGCACCCGCAAGTACAACCCCGCCCAACCGTGGCAGGTCGTGGACTCCCAGGAGCTCTACCTGGTCAACGCCTGGGGCAAGGGCTACTTCTCCATCAACGATGCCGGGCATGTCGTGGTGCGCCCCGACACGCAGCCGGGCAACGAGATCGATCTTTATGACGTGGTGGAAGGGCTCAAGGCGCGCGACCTGACGACCCCGGTCGTCGTCCGGTTTTCCGACATCCTTGCGCACCGGCTCAAGCACATGCATGCCGCGTTCTCGCAGGCGATCGCGGAGAACGATTACAAGAACCGCTACGCTGCCGTGTTCCCGATCAAGGTCAATCAGCAGCGGCTCGTGGTCGAGGAGGTTTATCGCTACGGCCGCGAGTTTGGATTCGGCCTGGAGGCCGGCTCGAAGCCGGAGCTGCTGGCCGTCATGGCGATGACGGAAAACACCTCCGACCGCCTGATTGTCTGCAACGGCTTCAAGGACGACAGCTACATCGAGGCGGTGACGCTTGCGACGAAGCTGGGACGCACCATCATCCCCGTCGTCGAGAACTTCGACGAGCTCGGCTTGATCCTCAAGCACGCGCACTCCTACGGAGTGCGGCCGCGAATCGGTGTGCGGGTGAAGCTGTTCAGCGAAGGCTCAGGCCGGTGGCGCGATTCGGCGGGCGAGAAGTCGAAATTTGGACTGTTCGTCACCGAGATCCTCGAGCTGTTCAACATCCTCAAATCGCACGACATGCTCGACTGCCTGCAGCTGGTGCACTGCCACCCCGGAAGCCAGTTGCAGGATATCCGCCGCGTGAAAGATGCCATCAACGAGCTGGCGCATGTATACGCGGAGCTCAAGCTGATGGGCGCGGGATTGCAATACATCGACGTTGGCGGCGGCCTGGGGGTCGACTACGACGGTAGCGGAACCAACTTCTCGTCGTCGATGAACTACACGCTCAACGAATACGCGAGCGACGTGGTGTACCGGATTGCGAGCGTGTGCAACGCTCGCGACATCCCCCACCCGATGATCATCAGCGAGTCCGGGCGCGCCGTGGCTGCGTATCACAGCGTGTTGATTTTCGATGCGCTGGGGTCATCGGCACTCGACAAGTTCCAGGTCACGGGCAACGAGGTCATCGACTACCGCGGCGACAAGGAGCTGCCGGCACCGGTTCACGACCTGGGTGTGGCGTATCGCTCGGTCAGCGAGCGCCGGCTGGTGGAGTGCTATCACGATGCACTGACTGCGCGCGAACAGGTTCTGCAGATGTTCAACATCGGGCTGCTGTCGCTCGAGTTCCGCGCGCTGGCCGAGCGGTTGTACTGGGCGACCCTGGCCCGGATCCGCGATGCCTGCCGCAAGCTCGAAAGGTTGCCGGAGGAGCTGGAAGACCTGGAGGCGATTCTGTCCGACACGTACTTCTGCAACTTTTCGATATTCCAATCGCTGCCCGACAGCTGGGCGATCGACCAGCTGTTTCCGATCATGCCCATCCATCGGCTCGACGAGCGGCCGACCCGCCTGGGCGTGCTGGCTGACATAACGTGCGACTCGGATGGCAAGATCGATCGTTTCGTTTCCCTGCGCGACATCAAACGAACCCTCGAGCTGCACGAGCTCAAGGATGGCGAGAAGTATTACCTCGCCGCCTTCCTGGTCGGGGCGTACCAGGAAACCCTCGGGGATCTGCATAACCTCTTCGGTGACACCCATGTGGTCCACATCCGCCTGCACGACGAGGGTGGCTGGTGGATCGAGGAGATCGTGAAGGGTGATACGGCCAACAAGGTGCTGGAGTACATGGAATACGACGTCGCCGAGCTGGCCCCCGCCCTGTCGCGCGACTGCGAGCGGGCGATCCGCGACGGGCGCATGACCATCGCCGAAACCCAGAAACTCAAGCGCTTCTACGAAGGCGAGCTCGACGGATACTCCTACCTCGAGCCCGCCGGACCCTAGCGCACCTGTCCGACGGGGCGCTTTCGGGCGCGTGTTGTAGTGGCTGCACCACACTCAATAGGCGGCAATTCCCAGTGTCTTCGCCGGCCGGTGTTTGCTTCCCGCAAACACCGGTAGTAGCATCCTGTTGCGTTCGTGTCGCCAAGGATGAGTACGCGGCGTGTGTTGGTTGTTAGCTCTTCCCACCCGGCACGGCTCATTCTTGCACGAACGAAGGTGCCGGCCGCTTTGGTCAGCTGTTCAATCCTTCGCAGCAGAGAGACTTTTCGGATGACGACGCTCTACGTGGGCAATCTGCCCTTCAACGCCACCGAGGCGGACGTGAAAGCTCTGTTCGAACGTCACGGCAAGGTGGATTCAGTCAAGCTCATCAACGACCGCGAAACCGGCAAGCCCCGCGGCTTCGGCTTCGTCGACATGGCGCCAGACGAGGCGCAGGCCGCCATCCAGGCCCTCAACGGGTTCCAGATGAACGGCCGGCCGCTGCGTGTCAACGAAGCCCAGGAGCGGCCCCAGCGTCCGCGCTCGGGCGGAGGCCCTTTCCGCCGCTGAGGCTCGCTGCCGCCGCCTTGCGCTCGCGAATCACCCCGCCATCGTGCGGGGTTTTTTTTGTAGTACGATTCAACGCGATGATTACGCTGCTCTTGTTCGGCGCGCTTCGCGCCGCTGCATTTCGCGGGTTTGCGGTCTTCCGCAAACCCGCAGGAAAGTTGGGCGCAGCCCATGGAAAGTCGTTTTCCCTGGCGGCAATCCTGCTGGTGACGGCGAGTTGCTCGACGACCAGCACCCGCGAGACCACCGCGCTCGCACTCGACAACATTCTCGCCGGCAGCCAGCGCTCGAGTGAGAACAGCGCCCGCGACCGCTACCGGCACCCGAAGGAGACGTTGCTTTTCTTCGGCATACGGCCCGAGATGCGAGTCTTGGAGATATGGCCCGAACCGGGTTGGTACACGGAAATCGTAGCTCCGCTGGTGCGGGAACATGGCAAGTACTACGCGGCCGTGATTGCCGCGGACCCGCAGAGCAGGTATGTAACCGAACGTCTGTCTGACTACCAACAGAAGCTGGCATCACATCCTGACGTATACGGTGGAGTCGAGGTGGTCACGTTCCCGAGTGACGGGGGCGATGTCGTACCGCCGGATTCGCTCGATATGGTCGTGACGTTCCGGAACATCCACAATTGGATGGCACGGGATTGCGCACAGCAGGCTTTTGCAACTGCCTACAAGGCGCTCAAACCCGGTGGCGTGCTCGGTGTCGTGGAGCACCGCGGCAACCCTGCAGTGGCCCAGGACCCGAAAGCCAAGAGTGGCTACGTGAACGAGGACTACGCGATCCGCCTGATCGAGGGTCAGGGCTTCAGGCTGGTGGGCGAATCGCAGATCAACGCGAATCCGAAGGACACGAAGGACTACGAGCAGGGGGTATGGACGCTGCCGCCGACGTACCGCCTGGGCGACAAGGACCGGGAGAAGTACGCCGCCATCGGCGAGAGTGACCGGTTCACCCTGAAATTCATAAAACCCAAGAAGTAGCTACCACATCTCTTTCATGCGGGCCGTTATATCCAGCGTCGATTCGCCGCCGCCCTGCAGCGCAACATCCGCCGTGCCCAGGTTGGATCCTTGGAAGCCCGTCGCCTCCAGGGTTCTCAGGACCCTCTCGGTCAGAAACCGGCTGCGCCCCCCGTACACGTGGGCATCGCCCTGCCGCGACTGGTTGGTCAGATGGAACTTCAACGGCGCCATCAGGATCAGGTCGTTCTGCGCCCGCGTCAGCGCGACATAGAACAGGCGGCGCTCTTCCTCGATCAACTCCGCCTTGCCCGTTGCAAACTCCGACGGGAAGCTGCCATCCACCACGTTGAGCAGGTAGACCGTATCCCACTCCATCCCCTTGGCCGAGTGGATGGTCGTCAGCGTCAGGTAGTCCTCATCGAGCACCGGCATTCCAGCCACATCGCTGGTTGCATTCGGCGGATCGAGCGTGAGCTCCGTGAGGAAACGCTCACGAGAAGGATATTGACCCGACAACAGCTCGAGCTGATCGAGGTCGCCGAGGCGCGTGTGGAAGTGCTCGTAAATGCGCTCGAAATGCGGCTTGTACCATTCGCGCGCCATGTGTAGCTGGCCAGGCCATTGCCGCCCCGGCTCGGCCAGCGCCAGCAGCAAGTCTGCCAGCTTCTCGCATCCATGTTTGGACGGCGCAGGCGCTGCGAACGTCTTCAGCGAGGCGAATGCGAACCCGTTTGCCTCCACGTGCTCGACGGCCTTGCGCGCGTTCGCCGGTCCCATGCCCGGAAGAAGTTGCAGCGTGCGGAACCCGGCGAGCAGGTTGCGCGGATTATCAACCCAGCGCAGCACTGACATCAGGTCCTTGATGTGCCCGGCTTCGAGAAACTTCAGTCCGCCATATTTCGTATAGGGGATCCTGCGCTTACCCAACTCCACTTCGAGAACGTCGCTGTGGCTCGAGCTGCGGAACAACACTGCCTGGCGCCGCAGCGGCACATTGGCTTCGCGCCGCTTGAGAATTTCGGTGCAGACGTATTCCGCCTGCGTCTGCAATTCATCTACGGTCACGATCCGCGCACGCGCCCCTTTGCCACGGGTCGACAACAGGTGCTTGCGATGCTGGCGCGGCGCCTCCGCCATGAGCGAGTTGGAAACGTCGAGAACTTCCTGGGTGGAACGGTAGTTCTGTGCCAGCGTGATCACTTCGGCCCGCGGAGTGAAGCGATCCGGAAACCCCAGAATGTTCTCGACGGCGGCGGCACGGAACGAATAGATCGCCTGGGCATCATCGCCGACGACCGCGAGTCCCGAGCCGTCCGGCCGCAGGGCGTGCAGGATCTGCGCCTGCAGCTTGTTGGTGTCCTGGTATTCGTCCACGAGGACGTGATCGAAGTGGGCCCCGACATGTTGGGCCAGCCGCGGCTCTGACATCATGACGTGCCAGTAGAGGAGCAGATCGTCATAGTCGAGTACTGCTGCGCGCTGCTTCTGCTCCACGTACGCCCTGTACAGGCGTGTCAGATCCGCTTCCCACTGTGCACACCACGGATACTGCTGCTCCAGCGTCTCTTTGAGCGACTTCTGCGTGTTCACGCGGTATGAGTAGATCTGGAGACAGGTTTCCTTGCGCGGGAAGCGCTGCTCCTTCGCGGCCAGCCCCAACTCCTGGCGCAGGCTGTCCATCAGGTCCGCGGAATCCGCCCGGTCCATCACACTGAACTGTGGATCGAGCTTGAGATGCTTGGCGTAGTGACGCAGCAGCCGGTTGCCGACCGAATGGAACGTACCTGTCCAGCTCAGACGCTGGGTGATGGTCTGACTGATCCCGCCCAAGGGCTCATCGAGTGCCTTCTTCGTAATCTCGTAAGCACGGCGGCGCATTTCCATTGCCGCCCGACGCGTAAACGTCAGCATCAGTATCCGGCCTGGATCCACCCCGTGCATGACGAGGTGCGCAACCCGATGGGCCAGCGTATCCGTCTTGCCGGTGCCAGCCCCGGCAATGATCAGCAGGGGACCGGACTTGAACCCCTTGCCCTCGGACAGCGGCTCCCCAAAGGTCACCGCCTTTCGCTGGGGTCCGTTCAACTTCTCGAGGTGTGACGTAGTCGACATGGTGCGGCCCGAATATACGGAAGCGGTCGGCTGCCTGTCACTGCGTACAGTCACGCCTTTCAAAAAAATTACCGCAGCACGGTGCCATCCGCATCCAGTACTTTCACCTCACCGAGGCCCAGCTTGCGCACGGGCGCCTCGATTGCGGCCACATCGCCGACGATGATCCAGGTGAACGCATCCGGGTGAATGAGCTTGCCGGCCGCGGCCTGCAGATCGGCTGCACTCAAGGCGTCCACCTTGCCGACGAACTCGTTCAAATAGCTGTCCGGCAGTCCATACGTCAGGATATCGGCGTAGGAGCTTGCGACCTCGCCCGAAGTCTCGTTGCTGCCGGGCAGGGTCAACACCAGCGCGTCCTTTGCGGCCCTGATCTCGACATCGGTAGGGGAATGCGTCCCGACCAGTCCGCGCAGCTCCTTCATCGTCTCAGCCATGGAATCGGCTGTCTTGTCGGTCTGCACCATCGCGCTGACCACAAACGGCCGCTGCCCCTTGGCACTGATGAGACTCGTCCGCGCACCGTAGGACCAGTGCTTGTCCTGGCGCAGGTTCATATTCAGTCGCGAGATGAAGCTGCCACCGAGTACCGTATTCACCGTCTCGAAGGCGATGTTGTCGGGATCGGAGCGTGGCGGCGCAACCTCGACCCCAAACAGGAGTGACTGTTCCGCGCCAGTGCGGTTCACGAGGAAGATCCGCGGTTTCGCGGGCATGGGTATGCTGGCAAGCTGTTTCACCGGCAGGGGCTCGGCCGGCGCGTGCCATGCAGCCAGGCGCTGCTCGAGCAGCGGCTCGATCTGCTTCAGAGTCGTGTCGCCGACGATCAACAACGTCGCATTGTCCGGGCGCACCCAGCGGTTATAGAACCCGCGCAGCTCATCGACGGTCATGGACTGTACGCTCTGCTCAGAGCCGATTCCGGAGAACGGGTTGGAGTAGGCGTGCCCCTCGCCATACAGCAGCTTTGGGAACAATCGTGATGCGATGCCTTGCGGCTGCGACTTCTGCTGCTGAATCGCGGCGATCGACTGGGCCTTGAGCCGCTTCAGCTCCTTTTCGGGGAATGTTGGGTTGAGCAGGACGTCACTGAACAGCTCGAGCGAGCTCGCGAGCTCTCCCGTGATGGAGTTGAGCGAGATATAGGAGGTGTCCAGCGTCGAGCCGGCGTTGATCTCGGCACCGAGCTCTTCCGAGCGGGCAGCGATCTGCAATGCATCGCGCGATTTTGTCCCATTGCTGATCATTGCGAGCGCGAGATTCGAAGTCCCCGGCTTCGCGAGACTATCGGCCGCGTGTCCCGCGTCGACAATCAAACTGAGCTGGATGACGGGTACCTCGTGACGTTCCGCGAGTACCACCTTCAAGCCATTGGAGAGAGTGGCGCGCTGCAGGGGTGGAAGCGTCAGAGGAACCACGCTTCCGACTGCCGGGAGCTTGCTGCGATCGGCGCCTCCTCCTTCGGCGTGATATTCCGGAAACGGATGCACGTTGAGTACAAACACGCCATCCGACAACCACGTGCGGGCGACACTCTGGACGTCGGTAGCGGTTGCATCACGAAGCCAATGTAACGTCGTCTCGTAGAAGTCCGGCGATCCACCGTAGAGCTGACTTTCGCCGAGGATGGCGGCCTTGCCAGCGGAACCATCTATCCGCTCGACGGAGCGAACGAAAGAGGCGTAGGTCGAGGTCTTGATCCGCCCGAGCTCCTCCTTGGTAGGACCCGCCTTCAGGAAGCGGCTGAGCTCCTCGTCCAACGCTTTTTCCACGACCGCCGGATCGCCTCCCGGCTTGACCGTGGCGATCACTTGAAACTGTGACCCGATCTCAAACGGCCCGACACCCGCACTCACGCTGGTCGCCACCTGGTCTGTGTAGACGAGGCGCTTGTACAGGCGGCTGTTCTTGCCGCCGGCCAGGACTTCCCCGGCTATCTGCAGCAGCGTGAAATCGCGAGTGTTGTAACCCGGGACGTTCCAGGTCTTGTAAATCCGCGACTGCGGCACACGGTCCTGCAGGCTGGCGCGCTTCTCGCCGCTCATCCTGGCAACCCAGGCCTCGTTGCGCTTCAGCACCGGCCCAGGGCCGATATCCCCGAAGTAGTGCTCGACCTTCTTGTGCACCTCCTCGGGCTGCACGTCACCGGCAATCACCAACACCGCATTGGCTGCACCGTAGTACGTACGGAACCAGGTTTTGACATCCTCCAGCGAGGCTGCGTTGAGATCCTCCATCGACCCGATGGTCGTCCAGGAGTACGGATGCCCCGCCGGATACGTGCTCGAGGCAATCAACTCGTCGACCTTGCCGTAAGGACGGTTCTCGCCCTGCCGCTTCTCGTTCTGTACGACGCCACGCTGCTCGTCGAGTTTCCCCTGGTCGACGGCGCCGAGCAGGTGGCCCATGCGGTCGGATTCCAACCACAGCGCAGTGTCCAGCGCGTTGACCGGCACATTCTCGAAATATGTTGTGCGATCTAGCCACGTGTTGCCGTTCATCTTGGTGCCGCCCACGCTGATCAGAGGACGGAAGAACTCGTCGTGGTGGTTCTCCGTATTCGTGAACATCAGATGCTCGAACAGGTGCGCGAAGCCTGTGCGACCCGGATGCTCGTCCTTGCTGCCCACGTGATACCAGATATCCACGGCGACGATCGGGGCCTTGTGGTCCTCATGAACGATCAGCGTTAGGCCGTTCGGCAGGACATACTTCTGATAGGGAATCTCGACATCGGCCAGCACAGGGGTACCAGCAGCGCAGGCCTGTGCAGACGTCCACAATGCCACCAGCAGAGTCAGAATAGTGTTTCGCATAACGGAGAGCCTACACGATGCGTAACGCGTTCTCCCGGCAATTCCAGGAACGAATCGCAGGCTGCGACCGGCTCCAGCTGCCGGGCGTCCCGGTGACCTGCATGCCGGGTCGGGTCCCCGGCGCGCTGGAGCAATCTCGAGCGGCGCTCCTCTTCATGCGCACGACACAACACCTGGACAATGGTCGGCCCGATCGGCGGGAACGCGGCGAGCAGCGGCGCTTCGTGCTCGCGTGCGCGGAAGTTGCCTTCGAGAATCAAACTGTGACCGAGCGCCAGCTGTTCCCGCGCCATCGAGAACATGACAGCGAACGAAATGTCACTCAGCGCGCGGGAAGGCGCATCGGTTCCCAACACATCCATCAAGGGCTCCTTGATCGTATCTTTGGAAAAGAGTGGTAACCCGTAGCGTTTCGCCAGATCCCGCGCGAGCGTGGTCTTGCCCGTGCCCGGAAGCCCGGTAATGATGATTAAGCGAAACTTCCGCATACTCAGCTTGTATGAAACCTGAAAACCAGACTGTTCACTTTCGCGGGCGAGTCATTACGGTCACCACCGATGAGGTCGTCCTCCCCAATGGACATCGAGCGACGCTCGAGGTCGTTCACCACCCGGGCGGCGCTGCGGTTGTCGCCCTCGATTCGCAGCGGCGGGTATGCCTCCTGCGGCAGTACCGATATGTGGCCGGCGGCTGGATCTGGGAGCTGCCCGCCGGGAAACTGGAGCCCAACGAGCCACCGCTCGAAACTGCGAAACGCGAGCTCATAGAAGAAGCTGGCGTCAGCGCAAGTCAGTGGGAGAGCCTCGGCACGGCCCTGAGCTCGCCCGGTGTATTTTCCGAGGTTCTGCACCTCTTTTATGCCACGGAGATCGAACCGAGCACTGCAGCTCACGAGCACTCCGAGGTCATCGAAGTTCACTGGATCCCGTTGGCCGAGGCGTATGAGTGGGCCATGAACGGCCAGATCAGCGATGCCAAGACAATCATTGCACTCGCCCGGACAATTGCGCTTGCTGCAGTGCGTCGGTCATCCTCTGCCGACAATCCGTGACAGAAGTCTTGGAAAGTCCGCAGACCCGCCGGGTAACGTGTTCATACCGGATGTAACGACTACCGATTGAACGTAATCCATGGCAGATCCAAAGCACCGCGTTCCGTACCCTGCTCAACCCGACACCGAACCGAAGGCTGAGCGCAGGCGCCTGAGCAGGATCGTTCACGATCACAAGGGCAACGCCATCGTTCAATGGTACGACGCCCCGGCCGACTATGAGCGCCAAGTGTTCGAAATCGAGGCCGCCAGCGCGCCACACGAGCGCGGGTTGAGCACCGGCTCGCTGGCGATCGAGGCCGAAGATTCACACAATCCGTACACGCGCGTCCCTGAAGCCGGGCGCAAGCGCGACGCCGTCCCCACCGGCACCACCACGCGCACTGACCTTCGCAAGCTGTCTGCGTGGATCAAGCTGATGCGTTCCCTGGAAGAGGCCAAGAAGCGAAAAGACGAAGACGAGGAATAAAAAAAGCGACTGGCGCGCTTCAAGCGCTCCTTTGAATGTGCGCGACCTTCCTGGCATTGGTCAGCCGATAGAACCGCCGCAGCTCTGCCAGCACTTCCCCCTGTGAGCGCCCCTGCGCGCCGCGCAACGACTGCTCCAGCCGCGTGCAGAACTTCTGCGCATAACGACTCGCCTCGCGATACAGATCCTCCCGTCCACCGGCCAGGCGAGAATCGATGCGCGTCCGCTCGAATAACAACCGCAGCAACTCGGCTGGAAACCGATCCGGGAACTGGCGGCGCATGAGCCAGTAGCTGCCCACGTACTTGTCCACCTCCGCCTGCATCTCCAACTCGAGAAGCGACACGGGCTTGTCGTGTCCCGCATTCCAGGCGAGGTACAGAAAATGGCTGACACCCTCGAGTGCGGTCCAATAGTCCGCCACATTCCCATCGTGCAGCCGCTCCATCGGATCCGCGCGATCGAGCCGCTCCAGCAGCTCCGGATCGAGGTACAGCGACATTGCGATCTCGCCACTGCCACCCTCTTCGGGCTGGGCGACGATGAGCTCTTCGTCAGTGGGTCCGCGGGGGCGCGCGGCGGCCGGCAGGTGCTCCCGGTCAGTGACCAGGAAGTCATACACATCGTGAGAGATGCTCACGTCGTAGATGTCACCGATCAGATCCTGGAGCCGTTTCAGGATCATGGGGTCAGTGTGAGAACGTCGCGCCGCCGGCGAAGGCCGTACCGCCGGAGGCCGTCGGATCGACGCCCAGGCGCTTGAGAATGTCGAAGCAACGGCGGCTGCCGGTCTTCAGCCAGATCTCATAGAGCCTCAGGATGTCCTTGTCGGAATGCGCGTACGAGGTCTCGCTCAGCTCGTTCAGCGCATCGACCATCGGTTGAAACTTCTCGGCAAGCTCGCCGAATACGTTGCCCAGCACCCGGCTTCTTCCCCGCGACAGAGCTTCGGCCAGCGTCGCATAGGCACGTCCGCCCATGGCAATGTGATAGTCGATGTCGATCAGCTTGCGGGCAAAGCTCTGTGCAAAGAAGCCGGCAATGAAGAGCGAGACATCTCCGAGCCGCTGCAAGGCGCGATTGCGGTCTCCAGCGGAGGGTGCCTCCAGGGCTTCGGACAGCATGACCACGAGAGGTTTGAGGCGAGGGCCATCGGAGGTCTGTTCGTACAGCGCTTCCGAGCGTGAGAACAGCGTGAGGAGATTAACCACGTAGTGCTCGGTCTGGTCTTCGACCGCCACCTGCTGTTTCTCCAGAGCTCCGTGCAGCTCGTCTTTGAAGAACTCGCGCAGATTGGCAACCGGTACTACACGGGTCGAGGGGTGACCGCTTGGCATACAGCAATGGCCTCCTGACTTTTCACTCTCTCATAAGTAGAACGGCAGACGGTGGTTAAAGTTCACTCACCTGCAGCCGTTGATTCCGTGACCAATTCCACCAAATCCGACCCTGTGCGCGCACGTGAAAGAGTTTCACGCATCGTGTAGGAATTTCCGACCCTGGCAGCGGAGCGGTTAGACTGCTAACAACGAACGCCAACCGGCGAGCGCCATGAACGCCCGGCCCGGAGGAAGAGTGGTCTCGACTTCGCGAATCGACGTCGCACGCAAAGGTTTTCTGGGCTTTTCGGGCTATCACTGGCTCGTGATCGCCGCCGCCTGGGCGGGCTGGGGATTCGATGTCTTCGATGCCCTGCTTTTCAACTTCGTGGCGCCCAACTGCGTGCCCGTGCTACTCGGCCTTCAACCCGGGGCGCCCGGTGCTCACGAGGCGACGGTCTTCTGGACCGGCGCCATCACGTCAATCCTGCTCGTAGGTTGGGCCGCTGGCGGCGTGTTGTTCGGCTGGCTCGCCGACCGGATCGGACGCAAACATGCTCTGTTTGCGACGATTGCAGTGTACGCCGCAGGGACCGCGTTGTGCGCGGCCGCAACCAATATCTGGCAGCTCATTGCGTTTCGGGCGTTGGCGAGCCTCGGAATCGGCGGCGAGTGGGGGATTGGCGCTGCCCTCGTTGCCGAGACGGTTCCGGAAGACCGGCGTGTCGAAGCTGGCGTCATTTTGCAAAGCTCGTCGCCGCTCGGCATCGTCCTTGCGAGCACTGTCAATTACCTGATCGCGGGAGTCTGGTTCGCGGCGACGCCTCAGACCTCCTGGAGATACGTGTTCCTCGCTGGTCTCGCGCCGGTGATTCTCGCGTTGCTGATTAGAATATTTGTACGCGAGAGCACACACTGGACTGCCGCAGCTGCGCGGGAACACCCGCCCTCGCCACGCGAATTGTTCAGCGCAGACATGCGAAAGCGGACAATCAGCGGTGCTGGAGTAGCCATCACGGCTGTCGTCAGCTGGTGGGCGTGCAACGCTTTCGTGCCTCTTCTCGGCAGCACACTGGCCGGCGAGCATGCCGCCCACCTGGGTCTGTCCGCAGATGCCTCGCGACTTCTAGCCGAGACGTGGAAGGCGCGCGCATCCAACGCCTTCAACTTAGGCGGTCTGCTGGGCGCGTTCGCCGCCATCGTCCTGAGTCGAACACTCGGTCGCCGGCCGATGTACGTCGCCTACTTCCTGTATTCGGCACTGATGCTATTCGTGACGTTCGGCTTGGATCTTGCGCCACCAACACGGCTGGCGATGCTCTTCTTTGTCGGCGCCGGTGTGTATGGCGTGTTCGGCACGTTTCCATTCTACCTGCCGGAGTTGTTTCCGGCCCGCCTGCGCGCCACCGGCGCCGGTTTCTGCTACAACATCGGCCGCCTGGTCGCGGCGGGCGGCCCACTGTTCGTCGGAATGGTCTCCGCGCGTGCCGGCGGCTCCAGCGGCGTTCTGAGCGATACCCTGTTGTGGGTAAGCGTGATTCCCCTTATTGCCGCGCTCACCGCGAAATACTTCATCGTCGAGACGCGCAGCCTGCCGCTGCAGTAAGGCTCAGGTTCCCAGTTGGACCGCCAATTCGATGCAGTCGCTGACATCGACGTCCGCGGGACGCACCGCAGCCGGCCAGGTCTGACCCGTTCGATTCATCCAGGCAGTCGCCAGGCCGGCAATGCGCGCCGCTTCAACGTCCAGCAGCGGATCGTCGCCTACATAAATGACTTCCTGCGGCTCGAGGCGCAGATCTTCGACCAAACGCTCGAAACAACGGCGATCGGGCTTTGCGGCACCGACGCCGCGAGCGTTCAGTGACACACTGAACAGATCAGCCACCCCGATGCGACCCAGGTCGGCATTCCCGTTGCTGAGTGTCGCGAGCGCGTATCGGGCGCGCAGTCTCTGCAGCCCAGGGCGGACATCGGCGTACAGGTCGAGCTGGTTGCGCGCAGTGATGAAGATCTCGAATGCCGCTTCCGCGATGCTCTCGTCGTAACCGTATTCGCGCGCATGTTGCGCGAGTGAAGCGATTCGCAGGTACGTGAAATCATGCGCATTGTGGGGCTCGCGCGCCGCAAGCTGCATCCGGGCAGTGCGCATGTCATCCATCGAGAGCCGCTCGGGGATGCGTGGACAGTTCTCGCGCAACCACTGCAGCCAGCGTTCCTCGGCTCGCACGAGCACAGGATCGACGTCCCACAAGGTATTATCCAGATCGAAAGCGACGGCACGGATCGCGTGCGAAAGGGCCACCATATGTCTGAATTTCACCTCGTGATCGGCAACAAGAACTTCTCCTCCTGGTCGCTGCGGCCCTGGATGCTGATGACGCACCTGGGAGTGAAGTTCCGGGAAACCATCCTACCGCTCGACACTGCACAGTTTAAAGACGAAATCGCTCGCTACAGCCCCACTGGCCGGGTGCCGGTGCTGCTGCACGGCGAGTTGGCCATTTGGGATTCCCTCGCCATCTGCGAATACATCGCCGAGGTCACGGGCCACGGCTGGCCCGTGGACCGCACAGCTCGTGCAGTCGCGCGCTCGGTGTGCGCCGAGATGCATTCCGGTTTTGCCAACCTGCGCGCCGAATGGCCGCTCAATGCGACGGCTCGCAACCGGCGCACACCCCTGACGCCGGGACTCGAAGCCGACATCGAGCGCATCGAAGAGATCTGGAGCGACTGCAGATCGCGCTTTGGCAAGAGCAGCGGCCCCTGGCTGTTCGGCGAGTATTCGGTAGCTGACGCCATGTACGCTCCAGTGGTGCTGCGTTTCAACACTTACGGCGCGCCTCTCACCCAGACCGCCCGCTGGTACTTAGCTGCGGGCCTCGAAGATCCCGTCCTGCAGAAATGGTTGCTCGCCGCCAAGAGCGAGACATGGACCGTCCCCGGATACGAAGTGGGTTTGGTCAAGTGATTCGCTTCGCCGCCGCACTACCCGCCCTGTTTCTGGCGGGAGCTCCTCACGCGTCATCCGCTCCGCAGGCCTCACCTCCTCCGCACGCCTCGGCCACTCGGGCCGCTCCAACAGCGCCCGTGCCAGCCGCCGCGCGGGCCGCGCCCGCGCAGATGAGACCTTTCACCGTCGACGATCTAGTCCGACTCAAGCGAGTTACGGATCCACAGGTTTCGCCGGACGGTCACTACGTCGCCTTCGTGCTGCGCGAAACGGACATGGAAGCAAACCGGGGCCGCACCGATGTGTGGCTGCTCGACCTGACGCAAAAGGACGCGACACCGCGCCGCCTCACTCAGAACGACGCCAACGACTCGAGCCCACGGTGGGCACCCGACAGCCGTACGATCTATTTCCTATCGACACGCTCCGGTCAGTCGCAAGTGTGGCGCTTGTCCCTGGCCGGGGGCGAAGCGGCGCGCGTGACGGACTATCCCCTCGATGTTGGCACGCTCAAGGTTTCGCCGAGGGGCGACCGCATTGCCATTACCCTGGACGTCTTTCCCGACTGCACCGATTTGCGTTGCACCCAGGACAGGCTCGCGGCGCGCGACAAGAACAAGGCGACGGGCCGGGTGTATGACCGTCTGTTCATCCGGCACTGGGACACCTGGAGTAACGGTACGCGCTCGCACCTGTTTGTTGCGCGCATCAACGCGGACGGCAAGGCAGACACCCCGCTCGATCTCTCCCGGTCACTCGACGCCGACATTCCTTCCAAGCCGATGGGCGGCGATGAAGAGTTTGCGTTCAGTCCCGATGGCGGCTCAATCGTCTTCTCGGCGCGCATTGCCGGCCGCACCGAGCCGTGGTCCACCAACTTCGACCTGTACCAGGTTCCCGTGGACCACGTAGCGCAGCCCAGGAACCTCACGGCCGCGAATCACGCCTGGGACACTCAGCCCGTCTTCCTGAAGAACGGCGACCTGGCGTGGCTCGCAATGGACAGGCCTGGTTTCGAGGCTGATCGCTTTCACGTGATGTTGCGCGATGGGAAGACCGGGGTCGCGCGGCCGCTCACTCAATCCTGGGATCGCTCGGTCAGCCACCTCGGCGCAACCGCCGATGGCCGCAGGCTCCTGGCGACGGCCGAGGATGTGGGGCAGGTGTCGCTTTTCTGGATCGACCCGGCCAATGGCACGCCCCACAAGATCGTGGGCACCGGGCATGTCGGCAGCTTTGCCGCAGCCCCGGATTCGATCGTATTCGCGTGGGAAAACCTGGGCGCACCGGCCGACCTGTTTGCCGTACCGCCGGGCAGCGGCTCACCGCACCGGCTGACGAAAGTGAACCAGGAGCTGCTGGGCCGGCGCATCCTGAGCGAGTTCGAGCAATTCAACTTCAAGGGCTGGAACGACGAGACCGTGTACGGCTACGTGGTGAGGCCGTACGGATTCGAGCCGGGCAAACGCTATCCCATAGCTTTCCTCGTCCACGGCGGACCGGAGGGCAGCTTCGGGAACTACTGGACCTATCGCTGGAATGCACAGACATTCGCCGCCAGCGGCTACGCCGTGGTCATGATCGACTTCCACGGCTCGCAAGGCTACGGGCAGGCCTTCACCGACTCGATCCGCCGCGATTGGGGCGGCAAGCCGCTGGTGGACCTGCAGAAGGGCCTGGAGGCAGCCACCGCACGTTATCCCTGGTTGGAGGCTGAACGCGCCTGCGCCCTTGGCGGCTCGTATGGCGGGTACATGATGAACTGGATCGAAGGCAACTGGCCCGACCGCTTCCGCTGCCTCGTCAACCACGACGGCGTCTTCGACAACCGGATGATGTACTACACCACCGAGGAGCTGTGGTTCGCTGAGTGGGAGAACGGCGGCCCGCAATACGAGAACCCACAGGCCTACGAGCAATTCAACCCGGTCAACTTCGTGTCAAAGTGGCACACGCCGATGTTGGTCGTGCATGGCGAGCAGGATTTCCGTATCCCCTATGACCATGGAATCGCCGCGTTCACCGCGTTGCAGCGGCGCGCGATCGAAAGCCGGCTGCTGCTGTTTCCCAACGAGAACCACTGGGTGTTGCAGCCCGCCGATTCGGTGCAGTGGTATCAGAACGTGCTCGGCTGGCTCGATGCGCATCTGCGCAACTGAGCTCGCACCGGCTGCTACTCGCTCTCGCGTGACTGTTTGCGAAAGCGGTAGAACGGCTCGTCCGTGCGCCCTTGCGCCAGGTGGCCCGGCTTGTCGAAGGCAAGCTGCGCTGTCGCATATTCCACCGGTCCCAGCTCCGCGCGGGATTGGATCTGCGCGATCCCGCCGGCGCCGTCGGCGCGGCTGTGGCAGGTCTTCGGTTCGTTGGCGGCGACGAAATGTCCTTCGGAGCGCTTCCAGCGCAGGCTGCAGCCCTTGTTCGAGTGGACGTCCTGCACCATCAGTGCCTTGAACAGATCCGGATTGAGCTGGCCGTTGCGCCAGCGGTACGGCTCGTTGAGAGAGTAGTCGGTCTGCACGATTTCCTTCTTGACCACACCAAACATCACCACCTTCTGCCCGAGAACACGCTTCGGGTCGCCGGCAACACTCTCCTGCACGTAGAAGACGTTCTCGCCGATCATGATGGCTTCGATCGGCACGATATCCAGCACGACCGCCTCATGTGGGGGCTGCACGCCGTGCGCAATGTCTGCCTCCACCTGGGCTGTGTTGTCGTAATGGCCGGGAAACATCAACACCAGCTCCTGCATGGCGATATCGCGTTTCTCTTCCGTGCTCGCGCAGCCGGTGAGCCCCGGGCACACCATGGCCATCGCGACAGACGTCGCCATGGTCAGATATCCGCACAACCCCGTGGGCATCACTTGTTATCCATAGTAGGCGCGCCACTCCGCACGATACGACGTTCCCAGCCCCATGATCTTCTCGAGCAGCTCATCGTAACCTACCCCGGCCGCACGTGCGGATTCTGCGAAATCCTCCGCAGCTTCGAGGTTGGGGTTGGCGTTGGCCTCCAGCACGTACACCTGTCCGTCCGGCCTGACGCGAAAGTCCATCCGCGCATAGCCTGATAGCCCCAACGCGCGATAGATGCGTCGCGACAGCTTGTCGAGCGTCGCGAGCACGGCGGGCGGCAGATCCTCGGCGGCCCGCGTCGTGATGCCGTACTTCGCCTGGTAGCGCTTGTCCCACTTCACCTTGCGAGTAGCTATGGCGGGCAGGGAGTCGGGCATGGAGCCGAACACCATCTCCCACACGGGCAGGCGCGTCAGGCGGTCGTTGCCCATCACGCCTACATACAACTCCCGGCCCTCGACGAATTCTTCGACGAGCGCATCCGAGCCGACCTGCTGGTGCACGAACTCGATCCGCTCTTTCAGCTTCGCGAGGTCATCGACCACCGACGCCTGCGCGATGCCGAGCGAGGCATCCTCGACCGTGGATTTCACGAACAGGGGAAATTGCAACTTGCGCGGCACGTGAATCCGCGCACCGCGCGCAAATACGGCAAACTGTGGCGTGGGAATTCTATGGAATGTCAGGAGTTGCTTGCACAGCGACTTGTCGCGCGACAGCAGCAGACCCCGCGGATTGCAGCCCGTGTACGGCTGACGCATCAGCTCGAGAAACGCAACGACATGTTGATCGTAGGTGACGATGCCGTTGAATTCCTCGAGCAGGTTGAAAACCACATCGGGCTTCCAGTCGGCAATGGCGCTGCGCAACTCGGTCAGGCTGTCGAGGACGCCCATGCACCGGACATCGTGGCCGCCCTTGCGCAGAGTCGTCGTGACGTCGTACTCAGTGCGCCATTCTTCGATTTCCTTATCGGTATGACCTTCGAGATTTTCCGGCGGCACCAAACTCTCGTGCATGACCACGAGCGTGCGCAGTTTTTTCATAGGGGCAAGTGCGGAGTCTCGCCTTGGGAATACAGGCGCACGAGTCGTCCGAGCATCCAGCGGGAGTGCCGGATGGCATCGCGCCGATTGCCTTGCACGAACAACTGAAGGGACTCGCTGCGTTCGATCAGCATGCGCAGAATCTGGTGGACACTATAACGCTCCATGCCTAGCTCGCGGGCGACGGCATTGATCAGAGGATTTTTCTGGCCGCGCAACAAAGCCGACGCGCGCATTGCCCCGCGGCGCAGCCTTTGCGCACTGAAGATTCTTTTCAGCAACTCATCCGTGAGGCCACGGCGAATCTGGTTGTTGCGGGTGAGTCGCCGCTGGTAGTGCTCAGCCAGCGTGCGCGTGTTGAGATCAATGGGCTCTATTCTGGACTTGTTGCGCACCGGAGCCGGCTCGCCGCGCACGCTCGCGACCAACTCTTCGACGACGCTGAGCTTGTGGAACGCAGGCCAATCGGCGTAACTGCGTCGCCAGTTGGAATTCGGCTTCAGCCAGACGGCGAACGTTTCAGCAAAATCCTCGGTGGGATGGGCTTGTGCGTACCATTCGCCAAGATGATGCACGTATCTCCTGCTGCCGGGACGCGCCTTGTAACGGTTGGGGTATTGCAGGGAAGCCGGTCCGAAAACTTCGCGCCATCGCTTACGGCGCCTCAATCGGTAGGCGTTGTCGACAGCGTGTCCCGCCTCATGACGAAGGATGCGCATGAACCAGCGCGCATTGCCGCCCTCCACCTCGCGCATGATGTGCCGCTCGAGCTTTTCGAGCCGTGGGTGTGCAAGGTAGAACGGCACAGCAATACCCGGCACGCCGTCCGGTGAAAACCATTCCTCCGATAGCCACACATGAGGACGCACCTGAATGCCTCGTCCTTCGAGCTCGGAGTAAAGACGGTCCACTCGACGCTTCAGTGGTGAGCGCTCAATCGACAGCTTCAGATCGCAAAAACGCAGCGAGAGAAGTTCTTCGTCGGACAGCCGCGTCCACGGAAGCGCGTCACGGCGCTTTCCGGCATGAGGGGATCGCCTGGCGGAGGCGGCGCGGCTGCGGGCGGCCTGTGCCAACGGAATTTCCTGCGGGTTGTTCAGGTCTGGTGAGACCGGCAAATTACCAAAGTGCCCGCGCCCTGTCTTCGGGCAATAGTTCTTCGGGCAGTTAATGGCCACATCCGGGGCGAACGCCACGCGCGCCCAGCGGGTGCGACTGTTCAGCTACTCAGGCTGACCAGCCCGTGCGCGAGCAGGCGATCCGCGTAGCCTTCGATCAAGTCCTGCTGCATCAGGCCATTGCGCCATGCTGGTGGAATGGCACTGACACCGTAGTGCGCTCCGGCGAGCTGTCCACAGACCGAGGCGACTACGTCCGAGTTACCACCAACGTTTGCGGCGCGCAGCACAGCATCGCGAAAATTGTCCGTCGAGCTGAATGCCCACAAGGCGGCGGCAAGGGCTCCCGCGGCGGTATTGTTCATCTGCGCAGCCGCCTCGGTGATCGGCGTAACGTCGGCGAGGATGCGAGCCTTCGGCTGACCAGATAGCGCAGCGTTCAGTGCACGCCCCAATTGGCGGCATGCGTCCAGCACAGCGGGCGCCTGGCAAGTGGTCCGTGAGGAGTCGGCAGCCTGCTGGAGAGTCGTCTCGGGAGAAGCTAAATAGTAGAGCGCGATCGGAGCGATCCGCGAGAGCGGCTCCGGATCAAGCTGCTCAGGATCAAATGACCCTGGGAATACCACCCGTCGCCACTTCGCAAGGGCGAGCGAGCGCGCCGTGCTCGCAGTGATCCCGACACACTGGCCAGTGCAAGACAGATAACCTTCCTGCTGCCAGCGCCCGTACCTCTGCACCTGATCGCGAGGGTCAAACCCGTTGCACTCCAGCAGGCTCTCAGCCAGGCAGAGCGCCATAGCTGTGTCGTCCGACCATGCCCCGCGGGGCAGATCAAACGGCCCACCACCGATCATGTCGCCCACAGGACTGAACGACCCCGCCCGGCGGAATTGAGTAGCCGCCGCCACCGCGTCACCGACCGCAAGACCGAACAGAGTGCCAACGAAGCGCTCGCGCAACGCACGCGCCGCCACCAACGTGGCGGTATCAAGCAGCGGGTCGGCATCAGCCCGAGCCTCCGCCGACGGGGGGACAAACCCCCGGGCAGGAACAATCCCCGGGGCTGGGGCGCCTACCGGGGCTCGCCCGACCCCCGAGCCTGGGCCAGCCGCCGGACCCGGGTGGCCCACTGGACCTGGACCGAACCCCGAGCCTGCACCGACGGCAGGTCCTGGGCCGACTCCCGAGCCCGAGCCTGAGCCGGCCGCCGAGCCTGGGCCAACCCCCGAGCTTGGCCCCACCACCGGACCTGGGCGCCCCGCGGCGACCGAGGCGACTCCCGGACCTCGGCCGACCGCCGAGCCTGCCGCGCCCGCCGAGGCTGAGCCTGGACCGCTCCCCGAGCGCGGGCCGACCCCGGAACCCAGGCCGCCGGCCGTCCTGCTGGGGCCGACCCCCGAACCTAGGCCGACGCCCGACCCTGCGCCAACCCCCGCACCTCGGCCAACCCCCGGGGCGGGCACGACCCCCGAAGGTGGGGGCGCCTGGCGGGCGCTCGTGCGCGAGCCATCACCCGCAGATGCAGCGGCCGATGTGTGCGTCACGGCACCAGCGGCCAATTCACCGCTCAAGCCGGCGCCGTTGCGCCCATTGGCGACGCTTCTATCCGCTGCTAGCGTCTCGCGCGACGCCTTATCCCGATCAGCAGCAGCGCGAGCGTTCGCAGCGGTTGCACTGCGGCCAGCACCATGCGCAGACCCCGGGCCTGCGCTCGGGCTCGCCACTTCTTGGCGCCGCGCAGCCCCCGCACCTGGGCTCCCCGCCTCTTCGCGCTGAGCTGCGGCACGCGCCTGCCCGGCGGCCGCAGCGAGCCCAGCGCCAGCCACGTAATTTGCACCCGGAGTTTTTGCACCCTTGCCGGCCGCGAGGTTTTGCATCGCCGCCCGCGCCTGTCCCGCGCCGGTGGTCTGCCGCGACGCACGTGACTGCACATCCGCGACGGTCAACACTCCCGGCCGCGGATCCTCCATTGTGAACATTGGACCCACGGTCGAGACTGCAGAAGCAAGCGCATTCAACTCGAATCCGCCGCCCTTCAGGCGCGGCTTCCACTCGCGGACGTAGCTCGTCTGCGCTTCCGTTTCCGGAACGAACGCCCAACTCTTTGATCGCTTGCTCTGCTGCCACAGCCGATTGAGCTCATCGAGCGCGCCGTCACCCGACAGCCCGCGCTCCACCAACAGACAGCCAATCACCGTCCCGGTGCGGCCGATCCCCGCGCGACAATGCACGTACACCGGCCGTCCGGCACGCATCGCATTACCAACATAGTCGAGTATCTCGAGCATCTGATCGCGCGAGCCCGGCAGGCCGTGATCCTTGATCGCCTTGCGCGTGTACTCCACGTAAAACGGCAGATGAGTGTCGTACCGCAACAGCTCCGTCGGCTTGGTCAGGTCGACAAAACATTCGATGCCGGCCGCCAGCAGCTTCTTGAGCCGGTCCTTCGTCTTCTCGCGCGTAGGCCCGCCGGGATGCTCGCCCGCCAGCAACAGCCCGGGAACCACCCAGTAGCAATGTCGCAGGGGCAGCTGAGGAGATGCGGCTGTAGGCGCGCTCATTGCAGCAAACGAGTCCGTGTCAGGCTTAAACGGTCAGGGCACGCGCGCCTAGCGCGCGCCCGAGCTGGCCCGCGAGCGCAACTTCCTCGCGTTCCGTCATGTGCGGGACACGCTGCGCTTCGAGGCCTGCAAAATCAAACTTGCGCGTGTCGGCGAGGTGCTCGAGCTCGACATTGCGCAGTGACGAAAAAATGGTCTCCGTGCGGCCGGGAAACTGACGCTCCCAGTCGGCCAGCATTTTCTTGATGGCGACCCGCTGCATGTTGTCCTGGGACCCGCACAACTTGCAGGGAATGATGGGAAAACCGCGCGCGCGCGCGTAGCGCTCGACGTCGCGCTCGGCAACGTAGGCCAGCGGCCGAATGACGATATGGCGGCCGTCCTCGGACAGGAGCTTCGGCGCCATCGCCTTCAGGCGCCCACCGAAGAACAGGTTGAGGAACAAGGTCTCCACGATGTCGTCGCGGTGGTGACCGAGAGCAACTTTGGTGATGCCGTTCTCGGATGCGAAGCGGTACAGCGCTCCCCGCCGCAAGCGGGAACACAGCCCGCACATCGTGCGCCCTTCGGGAATCACTCGCTTGACGACGCTGTAGGTGTCCTGCTCGATGATCCGGTATTCGACCCCCAGCTCCTCGAGGTACGCCGGCAGCACGTGCGCGGGAAACTCCGGCTGCTTCTGATCCAGGTTGACGGCGATCAGGTCGAAATGAACCGGGGCGCTGCGCTTCAGGGACAGAAGGATGTCGAGCAGCGTGTAGGAGTCTTTTCCCCCTGACACGCACACCATGACACGATCGCCGGCGCCGATCATGCCGAAATCCTCGATCGCCTTGCCGACCCGCCCGCGTAAATGGGCCTGCAGCTTGTGAAAGGTCCTCGAAAGTTTCGGTCCGGCGGCGGAAGTGGCAGTCATGGCAACGATCTTACCAGCCGCCGAGGGGTGTTTTCAGGCCGCGGCGACGCTTTGTGCACTCTCCTCCAGGTACTTGGACTCAACATAACGTACGAATGACACGGCGGACAGCGGTTTGCCGGTCGCGGCCTTGAGCAGGTCCTGCACCGGTACCTTCGCACCCAACCCGTGCACGTGCGTACGCAGCCAACCCAGCAACCCGGAGTACTCGCCCTTCGCGAGCTGCTCATCCAGCTCGGGAACATCGGTGCGCAGCGTTTCGTAGAGCTGCGCGGCAATCACGGCACCCAACGCATAGGACGGGAAGTAACCAAACGATCCAACCGCCCAATGGATGTCCTGCAGGCAGCCGTCCGCATCGTTAGGCGGGCGAATACTCAATCTCTGTTCCATGCCGGCATTCCACGCCTCGGGCAGATCGCGCACCGCGAGCTCACCGCTCAATAACTGCTTCTCCAACTCGTAGCGCAGCATGATGTGAAGCGGATAAGTCAGCTCGTCCGCGTCGACGCGAATCAGCCCGCGCTTGACCCGTGTCAGGTGGGCGTACACGTTCTCGAGCTCCCACTCCGGCCCGCTCACACCAAAATGTTTCAACAGCAGCGGCTGGACATACCGGACGAAGGGGCGGCTCCTGCAGAGGATCATCTCGATCAGCAGCGATTGGCTCTCACCGAGGGCCATGCCGCGATCGCGTCCAACTGGCTGATCACGCCAGTCCTGTGGCAAGCCCAGGTCGTACAACGCGTGGCCAGTCTCGTGAAGTGCGCCGAGAAGGCCAGAGAATGGATCATTGGGATCCAGGCGCGTCGTGACCCGGATGTCGCCGGGAACACCTTCGGTGAACGGATGCTCGCTCTCGTCGAGGCGGCCCCGATCAAACGGAAAGCCCATCGACTTCATGACTTCCAGGATCAGCGCCTTCTGCTTGCCAGGCGGGAATTTGCCCGTCAGCGGCGGCAGCACCCGGGTTTCCTGCAGAGCGATCGCTTCGCGAATCAGCGAAGGCAGACGTCGCGAGAGCCCCTTGAACATCGCGTCGATGTCGGCGGTGGTGACGCCGGGACTGAACTCATCTACCAGGGCATCGTACGGTGCGAGGTTCAGCGCTTGCCCAAGCAGCGCCGCCTTGTCGCGGACGAGGTGAACGACTTCCTCGAGATGGGGAGCGAATAATTCGAACTTGCCTTGCTGACGCGCTTCCAGCCAGCGAGCCTCGGCTCGCGCGGCCGCTTTCGTCAATCGGGAGATCAGTGCGACCGGAGTGGCGATCGCGTGGTCGCGCTGCCTGCGCATCTCGCGAAGGTTTGCGATCTGCCAGTCGATCAGACCCTGGCTATTGGCCTGGGCTCGGTCGAGCAGACGGGTAATACGCGGCGCGGTGAGCAGGGCGTGGTGCTCGGTCTCGAGCGCAGCGAGCTGCTCACCTCGAACGTCGGCGCTGCCACGCGGCATCATCACGGCAGCGTCCCATCGCAAAAGCGAAAGAGCGCCGCGGAAGGCGTAAAGCCGTTTGAACTCCTGTTCGAGTTGCTTATAGGGTGAGGCTGACATTGGTTTGATACTCGGGTCGCGACCGGCTGAATTGCGGGCCGCGAGCAGAACGACGGGGGGTAGTTTACCAGCGGGCCACGGCCAAGCTCGGGGTGCCCAACCGTTTATCTAATCTAATCAGGTACTTAGACATGCAGAACGGCGATTGACACGTCGCTGGCGACCCCTGGGTTTCATTACATATTCTGGGCCACCGCCGGCAACGATTTCCACGCGAGCATGGCCCGTTTCCGGTCCTCACCCCAGTGGTACCCACCTAGACTTCCGTCTTTCCGCAACACGTTGTGGCATGGAATCAACCAACCGACGGAATTTGCACCAACCGCATTGCCAACAGCGCGCGTACCGGAGCGACTCCCGACAGCGTCCGCGACTTCGGTGTAAGTCGTTCTTCCGCGGCCGCCTAAATCGATGAGCGCCTGCCACACTTTTAATTGGAAGTTCGTACCGCCCACGCTCACTTTGAGAGCGGAGTCGCCCTCGCCGTCCCAGATTTGACGCGCGATGATCAGAGCACGGGCGTCGTCTTGCTCCAGGGTAGCGTCCGGCCACTGTTCTTGAAGCGCCCGGACTGCCGACTTCTCTTTTCCCGCCTCGACAAACGCGAGATGGCACACACCCCGCGACGTCGATGCCACCAGCGCACGTCCGAAGGGCGTGTCGGTGAATCCGTATCGAATCACAGTACCGCGTCCCAGTAACTTCAGCTCTCCCGGCGTCATCGCATCGAGCGTCACGATCAGATCGTGCAGACGGCCAGGACCAGACAGTCCAACGGAATACGCGGCATCGAGAACAGACGGCTGGGTCAGGAGCGCGCCCTTGGCTGCATTGCCGGTCACGAACGTCAGGTACTGTTTAGGCGTGACGCCGGCCCAACGCCGGAATAAGCGATTGAAGTGAAACTCGGACAGCCCCGCATGCGCAGCGACAGCCGCCAGACTCGGCTGCTCCCGGAATTTGTCTTCGATATAGCGGATCGCCCGCGCGATGCGCGCGAAGTCCCGGCTATCCACGAACTTGTCGTCAGCGTTTGCCATGGCAGACATGATATTGACCCGCCCGCGCCAGGATCGACCCGAATCTTGCGGGCCCGACACGCATGGCTCGACGCCCCTAGGCACCCACGCGCTCGACGCCTTGCGCGGCCCGCGTTCGGCGCCGCGCCGACACCGCCCGGGCTCGACGCCCCCGCCCTTCCGCTACACTTCCCGCCCCATGCAAAAACAAGCCTGGACCTGGACAACGCGGCGCCTCCCCCAACCTGCCCGCATGGCTCGGTGGGGACACTTCGGCACCCCGGTGGTGATCTTCCCAACCGCCGGTGGCGACTTCGAAGAAATCGAGCGATTCCAGCTGATCGCCGCGCTCGGCGAGCTCATCGATGCGGGCCGCATCAAAGCCTACTCCACCGATGGAGCCGCGGTGCGCGCGTGGCTCTCCGCCACCACCTCAAAGCCGGACTGCGCGCGTCTGCAGGATCGCTACGACTCCTTTGTATATGAGGAGGTGCTGCAGCGTATTCGAGAGGATTGTCACGACGACCGCATCGAACCCATTCTGGCTGGAGCATCGCTCGGAGCATTCGCAGCCCTCTGCGGTATCTGCCGGCATCCCGATTCCTTCCGTGCGGCGATCGGATTGAGCGGCGTTTACGACATGTCCCACAGGTACTGTGGTGAGGACAGCGCCGCGTTTTCTCCGCTCGCCCGCCTGGAGACTCTGAAGGGAGCGCGGCTCGAGCAGCTGCGGCGCCGCGCAATCATTCTGGGTAGCGGCGAAGGAGACTACGAAAATCCTGCCGATTCCCGCCGCATGGCCGACGCCTGCGCTGCCAAAGGAATTCCCTGTCGGTTGAGTCTATGGGGACCCGGGCGTGACCATACGTGGTCCACCTGGCGCGAAATGCTGCCCCGTCTCCTGGCCGAGCAGCTTACAAGTCCACCTGCGGGTCCGCCGGCGGGTCAGCCCTAACGGGCTCGATCCGGTTGCCAGGACAGCATCAGATCGGGCCAGCGCGCAACAGTAACGCCGACTCCTATCGACGCAATGAGCAGCAACGCCACGACCAGTCCGATCAGAAAGCGGCGCATCGGCGAAACCCGTCCCCCTTGTTCGATGGCCAAAACTCACCTCCGCCCGGCCCTGTGGCGCCTTTGGCCGACATCATAAACCGGTAATCTCATAATGACCCTGACCGTCTGTCTCATGGCATCCGAAGCCGCCCCCCTGTCGAAGACCGGTGGCCTCGCCGACGTATCCTCGGCACTCACCAAGTACCTGCATGCTGCAGGGCACGACGTCAGGTTGTTCACCCCTGCGTATTCGTCGATCGATCGCGGCAAATTCCCGATGCTACCGGTGGAAGGCCTGCAGAACATGGACGTCGCAGTGGGGCCCCACCGTTATGTTATGTCAGTCATGACGACACCGATGCCTGGCTCGGCTGCATCCATTTACCTGATCGACTGCCCGGCCCTCTACTCGCGCGCGACCCTGTACACCGCGGATCCGGACGAGCACCTGCGGTTCCTCGCCTTCACCCGCGCCGTTTTCGCGTGTTGCCAGCGAATGCAGTGGTCACCCCAGATCCTCCATTGCAACGACTGGCATACGGCGTTCGCGCCACTGTTTCTGAAAGGCGCGTACGACTGGGACAGATCGTTCGCCGGCACCCGCTCGGTGCTCACCATTCACAACATCGGCTACCAGGGAGTGTTCAGCTCGGCATCGATCGAGGACCTGGCCCTCGGCCCCAAAAACTACCTGCTCCACCAGGAGGACTTGCGCGGGGGACGTATCAACCCGCTGCGCCACGGGATCATCTACGCGGACGCGATTACGACTGTGAGCCCGACGCATGCGCGCGAGATTTCGACCGACCAGTACGGCATGGGCCTGCAGGACACACTGCGCGCGCGCGGCAGCGCCTTGACCGGCATCCTGAATGGTGTTGATTACGACGAGTGGGATCCGCGGCATGATCACTATCTTCCCAAGCACTTCGATCCTGGCACGCTCGAAGTGAAAGCACAGCTCAAACAGCAGCTGCTGCAGCGACTCAAACTCGAGATTCCCCCTGCAACGCCGCTGGCGGGAATGGTCAGCCGTCTCGCCTCGCAGAAGGGTATCGACCTGATGTTCGAATCGGTGCCGCAGGTACTCGAATGGCGCGACCTCGGCTTCGTCGCCCTGGGCAGCGGGGACGCCCAGTACGAGAAAGTCCTCACGGAGCTGCAACAGAATTTCCCCGGACGCGTCGTGTTCCGGCGCGGTTACGATGACGAGCTCGCACACTGGATCGAGGCCGCCTGCGACATGTTCGTGATGCCATCGCTCTACGAGCCCTGCGGTCTGAACCAGATGTACAGCCTTCGTTATGGCACGGTGCCCATCGTCCGCAAGACGGGTGGCCTGGCGGATTCCGTCGAGAACTACGATCCGGTCACCGGCCATGGAACCGGAATCGTGTTCAACGATTTTGATTCAGAGGCGCTCGAGTGGGGCCTCAACACTGCCCTGGACCTGTACGCCGAGCCGGAGCACTGGGCCCGGATGGTCCGCAACGGCATGCAGCGCGACTTCTCGTGGCAGCGGCAGGGCGGCCTGTACGTGGATCTATATAAAAGACTGATTGCGTGATGACTCCCCCGGAGCGCAGATCGCTGCAGATCGCCTGGATTGAAAGTCCGGTCGGCCTGCTGCGGGCCGGTGCCTCGGATACAGCATTGCAGCTGCTCGAGTTCGTTGCGGCCGATTCCAACCCGCTACCGGCAAACCCCGGCCAGTTACGGGCACAACCCGGCGAGATACCGACCCACCCCGGGGCCAACACGCCGCTGCTCGATCAGACCCGGCGCGAGCTCGCCGAGTACTTCGCAGGCACGCGCCAGCGCTTCGAAGTCCCTCTGAGCTTTCCCGGAACACCCTTCCAGGAGCGAGTCTGGAGTGCCTTGTGCAGCATCGGCTATGGCGAGCGAATCTCCTATCTCGAGCAGTCGCGCCGGGTGGGCGATGAGAAGGCGATTCGCGCGGTGGCGCAGGCAAACGGGCAAAACCCAATCGCGATCCTGGTCCCCTGTCACCGGGTGATCAACTCGGACGGCAAGCTGGGCGGCTACGGCGGCGGCCTCCTGCGCAAACAGTTCCTGCTCGACCTTGAGCGAGGCGACCGGCTGCTGTAGCTTCCATCGCCCGCCGCCCACATCCAACATCATAGCTGCGTGCCCCGGGCGAACTGTCTCCAGGGTCGCGCGTTGTATTACCACGCACTGCGTGTCGCAAATCGCAGACCGTTGCGCGGTACTCGCAGCACTTACAATCCTCGACGCTTCATTGGCGGCAGGCAGCTCTCATGATCGAAAAACTCGCTCGCGCCATTCCCTGGCTGGTCATAGCCCTGTTCACCGCGTGCGGCGGCGGCTCCTCCAATGCCCCAATGACGCCGGGTGATGCGGCCGCAGCCGCGCCCGTGATCACAACCCAACCCACGAACGCGGCAGTGACTGTTGGCAGTACGGCAGTCTTCACGATTGTTGCCTCAGGGACAGCACCATTGACGTACCAATGGCAGAAGGACGGCACCGCCATTATGGGCGCGACAGGAGCCAGCTACACCACGCCCGCCGTTCAGATCACCGACAACGGCGCGACGTTCGCCGTGGTCGTCACGAATTCCGCCGGCAGCGTGACGAGCAGCAGCGCCAAACTGAGCGTTGCCGCAACGTCCCCCGACCCACCATCAGCTGCGGACGTCGTGACCTTCAAAAATGACGTGGCCCGCACCGGCCAGTACCTCGTCGAAACAACCCTTACGCCCGCGAACGTCAACTCGACCTCCTTCGGCCTGCTGCACAATCTGAAGGTAGACGGGAAAGTAGACGCGCAGCCTCTATATGTTTCGCAGATCGGCTCGACGCCACATAACGTCGTGTATGTCGCGACGGAGCACGGCTCCGTCTACGCGTTCGATACCGATTCCGGCACGCCGCTCTGGCAGGTCTCTCTGCTCGCCTCCGGCGAAACGCCTAGTGACACCCATGGTTGCCCGCAGGTGACCCCGGAGGTTGGAATAACAGCCACCCCGGTGATCGATCGCACGGCCGGAGCACACGGCACTATCTATGTCGTTGCGATGTCGATTGATAAATCGTCGAAGTACCACCAACGGCTGCACGCACTCGACCTCACCACCGGCGCAGAGCTGCTCAATGGGCCGACGGAGATTTCGGGATCTTTCCCCAACAGCGCCGGCACGACAACCTTCGAGCCCGGCCAATATGAAGAGCGTGCGGCGCTACTTCTCCTGAACGGCACGATCTATACCTCCTGGACATCCCATTGCGACGCACCCCCTTACAGCGGCTGGATCATCGGCTTCAAGCAAACGACACTCGCCGGGGCGGCCGTCCTCAACATAGCGCCTAACAGCGGGGTGCCAATGAACGGCGCCCGCACCAATGGCACCTGGGGTCCGGCGATCTGGATGGCTGGCGATGGCCCCGGCGCAGACCCGGCAGGCAACATCTACCTGCTATCGGGAAATGGCCGCTTCGAGACGACCCTGGATGCGAAGGGTTTCCCCAACCAGGCCGACTACGGCAACTCGTTCGTGAAAATCGCCAATTCGGGCGGCACGCTCAGCGTTGCCGACTACTTCACCATGTTCAACGCAGTGGACCTGTCGAACCGCGATGTCGACCTGGGCTCGGGCGGCGAGCTGCTGCTGCCGGACCTGATGGACAGCACCAACACCGTCAAACACCTCGTAGTCGGAGCCGGCAAGGACGGGGCGCTCTACGTCGTCGATCGCGACAACATGGGCAAATTCGACCCGGCTAAAAACAACATCTGGCAGCAGCTCGACGGCGCGCTGGGCGGCGCGGTCTTCTCCTCGCCCGCCTGGTTCAACGGCACGCTGTACTATGGTGCGGTCGGCAGCACACTCAAGGCGTTCGGCATCAGCAAGGCCAAGGTCTCGACAGTCCCCACATCGCAGTCCGCAGGGACGTTCGGATATCCCGGTACCTCACCCGTCGTCTCCGCGAACGGCACGGCGAACCCCATCGTGTGGGCGCATGAGAACCAGAACAACGGGGCGATTGCAGTCCTCCACGCCTACGATGCGACCAACCTCGCGCATGAGCTGTATAACAGCAACCAGGCAACCGGCAGCCGCGACCAGTTCGGTGCAGGCAACAAGTTCATCACCCCCACCGTGGCAGGCGGCAAGGTGCTCGTGGGAACGACCAACTCAGTGGCCATATTCGGGCTGTTACATTAGACGCATCTATAGCGCGCTTACTGCCACTTGAACGTGCCGTGCTCGTCGAATGGAATCGACCGGAACAACCCCGAGGACAGCGCAATCTTGCCCGTCAGGCGGTAATCAACCTGGTTGCTGCCCTGGCCGAGCACCTTGACCAGCACGCTCGCCATGTTGGCCGACACGCTCATGTCGAACTCCGCCTCGCCGAGTGGCGGTACGACGAAACTGTCCCCCGACGTCCCGTGCGCGAGCTCCTGGTCATCCACATCGAGCTCGTACGTCAGTCCTCTGACCGGCAAGGCGCGATCGTTGGGATTCTGCACCCGCATCCGCAGCTTGAGCTCCTGGTGCCACAAGTCACCCTTCAGCAGCTGGACACTCACGACGGACAGCGTCGGCTTCTCGAGCTTCGGCACGAACAGTGAGCAGCCCGAAAGTCCCAACGCCGCCAAGACTAAGAAGAGCGATCTCATGGGCGGATAGTAACAAAGCGTAAGCGCGTCGCCGGTGAGAGACGCTCCGTACTCTTACGCGTGTCGCAGTTTCAAGCCGGGCGGGTAGCCGCGGCGGCTAGCTTCGACCGTAGACTTTGTTCATAAGGACACACTCGCGGGCCAGCCCGGAGGTCAGCGCGCCCGCAGGCAACCGCCAGCTCCAGTTCCCAACCGCGGTCCCTGGAGTATTCAACCGCGCCTCCGATCCCAAACGCAGCAAATCCTGGACCGGAATGACCGAAAGGCGGCCTACCGATCCCAGCGTCGCCCGGATCAGTGCATCCGGCATCGCCCCGGGCGTCAGCCGGAGAAAGTACTCCACGCGCCGCAACGACTCACCATCCAGGCTCGAATACCATCCAAGGGTCGTATCGTTGTCGTGAGTGCCGGTGTACACCACGCAGTCAGGCTCGTGCATGTGAGGCAGATGCGGGTTGTCGCCAGTGCCACCGAAGGCAAACTGGAGCACCTTCATCCCCGGCATCCTGAACTGCTTGCGCAGCGCTTCAACATCCTCGGTGATGACGCCGAGATCCTCGGCGACGATCGGCAAATCCCCCAATTCCCGTTGCAACAGGCGCATCAACTCCATACCCGGCGTCGGCCGCCACTCGCCACCGCGAGCGTTGGGAGCCCCAGCCGGGACAGCCCAGTGCGCCGCAAGCGCGCGAAAGTGATCGATACGCAGGACGTCGACGCGCTCGAGCTGTTGTACGACCCGATCCCGCCAAAGCGCGAAGCCGTCATCCTGAATTGCCTTCCAGTCATAGAGCGGGTTGCCCCACAACTGGCCGTCGGCCGAAAAGTAGTCGGGCGGCACCCCTGCAACCGCCGTGGGCCTTCCGGTTGCATCCAACTGAAACTTCGAGCGGTGTACCCAAGTCTCGGCCGAATCGGGCGCCACATAAAAAGGCAGATCGCCGAGCAGCCTCACCCCGCGTGACTGGGCATGCTCGCGCAGGCGACGCCACTGCATGGCAAACGCAAACTGCTCCGTCTTGACCCTCTCAATCTCGGCTGCAAGCTCGCGGCTCACGCGCGCCATCGCGGCGGATTCCCGATCTCGCACATCAGCCGGCCAAAGCCACCACGGCTGCCACTGATGAACGGCGCTCAATGCCTCGAACAACGCATAGTCAGGCAGCCAGCGTGCGGACCCCGCGAGAAACTGCTGATACTCAGGAGAGTGGGTATCAGGAAGCTCCTGCGAATCGACGAACGCGTACCTGCCTGCAAAGTCGGAGCGCACCCAGTACGGTGAGCCGTCAGGACCCGTCGGCCCTACCGGCAATATCTGCCAAACGCTGAAACCGCCATCCGCGAGCCAATCAATGAATGCTCGCCCGCCTCGCCCCAGAGCGGCGTCGAGGGAGCCAAGATGCAGCAGCGCTCCCGAGCGCCGCCTGTCGAAAACAGGCAAGCGCATCAGGCGTTCGCGCGGCGCATGACTCCTCCATGCTCGGGCGCGCCTCGGCCGATGGAAATCGGCTGTGAGAGAGTCTCGGGCGGGGCAATGCCCAGGAGCCGGTAGAGATTCATGAGCTGGCGGCGATACAACCGGTCGAACTGCGACACCGCGTCCTGCGGGTTGTAATCACCGAACCACCAGAACCAGTCAGAGCTTTCGCACAAGGCAAGCTGACGCTCCGCCGCAGCCTTCTGCCCCGGCGCGAGCGCACCGATGCGCATCACACGGTCGAAGGCTGATTTCGCATCGCACAGCAGGTCCCACGCCCGGTTCTTTTCGGGATCGCCCATCCACGTAGCGAGAGTGCCGTGCACCCAGCTGCCGGCCACCACATGCGGCAGCGCTGTGGGCTTGATGCCGCGCGCGAGGCATTCCGACAGTGTGGTCAATTCGAGCAAGGGATGGCTGGCCAGACCCGCGTACAAGGCACGCAAGAAGTAATAGCCGTTGAACGGATAATGTTCCCACGCATTCTCGCCATCGAGAGCAATCACGACGGCGTGATTGGGAGAATCTGCATACCGGTGCGCCAACTGGGCGACTTCATTGACCAGGTGATTGGCCGCATCATCACCATGCCAGGTTGCGTAGGTGAAGCCGATGAGATCCGACAGTGCATCATCGCGAAAAAAAGTGCTCATCGAGGTGCCGGGCAACTGATAGGGCCGGTTGAAGGCGAGCGGGTCCGACGCAACCTCGGCATTGGTCAGCGACAGGCTGCCCCGCAGCACATTTGTGCTGCTGGCCGCCCACTTGAACCCGGTACGATCGAGCAGCTCGAGCGTACCGCGGCTGATCGCGCCCTCTGAGGGCCAGCAACCCGCAGGACGCACGCCAAAGGCGCGCATGAAAACGCGCAAGCCCTCTTCCACATGCCAGGCTGCCCGCTCTGATCCGCCGGGATAGCTCGCGTGCTGCGGTAGCGGCATCGTCGGAACTGCCTCGCGCGCGGACTGGAAATCCAATAGCAACGGCACAATCGGATGACCGTACGGAGTGACAGACAGCTCACACTGTCCCCGCTCGGCGAGGCGTCGATAGCGCGGCACCACGGCGCTGATTTGTTCGGCAACCAGTTCCAGCAACTGACGCCGCTGCGCTTCGGTGAATCCGCGCCCCTGGGTCGTCAGCGCGGTCGCGACGGGATCGGCACGCCGGACTGTCTCACCTAACCACGCGAGGTGATACCAGACCGCGAGATCGTGAATGAGTTGGTTCGAGGCGTAAACGATACGTTCGGGCGTCGCCAACGTCTCCGCGATGGTGGCAAGCTCGAGGTACGGCCCGAACCGCTCGATCATCTGCTTGCGCTGCGCACGCAGACAGGCCCGCATCAGCTCCAGGCGCTCAGCCGGATCTCGCGGTATCGGGTCGGGGCCCAACAAGGCCAGCACAGGGTCCGGCAGCGCAGATCCCGTCTGCAGGTGATCGGTCGCCCGCTGTGCAATCTCCTCGAGCTGCTCGATCAGCACGGGAGTGAAATTGACCACCGCACGCGCCCCCGGTATGGCCTCGAGGTGTGCGGCCATGTCGGTGTAGTCTTTGAGCGCGTGCAGATACGTCCAGGGCAGGACGTATTGGCCCGTAAGGGCATCGCGATATTGCGGCTGGTGCATGTGCCACAACAGCACAACCGGTAGGCGGGACTGGACTGTCATTGTTGCTGCGTCTGCAGGCTGCGCAGCATATCTGCCGTCACGAGCACCACACCTTTCTCGGTCACATGAAATCGCTTGGCATCTTCCTGGGCGTTGACCCCTATTTGCATGCCGTTGGGGATCTCGCAGCCTTCATCGACGATGGCTCCCTCGATGACACAGGAGGTGCCAATCTCGACATGCGGCAGTATCACCGACCGGTTGATGCGGGAGCGCTCATCGATTCGCACATCGGAGAACAGCAACGATGAGCGGACGACCGCCCCGGAGATGATGCAACCGCCCGACACCACGGAATTGATGGCCGTGCCCCGACGGCCCTCCTCGTCCAGGACGAACTTCGCCGGCGGCTGCTGCACCTGGTAAGTCCAGATGGGCCAGTCCTGGTCGTAGATGTTGAGCTCCGGTTTGACGTGTACCAGCTCGAGGTTGGCGTCGTAGTACGCATCGATCGTTCCGACATCGCGCCAGTAACTTTGCGCACGCGTCTTCACGTCCTGGAACGGGTAGGCAAACACCTGCAGATTGTTGGCAATGGCCTTCGGCAGGACGTCCTTGCCGAAGTCGTGCGCCGAGGCGCTATCGGCGGCATCTTCGATCAGCAGTTTCTCGAGCAGCCGGGTATTGAAAACGTAGATGCCCATCGAGGCCAGGATCGAATCCGGCCGGCCGGGCAAAGTGTCAGGCACTTTCGGCTTCTCCGAGAACTTGGTGACCCGGTTCCATTCCGTGGCCGTGAGCACGCCGAAGTGGATGGAGTCACTGGCAGGCACTTCCACGACGCCGACAGTGATATCCGCGCCCTTCTCGACGTGATAGGCGATCATCGGACCGTAATCCATCTTGTAAATGTGGTCGCCTGCCAGCACCAGCACATGCTTGGGACGGTGCGAGAGGATCAGCTCCATGTTCTGATATACGGCATCCGAGGTGCCCTGGTACCAGCTCGGGCCGATCTGCTGCTGTGCCGGAATCACTTCGACGAATTCGCCGAACTCGCCGCGCAGATAGCTCCAGCCTCGCTGCACGTGCTGGATCAGGGACTGGGCCTTGTACTGCGTCAGAATCGAAATCTGCCGGATGCCCGAATTCACACAGTTCGACAGCACAAAATCCACGATGCGGAACTTGCCCCCGAAGGGTGTCGCCGGCTTGGCCCGGTGGGCCGTCAGATCTTTGAGCCGCTCGCCGCGGCCGCCCGCCATGATCACCGCCAGCGTGCCGCCCGTCAGGCGACTCACGTAGCGTCCGGAAGAAGCTCGTGCGGGCTGTCTGGGCATGCGGAGCTACTTTTCTTCGTTAGGGGCTTTGTTGGGGAAGCGCGGGTACTAAACCTGATCAATTATACCCGCGCAAGATGCATGTTCAGGAAATCAGAGCCATTTCATGAGCCCGAGCTCGTAGGGATGCGACAGAAGCTCGTGCCACGGATAAATACGTATCTCGGTGGCAAACTGTCCGCATTCCTTCGGAGCGACATCGAGCGCGAACACGGCCGCGCCGTCGGAATCATCACCCGCCGGTGCGAATGCCGCGTGCCAGATCCCGTCCCGCTCGCCGTTACCATACGCGGACAGCGGCGGCGCACCCAGATCGGCTTCCGGCAGCAACCGGCGAGCGACGAACTCGACTCGTACGTCCGACGGCTGCATTCCTTTCAAGTCTGCGGCCACTTTCAGGCTCAACGTCTCGCCGCGGGGAACATCAGGAGATGCATCGACCAGCAGCCGCAAACTGACCTTTGGCCATGCTTGGCGGACACGCTGCTTCCACTCGGCCAGTTGCCGGGCACCCGCAAATCCATCCGCGGCCAGCCTGCGGTACTGCTGAGCGGCCGGCTGGTACAAACCCCGCGTGTAATCGAACAGCACGCGATCCATGTTGAATCGGGGAATCACGGTACTCATCGCGCGCTTGCTGCGCCTGACCCACTCGGCAGACAGGCCGCTGTCCTTGCGATCGTAATAAAGAGGGACGACCTCCTCTTCGAGCGTGTCATAGATCATCTCCGCCTCGAGCGCGTCGCGCCGCTCAGGGTCCTGCACATTGGCCGGAGGTATTCCCCAGCCGTTGTCCTGCATCCAGGCTTCGGCCCACCAGCCATCCAGGATGCTCAAGTTCAGTTTGCCGTTGATGGCCGCCTTGATGCCCGAGGTCCCACTGGCTTCCAACGGCGCAATCGGATTGTTGAGCCAGACGTCCACGCCCGACACCAGCCAACGGGCCAACTGCAGATCGTAGTCCTCGAGAAAGATAATGTGCCCCAGGAACTCCGGCGCCGTCATGAGCTGGCGCACTTCGCGCAGCACCTGCTTGGCTGGCTCGTCGGCCGGGTGAGCCTTGCCCGCGAACAGCAGAACGACGGGACGATCGGGGTTGCGGAGAATTCTCACCAGCCGCGCCCGGTCCCGCAGCAGCAGCGTCGCCCGCTTGTAGGTAGCGAAGCGCCGCGCAAAGCCGATCGTGAGAACATCGGGCCGGGTGGGATCGAGGAAGCGCGTCACGTGCCGCAACTGCGCCGGGCTCATACCTTTACGAGCGTATTCGCGCTGCAGCCGTTCGCGCACGCTGGCGAGCATCCGTGATTTGACCGACTGCGAGGTCGTCCAATAACGCTCGTCTGGCACCCGCTCGAGCGCATTCCAGAACGCCACATCGCGCAGCCGGTCCCGCCAGTCGCGGCCGATCTCCTGGTCCAGGAAATCCGCCCACGTCTGGTGGAGGAACGTGGGCACATGCACACCGTTGGTCACGAAGCCGACGGGATTCTCCTCCGGGCGAATCTCCGGCCACTGGTCAGCCACGAGCCGCGAGCTGACGACTGCGTGGATGCGGCTTACCGCATTCACGTGCCGGGTGCCGTTCAACGCCAGCCGCGTCATGTTGAACAGGCCGCCAACCGACGGCGACCGTCCGAGGTCGAGGAAGCGCTCCACCGTGATGCCCAGCTCGCGGATGAAATCGCCAAGGTGCGAAATCACCAAGTCATGCGAGAACGCGTCGTGGCCTGCAGCGACCGGCGTATGCGTCGTAAACACACAATAGGCCGCAACCGCTTCGAGCGCAGCGGCGAAAGGCAACCCTTCGCCCAGCCTCTCGCGCAGCAACTCCAGGATCAGAAAAGCGGCGTGTCCCTCGTTCAAGTGCCAGACCGCCGGGGCAATACCCAGCGCACGCAACGCGCGCGTGCCGCCGATGCCCAGAATGATCTCTTGCCGGATGCGAGTGGACTCATCCCCGCCGTAGAGACGATGAGTGATGTCGCGATCCGACGGCGCGTTCTCCGGGCAGTTGGTATCGAGCAGGTAAACAGGAACCCGCCCGACCTGCGCCTTCCAGAGTCGCGAGACCACGTCGCGCCCGGCAATCCGCACGCTGACCTGGACCCACTCTCCGTTGGCTCTCCGGGCAGGCTCCACGGGCAGGTCGCGAGGATCGCGCTCGCTGTATTCCGCGTGTTGGTTACCGTCATTGTCGACGGTCTGAGTGAAGTAGCCCTGCTCGTAAAGGAGTCCAACGGCAACGAAATTCGCACGCGCGTCGCTGGCGGACTTGCAGTAGTCGCCGGCCAGCACACCCAGGCCACCGGAGTAGATCTGGAAGCTTTCGTGAAAGCCGTACTCAGCACAGAAGTACGCAACCAGGGGAGCATCCGCCGAGGGCGAAGCGGCCGAGAGGTATGCATCCAGCGTCTGCAGAGCCTGGCTGTACCGGGCCCGGTAGACCGGATCCTGGGCCACCCGATCGAGCGTGTCCTGGCTGACGCAGCGAAGCATGAGCCGGGGGTTGCCACGCGTCTGCTTCCACAGCTCAGGATCCAGGTCCTCGAACAGCGCCCGGGTGGGGCGATGCCAGCTGAAGAACAGATTGCCCGTCAGCTCCGGCAACCGTCCCAAGCTGTCCGGAATGATCGGGGTGACCTCAAGTAGCGGGTTTCTCATCAGTTTTTTCACGACAGCCAGGCACGAGGGGGCGAAGTCTACCAAAAGCATTCTGTAAACCCCGCCCGCCCGGACGAAGGCCACGCCGCAAATTCCAGAAAGACCTCAATGCCGGCCTCGTCGCCCTCGTACTGCTCGCCGTCCTCGACCAGACCCCCGAACACCTCTATGGCTACGAAATTGCCAAACGGCTGCAGAAGGCGAACGAGGGCGAGGCGCTCTTCAAGGAAGGCACCGTCCATCCCGTCCTCCGCGCTCTCAGCGCCAACGGCCTGCTGACCAGCCACGTCGTCCCCTCGTATGCCCGCCCGCCCCGGCGCTACTACCACATCACCGATGAAGGCCGGGCAGTCCTGAAGGACTGGAGCGGTATCTGGCGCCAGACCCGCAACTTCGTAGATCGCTTTATTGAAGGAGTTGAGAGATGACCGCGGCGTTGTTCTCCCGCTACACGAGCGTGACGGGCTCCCGCGGGAGCCCGATAAAACTCATGTTGTTTTTGCGCTGAATCAATTTTCTGCGCCCCACGCCGTGGTTACATCGGGCCAACAAGGAGGACGGCCCGATGAGTCATTCCAACATGCGGCGGTTGCTACAGCTTGCCACCGTGCTTTCGCTGGTAGCGGCAGCTCCGCTCTACGCTCAGGCACCGACCGCTGCGGCTGCGCAGACGCCCCCGCCGGAAGAAGTCATCATCACAGGCTCGCGCATCCCACAACCGAATCTGACCAGCACGAGTCCCATCCAGGTAGTGACCTCGCAGGAAATCAGGCAGCAGGGCTACACGGATGCCATCGATGTGCTGAACACGCTGCCGCAGAACTTCCAGGGTGCGGCAACTGATTTCTCGAACAATACCAATCCACTGATCTCCGCCGGCGGCTTATCGACCGCCGATCTGCGCGGTCTCGGACCGCAGCGCACGCTGGTGCTCGTGGATGGGCGGCGGCTCGGGCCCGGCGACCCGAACACGCTCAACCCCAACCCGGCCCCGGACCTCGACCAGATTCCCGTCTCGCTCATCGACCGTATTGACATCGTCACGGGTGGCGCCTCGGCCGTGTACGGCTCGGACGCCATCGCCGGCGTGGTCAACTTCATCATGAAAAAGAACTTCGAGGGCATTCAGATCGATGGCCAGTGGGGCGTGAGCCAGCACAGCAACCACAACGACTACATGCAGAACCTCGCAATCCAGGCCGGCTTCCCCACGGACACCTCGAGTGAGCTCGACGGGCAATCCAGGAACTTCTCGATTCTGGCCGGCACCAATGTTGCAGACGGCAAAGGCAACATCACCGCGTACCTGGAATACCGGCGTGCCAACCCGGTCTTCGCTCCGGCGCGCGACTTCGCCGCCTGCGAGCTCGCGAACAACTCCGACGCCGCCGGCAATCCGCTCCCGAATCATTGCATCGGCACGCAGAATTCCAATCATTTCGGCGTTGGCGATGCCGTGTATTCGGTGGTAGGCAACCAGTTGCTGCCCTACCCCCAGCCCGGCTCCTCGCCTCCGCCGCAATTCAACTCGAACCAGTACATCACCCTGTCGCGCGAGGATGAGCGCTACAACGCCGGCTTCATGGCTCACATGAATGTCAACGAGCACGTCCGGCCATACGCCGACTTCAGCTTCATGAACGACCGGAGCACCACGTTTGTGGCGCCCTCCGGGCTGTTCTATCCGGCCGGCAACACCGTCACGGCCTCCATCCCGGGTGTCGGCGGACAGAACCTCGTCAACTGCACCAATCCTCTGCTGAGTGCACAGGAGGTGAGCGTCCTGTGCGGTAACCCTGCGAATGTGATCAACGGCAGTGCAGTAGTCGACATCGGGCGCCGCAACATCGAGGGCGGCCCGCGCAGCGCGTATTTCGAACACACGAACTATCGCGTCGTCGCGGGAGCGAATGGCGACGTCATTCAAGGCTGGACCTACGATGCGTACGCGCAGTACTACTACACAACTCTGTTCAACGCGAACCGCGGCTACCTGGATTACGCGAAGGTCACCAGCGCCCTGCAGGTAACGACCAACCCGGCTACCGGCCAGCCTGCCTGCATCAGCGGCCCGCCCTGCGTGCCCTACAACATCTGGACCACGGGCGGTGTAACTGCCGATCAGCTTGCTTATCTGACTTCGCCCGGCACCGGGTTTGGCTCGGTCACGGAGCGGATCCTGCACGCCGATGTGACGGGCGATCTCGGCCAGTACAACGTGAAGTCACCTCTCGCCAGCGACGCTGTCGGCGTCAACCTGGGTTTCGAGCATCGCTCCGACTCCCTCGCCTGGGACCCGGATGAAGGCGAGTTGGCAGGCAATCTTGCAGGCTTCAGCGGTGCCGTGGTGCCAATACACGCCGGCTACAACGTCTCGGAAGGCTTCCTCGAAGCCCGTGCCCCCATCGCGCAGAATATGCCTTGGATAAATGAATTGAATCTCAATGCCGGCTACCGGTATTCCAAATACTCGACCGCGGGCCACACCAATGCGTACAAGTTCGAGGTGCAATACGCCCCGCTCGATGACGTACGTTTCCGCGCCTCATTCGAGCGCGCCATCCGTGCGCCCAACCTGATCGAACTGTTCACGCCGCCCTCGTACGGGCAACAGGGATTCCTCGGCCTCGACCCGTGTGCCGGTGCCAATCCGACGGCTCCGCTCGATCAATGCGCGCACACCGGAGTGACGCCGGGGCAATATGGCCACATTCCACAATGCGTTTCGCTCCAGTGCGGCCAGATAACAGGCGGTAACATGACGCTGAAACCGGAGGTGGCCAACACCTACACGATCGGGCTGACGCTGACACCCACGATGCTGCCCGGTTTCAGCGGCAGCATCGATTTCTTCAACATCGCCCTGAAGAACCAGATTGGCACTTTTCCGGGGGCCTACCTGTTCAACCAGTGCCTCGGTACCGCAGATCCCACTTTCTGCAGCCAGGTAGTGCGCAATCACGTCAACGGTGCCCTGACCGGGGCTACCGTGGCGGGCGGCGGTTATATCGTGCAGACCTCCCAGAATATTGCCAAGGTGGTCTTCAGGGGCATCGATGTCCAGGCCGCCTACCGGTATACGCTTCCGGGAAGCTGGGGATCGCTCTCCTCGAGCTTCAACGGCTCCTATCTGCTGAAGTCCCTTACGACCCCGGCGCCTGGGCAGCATACGTTCAATTGCGCCGGCCTGTTCGGGCCCAACTGCGGCACCACGATCAATCCGAAGTGGCGGCACAACATGCGCGTGAGCTGGGAAACACCGTTCAAGGCCAGCTTCGCGGTGCAGTGGCGCTTCATCGGCAAGGTCGGGGTGGACAACAACGACCCCGACCCGAGCCTGTTCGGCAGCTCACAAGGGCACTACGACCCGTACAACGCGCAACTCCCAAACATGAGCTATATCGACCTGTCGGCAATGTATTCCGTCACTGACGGCATCTCGATCCGCGCGGGTGTCAACAACGTTCTGGACAAGGATCCGCCGTTGACAACGGCATCTTACGTAGGGGGTGCGGGCTCGGCGAACGCTTTTCCCAGCTACGACCTGGTGGGACGTCAGGCCTTTATTGGCTTCACTGCCAAATTCTGAGCCGGCGAACGGTCGCTCTCGCGGCAGAGCCGCGCATGTAAACTGCGGCCATGCGATTCGCTCATTGGCCACTCATTGCCGTGCTCGGTGCTACGCCCGCTTGGACGCAGACTGCCGGTACACCTGGCGCAGCGCCGCTGACCAGCCTGCCCACGGCGGACCCAGCCAAGCCTGCGGGCACACCTGGCTGCCTCGCCGCCGGCAACGGCTATTTGCGCGCGCAAATCCGCGGCACATTGAAGCTCGACGTGGACCTGCACAACGCCGAGCTGGAATGCGACGGGGGCGCACGTCCCGACGGCAGCGGCATTCGAGTCAGTTTTGCAGGCCCGCTGCGCTCGGACGGACGCCGCCTGCGTATGGTGTTTGGCGTCGCAACGGCAAGGGAAGGGACCGCCGGCCGGGAGCTACCGACAAACCTGACAGTCATCTTCGAAGGGGAACAACGTTTGTTCGCGACCCGCGGAGATGACAAATGCACGGTGGATGAGCTCAGCCAGGAACGAGTCGGAGCATTGGGCGGACCGAGCCGCTCCTATCGCGTGATCGCCCGTGGTTTTTGCATCGCGCCCGCCATGGCGCTGACCGACCAGCAGACCATCCTGGTGACCACTTTCGACTTCGCGGGCCGTGTCACGTTCGAAGCACCCGCTTTCCAACAATAAGTTATCCGGCCCCTGCCGGGGTGACCCCCCGTGGTGCGCGGCACCATAAGTCAGTGAATTGCCAGGGAAGTTGGTTGCACAGTTGCAACGCATATCCCCGCGACTGCCCCCTTTTTGAACAAGCGCGCCAAAGTAACGAATTGTCTCGATCTTTTCGCGCCTCGTAACAGTGCTGGCCGCCTTCCGGGCTGTTGTTTTTTCTCCAAAAACGCACCAGAAAATTGTGCACCGCGGTAGTATCGGCCACACGCGGACCTGGAACCGTCCCCAGCGGGGCCAGGAGTCGCAAACAACAGCAGAGCAAATGCCGGTGGGTTCCCAGCGGACCCACTCGCATCAATTTGTCTAACGGTTTGACCGTTTGCAGGAGGATTTCATGTCCAGTATCAGTCGGATAGGTCGCGCCACCCGGCGCGCGCTCGCGCTGAGCGCGCTCGGGGCGACCGTGGCTCTGCCCGCGATGGCGGATGAGCCGGAGAGCTCGGCGGCACCAGTAATACAGGAAGTCGTGGTTACGGGCTCGCGCATCAAGGGCGTTACCAACGCCGACAGCGCAAGCCCTGTTTCGGTGGTCACGGCCGAAGAAATCTCAATGACGAAGGCCGCTAACATCGAAGACGCCCTGAGCAGAATGACGGGCGTTACAATGAGCACTACGCTCGCGTCCAACAACGGCGGCGGTGGCTCCTCGAGCGTCGCCCTTCGCGACCTCGGCCAGGCACGGACCCTCATCCTGATCGACGGCCAGCGGCTGATTCCGGTTTTCGGTGTTACGCAGACCATTCCCGACCTGAACTCAGTGCCGATCGGGATGGTGGAGCGGATCGAAGTCCTGCGCGACGGCGCGTCCTCGATCTACGGCGCCGACGCCATCGCCGGCGTGGTCAACATCATTACCAAGAAGCACTCCGAAGGCGTCAGCTTCGACGCCAGCTATGGGGCGCCCACCAACAGTGGCGGTGGCGGCGACACCAGGACCCTTTCCGGTACGATCGGCATGAATTCGGAGAAGGGCAACGTAATGGTCGGGGTCAGCTGGGACCACATCGACCCAGTCCAGCAGGCGCAGCGCTCCTGGTCCGTTGACCCGCACCAGGGTGCCGCTTTCGGCGCAGGCGGATCGACCTACCGTTCGCAGCTGAACGTCCTGCAGGACGAGTTCTCGAACAATATCTGGATCGGGGGTACGCAATACAGTTTGAAGGATCCGGCCACTGCCGGGCTCGTTCCGAACACGGTCTATCTGACCGCTCCGAAGAATGCGTTGAAGCTCAATGCCGGCGCGCCGGGTTGGAACTACCTGACGCAGGGACTCGACCGCAAGGAGATCAGCCTCAACTCCCACTACGATATCGCCCCGTACACGCGGTTCGTCCTCGAGGGATTCTTCTCGGACCGCACGAGCAAAGGCTCGCTGCGTCCCGAGCCGCTGCTGGGCGATACCATCAGCACGACTGCGTTTGCCGGGTTCTTCGTTCCGGATTACGCCCCGGGCAATACGACCGGGCAGACCATCACGGGGTTCCTTACACCGGATCAGTTCGGTCCCCGCCGCTATGAGGACAACTCACAGACGTCCCGCGTCCGGGCCGGCTTCGAGGGAACATTCGGCGACACGAGCTTCAACTGGGAAGCGGGTTTCGTCGACCAGCACAACACGACTCGCAACGTGACCCACAACGAGGGCAATTTCAACCACCTGGCGCAGATGACCGGCCAGATCAACTGCATCGACGTGCCGGGCGGCTGCAGCGCCGCAACGGCGGCACAGTTGGCGTCGTCGCAGGCGGCCCTTGCGGCAGGGACTCAAAAGGCGCTCGTCACCTCGGTACCGACCGTGATGCCGAACTTCTTCAACGGTCCGAACATGTTCACAGGCGCGCAGGTAGCCTACCTCACGTGGAACAACACCGACATCAACACTTCGACCGAGCGTTACTGGTACGCGGACGTGAACGGATCGTTATTCGATCTGCCTGCCGGTCCAGTGCGCGGCGCATTCGGTGCTGAACACCGCGATGAGGCAGCCGGCGACACCCCTGACATCCTCGTACAGGAAGGCTGGGGCCCAAACCAGTCGCAACCAACATCGGGTGGCTACCACGTGTCTTCGGTCTACGGGGAATTCAACGTTCCGATTCTCAAGGACGCGCCGTTCGCCAAGACCCTCACGCTCTCGCCCAGTGCGCGCTATGACAAGTACGATACCTTCGGCGATGCGAAGACATGGAAGGTAGGCCTGGAATGGAAGCCGCTCGATACCATCCGGTTCCGCGGCTCATACTCGACTGGTTTCCGGGCGCCGAGCGTCTCTGAGCTGTTCGCTGGCCAGGGCATCAGCGATATTACGGGGAACGGAGATCCGTGCGACACGCGGGCGGCCGGTTTCAACGGCAACTCGAACGTCGGCAAGGGCGTGCTGGCGGCGGGCTCAACCTGCTCGGCGGCCGTTGCAAATGGCGCCGCCGTGACGAACTTCCAGTCCGGCAACAACAATCAGACTGCCCAGCAGCAGCAGGTGCTGCAGGGCGGCAATCCGCACCTTCAGCCCGAGAAGTCGTTCCAGTACGGCTTTGGGTTCGTGCTGACCCCGCCGGTGACCCCCGGGCTCAGCCTCGCGGTGGATTACTACAACATCCGTATCGATAACACCGTCCTCACCGGTGGCATCGTCAACGCGACCAGTGTGGACTCGGTGCTGCTCGGCTGCTACGGACCGGCGCAGAACAAGGCATATTGCGACCTGATCGCGCGCTCTCCGACCAGTGGAACGATCACCCAGATCAATAGCCTCAATGCCAACTTCGGCATCGCACGGGTGACGGGTGTGGACTATCAGCTCTCGTACGACACGGCCCAGGCACAGCTGAATCTGCCGTTCCCGGGCGCGATACGATTCGACCTGCAGGCTGAACATCAGTACAAGAACACGCAGACGAATGCGGACGGCACGGTCAGCAGTTACGTCGGCTTCTTCCAGTACGCCAACGAGAACATCAACCCGAAATGGAAGGGGCTGGTCACGCTCGAATACAGCGTTGGACCCTTCACGGCTCACTGGGATACGCGCTACATCGAGCACCTGGCCAGCTTCGACGGTGGGCCGGATGTCGTAGGGAACCGGATCCCGGACATGTACTACAACAACGTCAGCGGCAGCTATGCGCTCAAGGACAAATGGATCTTCAAGGACGCACGCTTCGTGGTGGGAGCCAACAACGTGTTCGACAAACAGCCGCCGTTCCTGAGCGCGGACAGCATTTGCAAATGCAACACGCTGGCCGGTCCATTCGACATGGTTGGCCGGTTTGTGTTCGCCAGGGTATCGACGAAGTTCTGATCCAGAGGTAGGGGTGGGTCCCACGGCACCGAAGCTGGGCGTCGTGGGACCTCCAACCGTAACGGGGCTCTACGTCCCACGGAACCGGGGTTCTACTTTTTAATCGCCGGGTCCCCATTGTATCCGTGCATTGCCTGGAACACGTCCTCGCCGTTCTTGCTGCGCACGCCTGCGAGATACACGTCCTGTCTCTCGAAATCGATACCCAGCAGGGGAACGGTGCCCAGCACGTCCATGCCAATGATCATTGCAGGCTTGTCCGTCATTTCCCAAACCTTGAAGATGTGAAAATCCCCGTACACGATGCCCACATCAGTGATACGCAGGGAATCGATGACGATGGTTGGAGCAATTCGAATCTCGCCCGCCTCTATCTTCGCGGTAGCTCCATACACCGAGGTCACCTGAACCAGGCCTGCGCCTCGCCCTGGCATACGAAGGGCATCGCGCAACGCGAGATTGCCGAGAGTACGCTCCGAACCTGTATCGACCACCGCCTGAACGCGCACTCCGCCCACCCGCGTCTCCAACGTGATCAGGCCATGCGTCAGACGCAGAGCATGGACCCTCATCGCTTCCGTGCGCACCGCGGCAGCGACACCGCGGGAGATGGCCACTCGGTTATGTTGGAAGTCGACCATGAGGGTTCTGGTCGTAAAGCCGGCGGCTCCCAGTATTCCATCGGCACCGTTCATGACGTCGGCCGAGACCACGGGCAGCGCTGTTGCCTCGATTGTCATGTCACCCGCCTGCAATCGGTCTACTGTCACGAACGTCACCAGGGCTGAGCCTGTGATGCCGTTCAGGACGACCGAAGCTTCCGCGGAGGGCTGCAAGCCCAAAGTTTGTACCAGTCCCGGCGAGATGGTCGAGTGGGTGGCACCCGTGTCTACGATAAATCGGAACGGTCCCTTGCCGTTGATGGTGACCGGAACGATCACGCGCCCGATGTGATCGCGTGTAGTCGGGGACGCGAACAGCAAAGGCTCGACCTGTTCGCGCTCAGTTGTATGCAAAGCGGTCGCTGGCAGGGCAGCTGACGGCTCATCGGCCGCGCACAAGACAACCTGGCAGGGGAACGCGAGCAGCAACACCCAGAGACTGACAGCCCGCGCGGTGCCTCGCCCGTCGAGAAGTATGGGTGCAATTCTGCGCACGCCACGAACCTACCACTTTCCGGCGGATAGCGAAGGTGCCACTCCTCGGAATTCGTCGCATTTGTGTCGTATACGCCCTTGAGCCCTTACTCCGGGTACACTTCGCCGCTATAAGCGCTACCACCCACAAGTACCGTGAACGCAACAGCGATACCCATCAGCGAACCCGAAGCCCGAGCCCTCGCAGACGCCATTGACCAGGTTTCAAGGAACCAACCGCCCACGGAGGCCCTGAAGCTCGTCGAGATGGCCCTGGCTCGTGCCCCGCAGCAACCGATCGTTCTCAATGCGGCTGGCGGCTACCTGTTTCGCACGGGCAACGCCGCTCGCGCCAGAGAGCTCTTTGAGCGCGCTCTGGTCAGTGATGCCAATTCGAAGGTGCTGTGGACCAACCTGGCGGCCGTGTGCCGTGCTCTCGGCGACCTGCAGGCGCAATCCGAAGCTCTCGACAAGGCGCTTGCTCTCGAGCCGCGCTACGTGCTGGCTTTGCTGCAGAAGGGTGATCTCCTCGAGCGGCTCGGCAAGCCCAAAGCGGCGGCCATGGTATACGAGGGCGCACTTGCTTCAGCCGCGCGCAGCGGTCAGGCTCCCCAACATATGGGGCCCGCCCTGGCCCGCGCCAGGGACGTGGTGCTCGCAAACCGTCGCGACATGGAAGCGTTTCTCGATCAGGAAGTTGCCTCGGTGGTGTCTCAGCACGCCGCGGTGGAGCAACAGCGTTTCAGCGGTTGCCGCGACATTCTGCTGGGCAAGCGGCGCGTGTACGCGAGTGAGCCCAAGAGCATGCTCTTCCCGTACTTGCCCGCTATCGAGTTCTTCCCCCGCGAGGACTTTCCCTGGCTGGATATTCTCGAAGAGGCCACTGAGGACGTCGCTGCCGAAGCCCTGTCGGTGTTGGACACCGACGGTTCAGGCTTCACCCCGTACGTCGACTTCCCGCCGGGTACGCCAGTGGATCAATGGGGTCCGCTCAATCATTCAATGGATTGGAGCACCTACTCTCTCTGGCACGACGGCACGCCCGTAGAGAGTCATATCGCAAAATGTCCGAAGACTGCCGCGGTCCTGGCGCGCCTGCCCCTGTGTGATGTACCCGGCTATGCTCCGGGAGCCTACTTCTCGGTGCTCAAGCCGCGCACGCGCCTCCCGCCGCATACGGGAACAACCAACACGCGCTCCATCGTCCACCTTCCCCTCATCATTCCGGGGGGCTGCGAATTCCGGGTCGGCTCACAGGTGCGCGCCTGGCAGAAAGGCAAGGCCTGGGTATTCGATGATACGATCGAGCACGAGGCATGGAACGAGAGCGACGCGACGCGGGTCATCCTGATATTCGATATCTGGAATCCGCTGCTGACAGCACCGGAACGCGACCTCGTACGCGCGTTGACTATCGGTGTGGGTCGCTATTACGGCGCAGATGCGCCTCAGTTGGGCTCGAGATGACTTGGTCTCTATTACGCAGATCGTTGCTCCTGCTCGCGCCAGTCTGCCTGCCGGTGCTGGCAGGAACTGACGCCCTCAGTGATGGGATGCGTCGTTGTGCCCACGAAAGCGACCAGGCACAACGGCTGGCGTGCTTCGATGCCTTGGCCGGCTCACTGCCCAAGGTGGAGGCGGACAAGTTCGGCATGACAGCCGAGATCGAACACAAGCGCTCCCCGTCTGAAGAACACAAGCCCGAGAGCGGCGTACTGACAGGTAAGATCCGCGCCCTGCGGCAGGCACCTCGTGGCGAGTTGATCTTTACACTGGACAACGAGCAGGTATGGCGGCAGGCCGAACCCTCGCCCAACATTAGTTTCTCCGTTGGCGAGGCTGTGCACATCGAGCACGGGGCGATGACCTCCCTGTGGCTCGTGGCCGATCACGGGCGCAAGACCAAGGTCAAACGCATCAGGTAAGGGCTGTCAGACCGGCTCCTAGCGCGGGTGCCCGGACGCAAGCGGCGTCAGGGCCGAGACCATGGCCGAAACGACGGATGGCCAGTGGCCTCGGCGCCGTTGCCGAAAGAGGCGCATGGTTGGGTACCAGGGGCTGTCGCTGCGCTCCAGGAGCCAACGCCATTCAGCAGCCGCGGGCAGGGCGATCCACGCCGGTCGCGCGAGTGCCCCCGCGAGATGCGCAATGGAGGTATCAGTGCTGATGACAAGATCGAGGCCCGCCATTACCGCTGCGGTATCCACAAACGCATCCGGCCCCTCATCGAGCTCCGCGCCCAGATCGAGCACCCGGTCGCTGAACGGAACGTCCCGGATCTGCTCTGATCCGGCCCCCTTCTGCAGGGAAATCAGACTGACACCCGGGATTCGAGCCAGCGGCGCGAGCTCCACGAGCGGCATGGAACGCCCGCGCGCCCACATGAGCTGCTCGACTGTCGGATTGCCCTGCCAGGCGATTCCGACGCGCAATCCCGGAATGGCCTGTATCCGACCCGCCCATTTCGCAGTGCGTTCCGCATCCGTCGCCAGGTACGGCACATCGGCCGGAATCGTGGCGAGATCCGTACCCAACGCCAGCGGCAGGCTGAGCAAGGGACAGTGATAGTCGGCCGCCGGAATCCGCTCGCCCCGGCCGATGATCTGAATGGAGCCCGGGAGCGTTCGCAGCAGTGCTTTGAGCGCTGGCATCACTTCGAAGACGATGTTGATTCCCCGCGCGGCCAGCGGTGGCAGGTAACGGCAGAAATGGATCGCATCGCCGAGACCCTGCTCCGCGTTCACCAACAGCGTCTTGCCCACCAGCGAGTCCACTCCGTTCCAGCGCGGCACGCCGAAGTCACGTGTTGGAACGGCGAGCGTCGGCTCCTGGAAGCGTGACTCGTACAGTGGCCATCCCTCCTTGAATTCGCCCACGGTGAGGTGAGCGAAGGCCAATGCAAAACTCGCGGCGGGATCGGCGGGCTTGCGCGCGAGCGTTTGCCGGAAACTGGCCATGGCCTCGTAGTTACGACCCAGCGCCCGGTAGACGAGGCCGAGGTTGGTGTAGGTATCGGCGGACTCCTTGCTCAGGGCGATTGCACCTTGGAGCGTGATGAGGGCCTCCTCCACCCGACCGAGGGCGACCAGTGCGATACTGCGATTGTTGAGCACTTCCGGCTGGTCAGGCTCGAGTGCCAGAGCCCGGTCGAAGCTGGCCAGAGCCTCCGCGTAACGACTCAGTCGTAGCAACGCAACCCCGTACTGAGTGTGCCCCTCCGCGTCGTTCGGCAAGAGCTCAGTGCCTCGCTGCAGCGGTGCGAGCGCCTCAGCGTTGCGTTTCAGGGCGACCAGGGCAGCGCCTCGCCCAATCAAATCCGGCGCTTTCTCACCACCACGAGCGAGCAACTCGTCGTAATCTCGCAGCGCTTCGGTATGATCGCCGAGCAGCGAGCTGACGACTGCCCGGTTGTGCAATGTCTCGGGGTTGCCTGGCTCGATCGCAAGTGCAAGCGAGTAACCTTTCAGCGCTTCAGGTAAGCGCCCGAGCTCCTTGAGGGTATTGGCCCGGTTGTTATGAAGCGCCGCATGATGGGGCTGCAACGCGACTGCGCGATCGAAGCTCTGCAGCGCCCGCTCCTGGTTACCCAGACGAGCGTTCAGCATGGCGTGATTATGATGCGCGGCGGCTATATTCGGATCGAGCGCAATTGCTCGCTCGAAGCATGACAAAGCATCTGCGGTACGCCCTACCGCATCCAACGCCACACCAAGGTCAGCGTGTGCCGAGGGATCATTCGGAGCGAGGCGCACCGCCTGGCCGTAGTTTGCCAGTGCGTCCTGAAGACGTCCGAGCGCAGCCAGTGCTGCTGCTCGCGTGCGGTATCCGCCGGCGAGTGACGGATCCAGTGCGAGCGCTCGATTACAGCAGCGTAGCGCCTCCTCCTCCCGTCCTAGCGTGCGTAATGCGTGAGCGAGATTCAGGAGAACGGTGGGACGATCGGGCTTCAGCTCGAGCGAACGAGCCAGGAACCGGGCACCGGCTTCATGATCTCCGCGCTGTCCAAGTGCCACTCCGAGCAATTGCATCAGATCGGCATCATCGGGGTTCCGCCGCAGCAAGCTCTCGTAGGCCGCTACCGCCTCGCGAAGGCGACCCGCGCGGTGGTCACGGACAGCGGATTCCAGGTCACGCATCCTGGTGGGATCTATCGAGCTCATGACTCAGTATCCACTACTATGGGCACCTTCGAAAACAGGGGGAAAAGTCCTCATGCAGACGTTCCTTGGCCGGCTCGCTCAATTGACGCTGCTGTGGGTCTCACTGGCAGCGCACGCCGACACTCTCGCCGATTGGGCGGGTAAGACCTGCGAGATCGCGGACGACGGTCCCAACACGACGCGGACCGTGGCCCTGGCGCAGAGTGCAGTGTACGAAGCGGTGAACGCGATCACCGCGCGTTACCCGCACGACCGTGTCGATCTTGGGTCGGCGCAGGGTGCCTCGATCGATGCAGCCATTGCCGCCGCGAGCCGCAGCGTACTGATCCACGAGGCACCCCTGCTGAAAGCGCAGACCGAGACTGCCTACCAGAAAGCGCTTACTGCGATTCCGGATGATTCAGCGCGGAAGCGTGGCATCGAGCTCGGCGAGAAAGCGGCCGCGGATGTGATCGCGAAGCACGCCGACGATATCGGGGCAATCGAGCCCTATCGCCCTGTCACCACACCGGGTGTGTATGTTCCAACGACATTTCCACTCGGGTATGCGGTTGCGCAGCACCGACCTTGGTTCCTGAAGAGTGGGGCACAGCTCCGGCCAGGCCCCCCTCCAGACCTCAAGGGCGAGCTGTGGGCGCGAGATTACAACGAAATAAAAACACTCGGTTCTGCAAGCAGTACGGAACGCACCTCGCAGCAAACGGAAATCGCGCGGTTCTGGGCAACGGCATTGCCTGACATCCACATAGGTGTTGTGCGCTCCCTGAGCGCCGCACCCGGCCGCGAGGTGACGCGCAACGCGCGACTCTTCGCCGCTATCGCCGCCGCGATCAACGACGCCGAGATTGCGGCGCTCGATGCCAAATACCACTATCAGTTTTGGCGGCCGATTACCGCTGTCCGTAACGGAGATCGCGACGGCAACGCCAAAACCGAGCGCGATGCTGATTGGACACCGCTGATCGCCACGCCTATGCACCCGGAGTATCCCTGTGCGCACTGTGTTATTGCGTCGACCATAGCCACCCTTATTCGTGCTGACGTTGGCAAGGAAACGATGCCGACTTTGAGCACAACGAGCAACACGTTACGCGGCGTGACCCGCTACTGGACGCGGACCGAGGATCTGGTCAAGGAAGTATCCAATGCCCGCATCTACGACGGCGTACACTTTCGCAACTCATGTGAAGTGGGGAACCATATGGGCGAGCAGGTTGGTACGTTGGTCGCTGCTGCTTACGGACTGGCGCGGACAGGCGCTGCGGCCAAATAGCGGCAGGAGTCTCAGCCTTGCAAGGCGACCCCGAAGTGCTGGTAGCGCTGGCACGGCAGGATCTGGCTGCTGGCCAGCTCGCAGCCGCGCAGGCGAAGTGCCTCCAGGTCCTCGATGGGAACCACCATCATCCAGGCGCGATGGAAATACTCGGCCAGGTCCTCTATTCCCAACGTCGTCATGAAGACGCAGTGCGGGTATTCAATGCCCTTACACTGATGCAGCCCACCGTCGCCGGACATTGGCAAAATCTGGGTACTGCCCTGCGGCCGACCCGTAGGTACGCGCAAGCTCTCAACGCATTCGAGCGGGCACTGCAGCTGGGTCCTCCATCGGCGGGCCTGCTTTACAACCTGGGCATCCTGCAAATGGACCGGTGCGACTACAGGGCGGCATACAGCGCGCTCCGGGACGCCGCAGCTCTTGCGCCGGGCGATGTCACTGTCCGCTGGGCGTACGCGCAGTGCTGTTACGAGCTCTCACTACTCGAGGAAGCTCTGGTGTCACTGGAAGGCTGGCAAAAGCTGGAGGGACAGACGATCGACATCACCGTGCGGATTGTCCTCCTGCTCGTAGCTTTGGGAGTAGTACCGCAGGTGCGGGAGGCGTTGGAGCGGCTGCGAGCGAATCCTCCGCGGCACGGGCGGGCAGCCCTCGGTTTTGCATCCATTTTGGAGCGACTGAATCATTTGGACGAGGCACGTGTGACCATGGAGCGCGCCCTGCTCAATGACCGCAGCCTCGAAGCCGACCCCGATCGATTGCTGATGTCGGCGGTGTTGGCTGATAGAGCCGGTAAACACGAAGAGGCGTATCAACACCTGAGCGTGGCGCTGCAGAACCAGGACGACCTCGCGCACCGGCATACTCTGCTCTTTCCGCTCGCCAAGGTTTGTGACGCGCTGGGTCGTTACGAGGAGGCGTACTCGGTAACGGAAGAAGCCCACCGTTCGCAGCTGGCATTTCTCCGAGTCGCGACAGGCGCATCCTCAGCAGAGGAGTCGCAGACGTGGTCACTGACCTCCAGCACATGCGATCCGGGCGACATCGCAACCTGGCAAGGCGTGGGGCCTCCAAGGGAAGACAGCCCCATCTTCATAGTGGGATTCCCACGCTCAGGGACGACTCTGTTGGAGCACGTACTGGATGCTCATCCCTTGCTACAGTCCATGGACGAGCAGCCTTTCCTGCTCAGGGCCCTCGATGAAGTCACGCAGAGCGGTTTCAGATATCCAGCCGCGATGGGCAAGTTGACTCAACAGACCATCGACGTGATCCGCGCAAATTATTGGGATCGTGCGCGTCGGCGAGGTTTGCTTCCGGGCCGGCGGCTCGTGGACAAGAACCCGCTGAACCTCGTCCTGCTGCCGCTGATTCAACGATTGTTCCCCCAGGCGAGCATCATTCTCGCCATCCGTCATCCCTGCGACACGCTGCTGAGCTGCTTCCTGCAGCATTTCCGCTCACCGGGCGTTGCGTTGCTGTGCAGTGATCTGCCGACGCTGGCCAAGGTCTACGCGCGCGTATTCGACTTCTGGTATTCGCAATGGCCTCTGCTGCGTCCACGCAGCTACGAGCTGCAATACGAACGGCTCGTCTCGGACTTCGCATCCGAAGTCGATAAGCTCAGGGTATTCCTGGGGTTACCCTGGGACGACGCCCTGCTCGAGCCGGGGGAACGCGCTCTTGCCAAGGGGTTGATCAGCACACCCAGCTACGCTCAGGTGCTCGAGCCCGTGAGCGCCCGATCCGTGCGGCGTTGGAAGCACTACGAGCGGCACTTCAGCGGGGTGTTGCCGGTTTTGCTGCCCTGGATCGAGCGCTGGAGCTACTCCCTGGAGTAACTCCAGCGCGCGAGTCGGCTCAAATTGCCCAAAAAAACGGCGGGCTCGCGCCCGCCGCAATAAGCAACAACAGTCTTACTTCCTGGCTTCCGTCCTGGAATCTTAGAAGTCGACCGTCAGGTTCAGGTACACGAACCGGCCGGCCATGTCGTACATACCTGCGTAGGTGTTGCTCTCCGCGTAAATGGAGTTACCACCGGAATTGACGGTATCGAACAGCGGCGGATCCTTATCCGCGACGTTGTTGACGCCCGTGCGAATCGTGACCTTATTCCACTGGTACGAAGCACGCAGGTCGAGGTAGCTGATGTTCGGGATATGGTCGTCGATGAGCTTCTGAGTCGGATCACCCACATAGTCCGGGCTCGTGGGATCCAACAGCGTGTTTCGGGCCTTGCCGATGAAGCGCCAGGTGGCGCCCACGCCCAGACCGGAGAGCGGGGTTTGCCAATCGACGGCCAGACGATGCCGCCACTTCGGAGTTGCTGGCGCACAGGACGGGCCGAAACGGCCGGCGCACTCGGATGTCGGCGACGTAAGTCCCTGATACGTTCCCGGCGCGGTGATCAGTTTCAGCAGGTAGGTTCCGTCCAAGCGCGCATGGAGCTTGCCAAACGAACCCATGTCGAAGCGTTCGGCGAGACCCACATCGACCGAGCGGTTCTCGAGGCTGCCGAGATTGAGCAGCGGATCGACGGTGTAGCCTTGCGGGCTCGTCCACAGGGACCCGGTGGCGCTGCGATGGACCAACTGGCACCAGTAGCTCGAGGCACTTCCGGTCAGGACGCAGTTGCCCTGAATCAGATTCGGACCGAACGAGGTGATGATGTCCGTGATCTTGATGTCGGTGTAGTCGAGCGTCGCACTGAAACCCGGCAGGAAGGACGGCGTGAAGACGACACCCACGTTGTAGGTCTTGCCCACTTCCGGTCTCAGCTTCGGATTACCACCGATCTGACCCTGGTACTGACCGGCAGGGTTGCCGGCGACACCGCCGCCGCCAGCCACGTACTGCGCGGGAGTGACACCCTGCAGTGCGCACTGAGCCGCGGTGAGGTTGCTGGGGGCCGCGCAGCTGTCGCCGCCACTATCCAGCCCCACGATGTCAGGGCGAAACAGCTCTTGGAGGTTGGGCGCGCGGACCGCACGGTTGTAGCTCGCCCGCAACCTCACATCGTTGATCGGCTTCCATTCCACACCGAATTTGTACGTATTGGTTGAGAATCCGGTGGTGTAGTTCGAATAACGATAGCCGGTCTCGAAGTCGAGAGACTGCACGCCAGGCATGTTGCGTACGAGAGGCATACGGAACTCGGTGAACGCCTCCCATACATGCATGCCGGCGGTCACACCCGGAATGGGCGAGCCGTTTCCGGCCAGATCTCCGGAGAGGTACTCCTGATCCGGACGGGTGCTCAGGGTCACGCGCCGGTATTCCGAACCGAACACAGCCTTCAGACCATCCTCGGCAGTCGGCAGCTTCACGCCGTAGGAAGTCAGATCGCCGCTGACGAAGCCGCTGACAATGTCCTCTTCCTGATCGGAGATGAAGATTCCGGGATTGGTGAAGTAAGTCAGCTGATTCGAGGTGACCGGAATCGTAGGATTGAAGATATTCCACGGCACGCAAGCCGGATTCCCGCTCAGGCAGGTGATCGCTCCGGTGGTGGGATCCTTGGTGGCCAGCAGCGCTTCCTGCATCCGGACCGATGAAGTGTCGTTGTTGTGGTAATCGGAGGAGCGAGTCTTCCCGAAAATTCCAGAAACATCGTAATTCCACGCCTCGTTGATCGCACCCCGAAGACCCAGAACGCCGCGCCACGTGGTGTGCGTGTACTCGTCCATGCGGGGACCGCCTTCGACGTTGCGGCGGCCGAGAGTCAACTGCGCAACGCCGTTCTGGACCTGGTAGGAGGTGCTGGTGTTGCCGGCTGCCCGGGTCGCATTCGTGAAGTCCGTGGTGACTCCGCCGACGCCGGGGTTACACCAGGTGCCGAACTCTGACGCCGTCATGTACGGGTTCATTCCCGCATTGCCGAACGCCCCGGCTCCGCAATTGACCGACCAGTTGCCATCCGGCAGACCGGTATCCTTATCGACGGACTTACCGCTGGCGATGAACGCGCCCGCGGGGGCGTAGTTACCGCGAGTAGTGTCGTCCATGAACCCGAACTCGGTGTACGCCTCGGCGTGATCATTGAACTTCAGATGACCGAAGAATCCGGCGGTGTAGCGCTCATCGATACGCTGCAGATAGTGGGTCGCGGCATAGTTGTAACGCGCGTACCGGGCACCTACGGTACCGTCCGGATTGATCTGACTCGCCGCGCCGCTGACGGGATCGAACCAGATCGCCGGCGCGGAAGTGCTCGAGCCGCCGCAGACCCAAGGAGTACCGCCGGTCAGCTGATCGCCGAGCACGCAGTTCGAAAAATCACGGTGGTCGGCTGTAATGGGCGATGCGCGGCGATAACCAATGTAGCCTTCGAAATTTCCCGCGCCGTCGGCGAAGTTGTGGCCCATGATGACGGTCAGATCCTTGTTCTGTCCGTCCCAGTTGGTGCCCGTCACCGTGTTGAAGCCTCTCTTTGCCGCCAGCGGGTTGATCCAGTCCTCGTGGTTGCTGTGGTTGTAAATGCCGAAATTGGCATCAACGCGCACACCCTCGAAGTGATCGTTCATCACGAAGTTCACGACGCCTGCCACGGCGTCCGCGCCGTATGTGGAGGAGGCGCCGCCCGTGAGTACGTCCACGCGCTCGATCAGGGCGACAGGGATCTGGTTGACGTCCGCGGTAGATGCATAGCCGAGGTTCGTATTGCTCGGCGAGACGGGGTCACCGCCCATCAGGCGCCGGCCATTGATCAGCACCAAGGTGCGCTGAGGGCCAAGGCCGCGAAGGTTGATGGTCGCGGTACCGCTCGAGCCCATTGAAATGCCGGATCCCTGGTCGGCAACGACCTGGGGCAGGCTGTTCAGGAGGTCCTCGACGCGGGTGACGCCGGTTTCCTTGACTTCGTCGGCGCTTATTGCGGTGACAGGGCTGATTGACTCCAGGTTGGGTGCCGTGATGCGTGAACCCGTCACGACCACTTCCTGGAGCGCTGGCGCTTCTTCGGCGTCAGCTGGCGCAGCGGCGCGCGCCTGTTGAGAGTGCCCCGCGAGTCCCGCCGCGATCGTTCCGCTGGTCAGGAGAGCCGTTCGAACCGCTCTTCTGATGATCCCATCAGCTGTAATCGTCATTTTCTGATGTCTCCCAAAAATAAGTTATGCGCGGAGCCGCAGATCCCCCACGGCCGGCCACGTAGACAGGCGCTGTACTTTTGCCACACTTGAGCAGTGCTTTAGATAAGCTCCGCAAACGTGCCGCTTCCACCACAAATGCCCATAAGTGCGTGGTTTTCGCTATGGGCGCGAGTATACGGATATCCCCAGGGGCACCACAATATGATGCAATATGAAACATTAGGGAACACGTGCAGCGAAAACGCCACAGAGCGGTCGTGTCTGCTGCAGTGCGGCATGGGGACGCGAAGAGCGGTTTATGCACGGCACTTGCGACAGCGGCCGGCCGATTAGCTTTACTTGAGCCCTAAATGGTTACGATACAAGCACCTAAAATCCCAAACAGTGTTCTGCAGTGGTCAGGCTGAATGCGGGCCGCAAGCGTGTTGCGCTCTGCTTGGCCGCAATGTTCCGGTTAAGCGGTGTCTTCGTTACGACGGTCCTCGCGACATGCGCCAACGACGCTGCAGCGCGCGATTCCGTCCCCACGGAACCATCCATCATAGAAGTGCAGCAAGGGCTCGCCGCAGGGCGCTTCGACGTCCGAGCTCTCGAACGTCACTACGAAACACGTATCAACGCCATCGACCGCGCCGGCGCCAGGATCAACTCCGTGCTGGAAATCAACCCAGATGCGGCGCAGATCGCGGCCACCCTCGATACCGGTGCGGATCAACGCGCGCGCGCGAAGCGCGCGCAGCAGCAACGGCTCTTCGGCGTCCCCATCCTGCTCAAGGACAACATTGACACCGGCGACCGCATGCAGACGACCGCCGGATCGCTTGCCCTCATCGGGTCCAAGCCGCCCCGCGACGCCTTCATCGTACGCAGGTTGCGCCAGGCCGGAGCACTGATTCTCGGCAAAACCAACCTGAGTGAATGGGCCAACTTCCGCTCGACGCACTCCACGAGCGGCTGGAGCGGCCGGGGTGGACAGACTCGCAATCCGTACGCACTCAACCGCAATCCCTGCGGCTCGAGCTCGGGGTCGGGAGCCGCGATCGCGGCCGACCTGGCCGTCGCCGCGGTTGGAACGGAGACAGATGGCTCCATCGTGTGTCCGAGCAGCGTCAACGCCCTGGTCGGCATCAAGCCCACGGTGGGCCTGGTGTCACGCTCAGGAATCATCCCGATCGCCGCAAGTCAGGATACCGCAGGTCCGATGGCTCGCTCGGTAGCCGATGCCGCCGCCCTCCTGAGCGTGCTTGCGGGCTACGACCCGGATGACCCGGCAACCGAGCCGCTCAAATTGCAAACACCGTTGGACTACACACAGTTTCTCAACCGCGATGGGCTCAAGGGTGTGCGCATCAGAGTGATGCGGCAACACGCAGGCTTTCACGACGAAGTTGACACTGTGTTCAATCGTGCCATCGATACGTTGCGGGCCCGAGGTGCGATCATCGTCGATCCCGCAGACATACCTACACAAGGCAAGTTTGACGCGGAAGAACAGACCGTACTCCTCTACGAATTCAAGGACGGCATCAACCGCTATCTGGCCAACCGCGGCGCAACTCCTCGCTCCCTCGCCGACCTGATTGTGTTCAACAACAACGAACACGAGCGGGAGATGCCGATTTTTGCGCAGGAGTTGTTCGTCAATGCCCAGGCGAAGGGCCCAATTACTGACAAGGACTACGTAGAGGCGCGTGAGCGTGCCAGGCGGTTGGCCGGCGTCGAGGGCATCGATGCCGCACTCGCGAAAGACCATCTGGATGTGCTCGTCGCTCCCACGATGGGCGCCGCCTGGACGAATGATTGGGTGAATGGCGATCATTTCCTGGGCGGCGGTGTATCCAGCGCGCCGGCTATAGCAGGCTATCCCCACATCACAGTGCCGATGGGCCTCGTACGCGGACTACCTGTTGGCCTCTCGCTCGTGGGCGCAGCGTGGAGCGAGCCCAGGCTGATCGCCTGCGCGTATGCCTTCGAACAAGCAAGCCATGCCCGCCAGCCGCCCCATTTTCCAACCTCGGTGCCGTAGCGGGCGGCGAGATCACTCGTCGCTGCGGGGCCGGTAGGCGTCCATCAGCTCCTGCTGTTTGCGCGACGGGACCGGGTCATAGTGACTCAGCTCCATCGCGTACGCTCCTTCGCCACCCGTGAGCGCCTTGAGCCGCGATTGATACTCCGACACTTCGGCGAGCGGCACGAGAGCGCTCACCGTTGCGCGCTGACCCGGCAGGGCGTTGTTACCGTTGATCCGCGCGCGCTTGGTCGCAAGATCGCCGGTGATATCACCAATTGAGCTTGCCGGCGCAGTAATCTCCACATGCACGATGGGCTCGAGCACGATGGGACCCGCCTTCTGGAGTGCATCGAGCAACGCCTTGCGTCCGGCGGAAACGAATGCAACTTCCTTGGAATCCACTGGGTGATGCTTGCCATCGAGCACCGTCACGCGCAGGTCCTGCAGAGGAAATCCGGCGAGCGCGCCTTCGGTCAAAACCTGCCGGACGCCCTTCTCCACCGCCGGGATGAATTGTCCGGGAATCGCTCCCCCAACAACCTCGTCTACGAATTCGAACCCCCGCCCACGCTCCAGCGCCTCCACGCGCAAGGTCACCTCACCAAACTGTCCCGCGCCTCCCGTCTGCTTCCTGTGCCGGCAATGTCCCTGGGCCGAACGGGTAATGGTTTCACGGTAGGGGATGCTGGGCGGCCGGGTCTTGATGCGCACGCCATATCGCTCGCTCATCCGTTCGAGCAACACCCGCAAGTGCAATTCGCCCATTCCATAGAGAACCGTCTCGTTGACGGCAGGGTGATGCTCGATGCGGACGCACGGATCCTCTGCCGTGAGCTTGTGAAGAGTGTCTGCGAGCCGCTGCTCATCGCCGCGCCGTTCGGGCTCGATGGCGATCCCGAGCATGGGCGGCGGAAATTTCACCTGCTTCAGGTGGTACTGGTCTTCGTCATGCGAGTCATGCAGGACGGCGTCCAGGTGCAGCTCGTCGATCTTGGCCAGCGCGCACAGATCGCCGGGAATCGCCGCGGTCATTTCGGTCGTTTCTTTTCCCATGAGGCGCCATAGATGCGCCACGCGCACCGGCTTGCGGGCATCGCCGACGAACAGCTGGCTGCCCTGCCGTATCGTTCCCTGGTGAACGCGCAACAGGCCCAGCTTGCCCACGTAAGGATCGATTGCGATCTTGAACACGTGCGCAATCACATGTTTGTCCGGATCTGGCGAGACTTGCACTCGCTGCATGCCGTCGCCCAGGGGCCCTTTCAGAAAAGGGGGCGGGTTGCCCTCCGTCGGGTTCGGCATGAGCCGCTCGAAGATGGTCAGCAGCTCCGGGACCCCGACTCCCGTCTCGGCCGAGACAAAGCACACCGGTATGAGATGACCCTCGCGCAGCGCCTGCTCAAAAGGGTCGTGAAGCTGCTCCGGGGACACTTCGGCGCCCTGCTCGAGGTACAGCGCCATCAGGCGCTCGTCCAACTCGATCACCTGGTCGATGATCTGGGTGTGTGCGCCTTGCGCAGTTGAGAAATCGGTTGCACGGCCACTCGCCTGGAAGAAACAGTCGACCACCGCGCTGCCGGAGTCGGCGGGCAGATTGAGCGGCAGGCAGTGCGCACCGAAGGTCTCGCGCACCTGTTGCAGCACTTCGGCCGGCTTCGCGTCGCGGCAATCGATCTTGTTGATAATGACGAGCCGGCACAACTGCCGGTCCTGCGCGAAATCCATGAGCCGCTGGGTAACCGTGTCGATACCGCTCGTGGCGCTCACGACGACAGCCGCGGTCTCCACGGCTTCCAGCACCGAGTAGGTGCGTCCCAGGAAATCGGGATACCCGGGCGTATCGATGATGTTGACGTGGTTCTTGCCGTGGTCGAAACCGCAGATGGCGGTATCGAGAGAGTGTTGCAGACGGCGCTCCTGCTCGTCGGAGTCGGAAACCGTCGTTCCGCGCAGCAGGCTGCCCCTGTTCCGGATCGCGCCCGCCTCGAGCAGCAGGGATTCCAGCAACAACGTCTTGCCCGTGCCTGCCTGGCCGACCAGGCCGACGTTCCGAATCCCCTGAGTCGTATACGCCATAGCAGACGCCCCCGAAGGAACACAGGATGCTGGCGTTAAAGTCTACTCCCAGAGGACGCCATGCCCAACCCACAACCCAAGCCCGAGCCCCCCACTCCTGCCAACCCGGCAGATGTCCCCGAGCCGGTTCCAGCAGACCCGCCGCCTCCGCACGAGCCCGAGCCCGATCACCAGATCCAGGACCCTCCGGTCTTCCCCGAGCGCGGCAAGCGCTACTCTTCGGGGGTCGCGCTTCGCGATCCCCCAGGAAAGTTGGCCGCAGGCCATGAAGATCAACGCCGTAAGATCCAGAAGCAGCTGGATGAGGCCCTGGAAGCCTCTTTCCCGGCCAGCGATCCGGTGTCGATCGTGACGTCACAGGAAGAAGAGGACTGGGGCGAAGGCGAGACGGCTCCGCCACCGCCTAAGGAGCGGTGAGCTCCAGCGTTGATCCCGCCTGGTTCACCGTGCTGAGCACGATCGGCCGCCGCCAGACCCGTTGCACGTAGTCGAGTACACGGCGGCTTCGTTCGAGGTCCAGTCCGCGGCCGTCAATGCTGTTGTCGTGAGTCAACTCGAGCGTTCCATCGGTGCGCACGTGCGTGGCCGACACTGACGGCGCTCCGAAGTTATATTTCGGGCCCAACACAGCCTCGTGCAGAGCCGTGAGGTCGTGCTCGAGCACTTTGACATGACCGTCGTTGCGCGCACTGAAGCGGAAGAGGCCGAGCTCGTCCGCGAGCTCCCGGGTCAGATGGTTGCGGATGAAACCGAAATCATCGTCCTGTTCCATGATGTTGCGGGCGGCATCCATCCCCTCCTTCTCCACTATCTTCTCCCACATCGAGAATCCGAGGTGATACGGGTTGATATGGAGCGCAACCTGCTGATCGGCTGCCACCGGCCGCACGACGTCCGAATGACACTTGATCGCATCGAGATACGCCTGCTGCGGGACGAAGTCTGCCTCGCGCAGCAGCCGCGCATGCCAGTACGAAGCCCACCCCTCGTTCATGATCTGCGTGGCGAACACCGGATAGAAATAGAACGACTCCTCGCGCACGGCCAGGAAGATATCCCGCTCCCAACTCTCCATCTCGGGCGCATAGTTCGCCACGAACCAGAGCAGATCGCGCTCCGGATGCGGCGGGACCGGGGCGCGCTTCTTGATCTCCAGTCCCGTGCTGGCCGCAGTGGGATCGAGTGACGCAAAGCGCTTGCGGAACTCATCGTCCGCGAGCGCCTTGGCCTCGGGAGCGTACTCGGGATAGCGCTCGCGCCGCAAAGACTGGTCGACATCGATGTGTTGTTCCAACGCGAGTGCCGCATCGAGTACGGCCTCGACGCGCTGCATGCCGTATTGCTCGATTGCCTGTTGGATCTGGCGCGCGTGGTTGGCCGCGTGCTCGACGATGTGCTCGCTCACCTGCCCCTGGCAGCGGCGGAACATCAGATTGTTGCGCGAGAAGTCCGCATGGCCCAGGACATGGGCCGTGACGAGTATGTTCTCGGCAAGCCCGTTACTGGCGGCGAGGTAGGCATGGCCCGGGTTGCCCGGAAACACCACCTCGAACAGGCGCGAGTTGCCCATGTGGCGCTGGATGAGCTGGTAGATGTAGCGAACGCCGAAGGACCAGTGCGGCATGCGCACCGGCAGCCCGTACACGGCGATCTCCATCATGAAGGTGTCCGGGACGGCTTCGAATTCGACTGGATGAAATTTGAGCCCCGAACGTCCCGCAAGCTCCTCGATCCGCTGCGTGTAATCCTTCCAGTCCTCGGTCATCAGATGGTCACCCCGGCGCCTCCAGCGCTTTAGCTTCTGCACTGAAGAAATGTCGGACGGCGCCCCACACATCATCGAAATCATTCAGCGCATAGCTGCCGGCCGCGCATCCCGCGGAAGACAGCTCAGCGAACAGCCGCCCCGTCTCAGTGGCCAACTGACGCGATAGCCCGGATGAAACTTCGACGTAACCTGTGAAGCACGCATCGCCCGTGATTGATGATAGCGACTCGCGCGCTTCCGCACTGTCGCTCACTGAGTTGTCACCATCGGAAGCGTAGAACAGATAAATATTGCAACGCCCCGGGTTGTAGCGCGCGTCAATGATCTCGCGCACCTTGTTGAATCCTGTGGATGAGACGGTTCCGCCGGTGCCGCTGACCTGGAAGAACTCCGGCTCGGTGAACTCCCAGGCCTCGGTGGTATGAGCCACGAACACGGTTTCCAGAGAGCGATACTCGCGGCGCAGCCCCTGCACGACCCAGAAGAAGAAGGTCTTGGCCAACTTGCGGTCACGGTCCGACATACTGCCCGACACATCGAGCATGAAGAACACGACCGCGTGCACCGCCGGCTGGCGGCGCCGTGCGAGCTGCCTGTAGCGCAGATCCTCGTCAATGAAAGTTGGAGTGGCGCCGGGATTGCCGCGGCGCTTGACCATCTCCTTGAAGGAGCGGCGCCGGTCAAGTCTCGAGCGCGCTCCGCGCCGGTCCCAACCTTCCCGCACCCAGTCGGTATCCTCGGAGGGCCCTACGCGCGCCTTGAGGTTGGGAAGCTGCATTTCTTCCCACAGCCAATCGACGATGTCGTCGATCTTGAATTCGAGCAGCAGTTGCACTTCACCCTCGTCCTGGCCGCCAGCCCCCTTCTCTCCAGGACCGCGCTGCTTGGACGGATCGGAAAATACATCGCCAGGTTTGGCTTTGCCTTGCCCGGCTCCCTGTTGCTCCTCGGGGCGGCGCAGCCGGAAGTGGTAGTGCTCGAGCATCCGCACGGGCACGCGAACTGTTCGCGCGCCCTCGTTAATGACATCGGCGCCGGAAATTATCTGCGGCAGGTGCTTGCGGACGGATTCGCGGACCTTCTCATCGTGTCGTAGCCAGTCACGCGCGCCACGCGAAAACAGGTCATACCACTTATTCGCACCAGAACCCGCCTTATCACTGCTCTCGGGCATGATCTAGTAGTACTCTTGTCATGCGCTGTGCGCAACTGTCCTGCGGGTTGCAAGCAACCCGCGAGGCGTAGCAGCGCGAAGCGCGCTGGAAGAAAAGACTGCACCGCTCGCGACTTGTCATGGTCCGCTCGCAATTTTCATGCGCGGTTCTACTCCTGGGCCAGTAGGGTGGTTACGTAGCTCAGCGCTTCCTTGGCGCTGTGCTCGTCGTAGCCGTATTCGCTCACCAGGCGCTGCTGAACGACGGAGATCTTCTGTCGCGCATCGTCATCGGGGCGTGCAGTCGAGGTGACGAGCCGCAGAACATCGCGCCGCTCTTCGAACAGGTACTGCTCGATGGCCTCGCGCATGCGCGCATGGCTCCCGAGCTTGAACTTCTCTCCGACCTTGAAAGCCACCATGGCCTTGCGCACGACCTCCTGGCGGAACGACATCTTGCCCGAGTCTGACACCTTGATCTTTTCTTCCACCGAGCGCAGAAAGCGTTCATCTGCCGGCCGCGTCTCGCCCGTGATGGGATCGGTGACCTGCCGGTGATCGAGTGATGCCTCGACCTCATCGAGATACTTCTCGAGCAACTGCTGCGCCTCCTCTTCGAACGAGGCAAACATCGCGCGGTGCACATCCTCCTTGACCCAGCGGTTGTAGAACTCCTTGCGCGCGGTCACAAGGTGATCGACCCAGGCCTTCTTATGTTTCGATTCCATCCGCGCATCGCTCTCGATGGCGTCCTTGATCGCAAGCAGCAGCTCCATACTTGTCAGACTATGAGTATTACCGCGGGTAATGGCGTTCGAGAGGGCATTGATGACGAAACGCGGGCTGACACCATTCAGTCCCTCGTCGCCGCTTTCCGCGTGCAATCGCGTGGCTTCGGACTCGGGAACGCCCTCGACGGCCTCCCCAGCGTACAACCGCAGCTTCTTCGTCATGTCCAACCCCTCGCGCTCGGTCTTCGTGAGGCGAGTCAGGATGGCGAATACTGCCGCGAGATTCAGGACGTGCGGATCCAGATGAACGTTGCGGAACGCGGGAGCGCCCGACACGAGCTTCTGATAAATGCGGGCCTCGTCGCGATATGACAACGCATACGGGACCTTGATGATGACCATGCGGTCGAGGAGCGCCTCGTTTTCCTTCTCCTGCAGGAACTTGTGGAATTCCGCAAGGTTGGTGTGCGCGAGAATGGTCTCGTCCAGGTGGATGAGTGGGAAACGCGACACCTTGACGTTCTTCTCCTGGGTCATAGTCAACAGGAGGTACAGGAACTCCCTCTTGACCTTGAGAATCTCGATCATCTCGAGCATGCCGCGGCTCGCGGCATAGACGGCTCCAGACCAGGACCAGGCGCGCGGGTCGCCTTCGTCACCAATCTGGGCGACCTTCGCGAGATCCACCGATCCCACCAGGTCGGCAATATCGGCTGTGGTTGGATCGTGGGGCGCGTACGTACCTATGCCCGTTCGCGAGGCTTCGGAGAGGAATACCCGTTCCACGGGGACGCGCACGAAGTCACCGTCGAACTCGCGTTCCACGCACTCGCGGGCCCAGGGCGAAAGCTCGCCCTGGATATCAACGCCGTACCGCTCACGGAATTCCGCGCGCAGGCTCGCGGGTATGAGGTTGAGAGGGTTCTCGCGCATGGGCGAGCTCTTGACGGCATAAATCGCACCCTCGTCGGTGCGGCTGTATTCCTCGAGGCCGCGCTTCAGAAGAATGGCGAGTGTCGATTTGCCGCCAGAGGGTGGCCCCAGCAGCAGCAGCAAGCGACGGCCAACATCGGAGCCCGCGGCAGCCCCTTTGAAGTAATCAACGACACGTGACAACGGCTCGTCGATTCCGAACAGCTCGCGCTTGAACAACTCGCGCGCACGCATGCTGTCGCCCATATCGGGCTGCGCTGCACGCCCGTGCCAGCGCAACATGTCCCAGATGTATTGATGGCTGGTACGCGCCATGGCCGCCGGATTGGGCGGCAGTATGGTGGCGAGAAACTCGCCGAAGGTGCCTTCCCAGCGCTGCGCGCGATGGAGGCGGCTGAAAGAGCTCAAGGACTCGATGAAAGCAGAATGGCTCGCGGAGTCCGAATCACCAGAGAGCGATCGCATCGTCCTTCCCTCCCGTAGAGTTCAAACGTCTCGGCCGGGGTGCTAGCGATGCCAGCGTTGTTCTTAACTTAGTCCCAACGCTCGTCACGGTATGTGATGGCCCTCAATTCCCAGCCCTGCTGTTACGTTAAGACGGTCACAACAGTGAATTGTTCACTTGTGTACCTCAGTGCAAGCAAAAGCCGCGCCGTTTGTCCCTACACGTTGCAAAATGCCCTCAGCGCCACGCTGAAGCGTGCAAGGATGCAGAGCAAAATGCATGCCTGTCACAATTTGGGTCACTCCAGAGGCCGTTGCACTCTAAAGTGGCCTGTCCGGCGGGTATCAGCGGCCAAAAAGATCCTTCAGCTTGTCACCCAGCTTCTTTTTGACCAGATCACCAGCCTTCTGTTGCACCTCCTGTCCCAGTTTCCCCTTGGCAAGCGCCTCGATGTCAGGCCGTACGGTCGGACTCGAAAGCGTGCCTGTAATAATGAGTGGCACGTCCACCGATCTCAGCGCGTCGAGCCCGCCCCCGGCATCGCGGCCGGCAGTGGCGCCACTGGCCGGCAATTTATTAACCGACGTGACGAGCTGATAGTTGATCGCCTCGGTGGCCGTATCGAGAGTACCCCTGCCGCGGACTTTGAGAAAGTCCGTCTCCATTCGCAGATCATCAATTCGCAGCACACCCTTATCGAGCGTACCGCTCGTCTGCAGGGTATTGAAAACGGTGCGGGCCGGCCCGGTGCGCTGCGGCGGTACTTCTCGCTTCAACAAAGCGTTGGCACGCTGCAATTCGTAAGCGATATCGATGCCGATGAGCGCGCCTTGTTTGACGTTCGCGTCAATCTTCCCGTTAAGCGAGCGCATTATCGCGTCGCCCGTGTTGCCGACACCTGTAACCGCCGCGTTCGCATCGGCGCGGCCCGAAATCCGGGCACTATCCAACGCTGCTTTCATCAACGCCGCAATGTCGGTGCCGTGGACGTGCTGGTCAAGCGACAGTTGCGCCTGCGCAGGTCGTGCATCGAGAACGATGTCGCCGCTATACGAGCCCCCATACAGGCGAGCCTGTGTCGGGCCGAGACGGATGTGACCATCCTTAGCCACCAGCGGCATGACCACGTCTGTAAAGACGGCATTAGAGAAAGTCGCAGTGGCCACGCGAAGGGTCCCGTGCGCGTCGAGCTTCCTCAACGTTTCGAGTGGGAGCGGGGTAGGAGGGGCCTTCGCAGGCGGGGGACCCGCCGGCCGCGCAGTGGTCTTATTCACAGGCGCGCGATAGCGGTCCACGTTGATTCCATTCACATTCAGATCGAAGCTGAGCGCGGAAGTTGCCAGATCCTCGGCTGCGGTTCCCTGGATGCGCGTGTCGTCCAGTGTGAGTTGCAGTGCCGAAAGCTGCAGCTGCCTGGCGGTCAGACGGAAGTTGGTCTGTAGCCCGAATGCCGACAGCGCGCGGCTGTCGCGTGTAATCGGCGGCGCAATGCCGAATGATTGCAATAACTTACGGGCCGATGTCGTCGGCACCGCAACAGTTCCGGTGACTAACCGCTCTGTGGACATGTTCTCGCCGGCCACCGAGACGACGAGCGCCGAATCGCCCACCTTTACGTCGACCTTCGCCGGCGCAAGCCGCTGACTGTCCAGGATCAGCCCCGCAGTGCGCAGCGAGAACACCAGCGGCTTCACCTGGGCAGAGTCCTGCTGCCCAGCTGCGCGCGCCAGGTAACTCCCTCGAAAATCCACGTTCCTGAGTGCAGTCCGATCCGGGCCAGTCTCGAGCCGCCCAGTATGAAGCTCGAGGTTCGCGATCTCGGTCGTGCTCTTCTTGACCTCATCCCGGTACACCACAGAAGACTTGGCGAGGTCCACACCTTCTATAGAGACTGATCCCCGCGAGGGGGCAGAGCCCGAAGGGCTCTCGGCGGAGCCCTTCGGCTCGCTCAGGTCTTTCCAGTTGTTCTCCTGCCCCCGGCTGACCAGGTTGACGTTGACGCCGTCCAGGGCGATCCGGCTGACCTCCAGCCTCTTACCCAACAGCGGTAACAGCTTCACCCCGATACTGGCGTTTTGCACAGTCATGAAGGGCTGCGCGCCGAACCCCGGGGGATTGCTCAGTTCCACGTCGTGAACCGACAACGCCAGCCACGGAAATATTTTCAGCTCCAACTTGCCACGGATGACGAGCACCCGGGCCGAGTGCTCCTTCGCCACCCGCTCGATGTCGCCGCGGTAGCGATTGGGATCGACGAACAACAACAGTGCAACGACGCCCACCACGACGAGCGCCAGAAGCGCTCCCGCCATGATGGCGACGATCCGGAGTATGCGCATGTTCGAGGCTCACCCTTCAGGTATGACCGGCCAGCGGTGCGGCCGAAGATTCTGTCGCGTTCCGCGCGACGCGTGCCAATCCTTGCGTGAACGTGGCGCAGCGCACAAAATCGGCAGCACTCGGACCTGAGTCACGGAAAACGCGAGGTTCGCAAGACGTTTGTCTACGCGTCTGCAGTTACAGACGCTCCACTCTCATTATTGTGAACTGTGGCATTGCGGTGCTGCAGCAGCAAACTATGCTGCGTCGGCAGTCCCGTACCGCTCCATTTCACGTGAATTCTCATGCTAGCGGTCCCAGGCATGAGGACGTCAGCTTCGCGGGCCACTCTAATGGGTGCAACGCATGCGTTGCACGGGTGTCACGCGAGTGACACCCAGGATCGACGGCGAGCGGGCGACAGCCCGCGCAGAAGGAGACACTCTGTGGCAAGTGCATCGAATGCCTCTCGTGTAACTGAGACAAGCAGCTCCGCGGCTAGTTCCGCGGGAACCGGCTCCGGGTCCAACACCCGCCCGTCGGTGGACGTCACCGCGATTACAACACGCGATGACTTCCTGCTCGAGCTCGGCGAAGCTCTCGGCGGCCAGGCCTCGGTAAGGCCCGTTGATTCGATGTCCGCGGCACTGGAGTATCTCTCCAACGCCAAGCGCGGACAGGTCCTGGTGATTGATACTCGTGACGTCAGCGACGTACGCGCAGATATCGAGCGGGCACACGTACAGGCAGCGCACGCTGTAGTGTTGATATTCACGGTTGCCGAAACTGAAAAACAGGTTGGCGCCGCCGTGAAGGGCTCAAATGTATTCGCCGTGCTGCCAATTCCCCTCGACAGGCGCAAGACCGGCGTTGTGTTCGAAGGCGCCATGGCAGACGCCATCGCTCGCAAGTCGATGCGCGGCCCCGACCGTAACATTGGTGTCAGCGTTGAGTCTTTCCAGTCTCAGATCGACTCCGGTCCGCCGTCAGGTTCTGACGGCAAGAGCAAGATGGGCCTCATCGTCGGTGCTGGCATTGCCGTAGTCGCGATTGCGGCAGGCGCATACATGTTCCTTGGCAAAAGCAAGGAAGCCGCCGCACCCGCCACAGCCGAGCGCAAGGTTGCCGCCACTCCGGTTGCACCCGCGGCCCAAGCCCCATCCGCCGAGGAAGCGTCTCTCGCGCCACGGCCCGTAGTGGAGACCTCGCTGGTTGCGGGTAAAGTCGATGAGCTGCTCGAGAGAGCCCGGCTCGCGATGCGCGAACGGCGCTACTCCGAACCCATTGGCGACAATGCGCTTCTCTACTACCGATCTGCGGCCGCCGCCGACCCGTCCAACGGCGAGGTGACTGACGGTCTTCAGCGAGTCGCCAGTGTTCTGGCCGTCCGCTTCGACGAATCCATGAACGCTGGGCACTTCGATGAGGCCAGCATCACGCTGGCGAATTTCAAGGCCGCCGCTCCGAAAGACAGCCGGACTCCCGGCCTCGAAGTCCGATTGATGACCGCACAGATTTCCAAGGCACTCGCGGACGGCAATCTCGATCGCGCCAACGCGCTCATCCGCCAGGCTCAGACGTCTTCGGCAGTGTCCGCTGACCAGGTCAACAAGTGGAAAGCTGAGACCACGCGTCGCACAGAAGACGCAAAGGTTCAACGCGTTGCGGGCCTGATCACCGATCGCATTCGCGACGGGCGCCTGATTGAGCCCGCCGATGACAGCGCAAAAATGTACTTGCAGCAGCTGCATGACCTGGTGCCGACGAACGCGACGACTCAGCGACTGACGCGCGACCTGAATGGCGCCTACATGCGTAAGGCGCGCGAAGCCGCGCTTGGCAATCACGCACCTGATGTGGACCGCTGGATCACCGAAGCCAAGGCCGGTGGCGTGGGCACCAATGAGATCAGCGCCTTCCAGAAGGAGCTCTCGAACGCTCGCCAGAAGGCGATCAACGCCGAATCCGACCGTCTGGCAGGGCTCGCACGCGATCGCATCAAGGACGGACGGTTGACCGATCCTGTCCAAGACAGCGCGGCGTACTACATTAATCAGCTCCAGGGTACAGATCCCAATAACGCGGCGATTGGACCGTTGAGCCACGACCTTGCGGCTAAGCTTGTAGAGCGCGCACGCGCCTCTGCGCAGGCCGGCAAGGGTGGTGGGGTGGTCGATGGCGATCTCAACCTGGCAAAGCGCTGGGGTGCGGATCCGAAGGACGTCCTCGCTGTGCAGCAGATTCAGAATGCGCCGAAGACAGGTTCTTCCGCGGCATCCCGTTCTGCGGCCGCCTCTGGAGTCAATACGGCTTCGCTTGCTGCAACGTTGAAGCGCACGCGGTATGTTCCGCCTGAATTCCCGAGCAAGGCGTTGTCACAGCGCGTGAGCGGTGCAGTGACTGTCGAATACACCGTGGACTCCAATGGTGATCCACGTGACGTGCGAATCATCGAGGCGACCCCGCCTGGAGTGTTCGACAAAGCTGCCGTCACGGCGGTGAAACGCTGGCATTACGACCCGGTTATCGCGAATGGCGCACCGGTTGAAGTTCCGGTACGCACGTCGATCCGTTT
>JAQGOF010000077.1 GCA_028293745.1 Gammaproteobacteria bacterium | reverse complement strand
TCGGAAGCCATGATGTCGCTCGAGCGCACGACCCAGAGGCTCACGCCTTCCTGCCGGCGCGTGTACACATCACGGGCATGCTCGATCGCCATGCGGGCATCGCTGGCATGCACACTGCCGACATGCTTGTGTTCCAGTCCCGAGCGTGAGCGGATGAAGACTTCAAACAGCGGCAAATCCTGAGTCATCTCGATCTCCAGCCTCAGGCAGCTTGCGCTGCGCGGGCGCGTTGCTTTTCCGCGTGCGCGGCCGCGGCTTCACGCACCCAGCCGCCTTCCGCGTGCGCGTGCCGCCTTGCTTCCAACCGCTCGCGGTTGCAGGGTCCGTTGCCCTGGAGCACGGCTTGAAACTCGCTCCAGTCGATGGTGCCGAAGCGATAGTGCTCGCTACCCTCGTCGCGATGCAGCTGCGGATCCGGGATCTTCAGTCCCAGAAACTCCGCCTGCGGCGCCGTGATGTCGATGAACTTCTGGCGCAGCTCGTCGTTGGTGAAACGCTTGATCTTCCAGCGCATCGACTGCGCCGTATGCTTGGATTCGGTGTCACTCGGTCCAAACATCATGATCGAGGGCCACCACCAGCGGTTCAGGGCATCCTGGGCCATCGCCTGCTGCTCGGGGGTGCCGCGCGCGAGCGCCAGCATGATCTCGAATCCCTGCCGCTGGTGAAAACTCTCCTCCTTGCAGATCCGCACCATTGCGCGCGCATACGGACCGTACGAACAGCGGCAGATCGGAATCTGATTCATGATGGCGGCGCCATCCACCAGCCAGCCGATAGCCCCGATATCCGCCCAGGTCAACGTCGGGTAGTTGAATATGCTGGAGTATTTCGCCGTCCCGGCGAGCAACTGCTCCAACATCTGCTCACGCTCTATACCCAAGGTCTCGGCGGCGCTGTACAGGTACATTCCGTGCCCGCCCTCATCCTGGACCTTGGCGATCAGGACCGCTTTGCGCCGTAACGTGGGCGCGCGCGCAATCCAGTTGCCCTCGGGAAGCATTCCGACGATTTCGGAGTGAGCGTGCTGGGAAATCTGGCGAATGAGTGTGTGGCGATAGGCCTCGGGCATCCAATCCTTGGGCTCGATCTTCTCGTCTGCATCCACCTTGCTCTGAAAGCGTGCCTCGAGCGCAGCGGTATCGCTGGCGGCGGTGTGAACGCACTCCTTCCCCAGCGAGTCGAGTCCCTGTGTGTACATGAGGCACCCCGCAGCCTGGAAATCTCAGGCGCAATGTGACACAGAAATTAGTTTCACGCAACAATTTCTGTGTCACAATCTTGCACCGTGAATTCCACCGCCGCAGCCACGCAGGGCCTCCTCCGCCGCTTCCGCAACCAGCGGCCCATCCGGGGTGGCTCGCTCCTCGTCACAATTTTTGGCGATTCGATTGCGCCCAGGGGCGGCGTCGTGACCTTGGGTAGCCTCATCCAGCTGGCAGCTCCCTTTGGGCTCACTGAGCGGCTGGTCCGTACTTCTGCTTCGAGACTTGCACAGGACGATTGGCTCGTGGCGCGCCGGGACGGACGCCGCAGCGAGTATCGGCTCACCCCCCGTGGTCAGCAGCGGTTTGCGCAAGCAACTCAACGCATCTACAGCAAAGGACCTGCTTCCTGGGACGGCCAGTGGACTGTGCTGGTACTGCCCCCAAACGGAGTCAAACAGCGCGAGAATCTCAGGGAGGGACTCAGGTGGCTGGGTTTCGGACAGCCGAGCCCCGGGGTCTTTGCGCATCCCAACAGTAATCTCGAGCAGGCGCGCGAGTGGCTGCGCAACCTGGATGTGGCACGAGATGCGCTGCTGCTCAAAAGCTCGAGTGAGGACATTGTGGTTGACCGGGCTGTCGTCGCCGCGGGATGGGACCTGGGTGAGCTCGCGCGGCGCTACCGGCGTTTTGTCGATTCGTTTGCTGCAGCTGAGACAGCCTTGACGTCACGCGACGCTGTTACCCCCGAATCGGCATTCGTCATTCGCACCCTCCTGATTCACGAATATCGCAAGATCCACCTCCAGGAGCCGCTGCTGCCGCCCGCATTGCTGCCGAATGACTGGGTAGGATCGAGCGCCTACGACCTGTGTGCCAACTTGTACGCGAAGGTGTTCGCGGCGGCCGAGGAGTTCCTGACAGCAACTGCGAGTACGCTCGAGGAGGCGCTGCCGCCAGCCGACGCTTCCGCCCGTGCGAGGTTTGGAGGGATTAGCAGCTGAGCTACCGCGGGTTTTCCGAGTGCGCGAACAGCGGGCGCCCGGTCTCGAGAGAAGACTATCAGAGGCGTATCTGCCGTTTGTCGATCACGCGCTTTGCCTTGCCGATGGAGCGCTCCAGGGATCCCGGACTGGCCACTGCGATCCGTGCAGTCACGCCAATCCGCTCCTTGATGTTGTATTGCAGCTGTTGACCGAGGCGCTCGCGGGCAGCCGCATCGCCGCCGAGATGCTCGACACATTCGACATTCACAGTGAGGGTGTCGAGATGAGATTCCCGGGTCACTTCGAGAACGTAGTTCGGCGTCAATCCCTGCAGTGTCAGCAGCAACTCTTCGATCTGACTCGGAAATACGTTGACGCCGCGAATGATCAGCATGTCATCCGAGCGGCCGGTAACCCGCGCCATCCGGCGCATCGATCGCGCCGTTGGCGGCAACAGCCGTGTCAAATCCCGCGTCCTGTACCGAATGATGGGCAATGCTTCCTTCGTGAGCGAAGTAAACACCAGCTCGCCCTCGATACCGTCATCCAGGACGTGACCTGACTTGGGGTCGACGATCTCGGGATAGAAATGGTCCTCCCAGATGACGGGCCCGTCCCGGGTTTCGCTGCATTCGCTGGCCACCCCGGGACCCATGACCTCCGAAAGACCGTAAATGTCCGCTGCCTCGAGACCCATGCGCCGCTCAATTTCGGCACGCATGGCCTCCGTCCACGGCTCGGCGCCCAAGATGCCGATGCGCAACGAGCAGGCCGCCGGATCCAGTCCCTGCCGGGCAAATTCCTCTGCGATCGCCAACATGTAAGACGGCGTCACCATGATGATGTCCGGCTCGAAGTCGCAGATGAGCTGCACCTGCTTGGCCGTCTGTCCGCCCGACATCGGAACTACAACGCAACCAAGGCGTTCGGCTCCGTAATGCGCCCCTAGCCCGCCCGTGAACAAGCCATATCCATACGCGATATGCACCATGTCCCCAGGGCGCCCGCCCGCCGCTCGAATGGAGCGCGCGACGAGATTGGCCCACGTGTCGATATCGCGTGCCGTGTAGCCAACCACGGTCGGTTTTCCCGTCGTTCCACTGGATGCGTGGATCCGAACGACCTCGTCGCGGGGCACTGCGAACATGCCAAACGGGTAGCTCGTGCGCAGATCCTCTTTAGTCGTGAACGGGAAGTGTCGAAGGTCCTCCAACGACTTCAGGTCTTGCGGGTTAATGCCGGTAAGCTCACATTTGCGCCGGTATGTCGCTACGTTCTGGTAGGTGTGGCGAAGCGACCACTTGAGCCGCTCCAGCTGCAACGAGCGCAGCTCATCCTCGCTGGCGCGCTCGATAGGCTCCAAGTCGGATGTTCCGGGACTATGTTGGGTAGCCACAGCCTGCAGATCATGGCACTACAAATGCGAAGTGGCCAGCCACTCCACGAATGTTTGCAGGAACCGATTGGCCTGGTGACCGTCCATCACCCTGTGGTCGATGGTCAGAGTGACATAACACCGCGGCCGGATGACGATGCGGTCTTCTGCATTCTCGGACACGACAATCGGGCGCTTCTCGAGCTTGCCAACGCCCAGGATGGCCGATTGCGGCTGGTTGATGATTATGGGCGTTGCAACAAGACTTCCGCTGACGCCATGATTGGAGATGGTGAAGGTGCCGCCGCGTACGTCAGCCGGCGACAGCCGGCCTTCACGCGCGCGTGAGACGAGGTCCTCGAGACCCTGGGCCGTCTCAAAGAGGTCACGCGATTGCACGTCTCGCAGGACCGGCACCACCAGGCCCGTCTCCAGCGCAGTCGCCACGCCTATATGCATGGAATCGAAGACTTCCAGCGCAGAGTCTGTCCAGCGGCTGTTGACTTCGGGGACTGCGCGAATCGCCGCGGCGGTGGCCTGAAGGAAGTACGCTGTTAGCGTAAGGGGGGCACCCCGGCGAGCGAAGTCATCCTTGTTTCTCTGACGATGTTCCAGCACTGCGGTCAGGTCCGCCTCGAACACGGTGGTCACATGCGGAGCCGTGTGGAGCAGGCTTTGCACCATGTGCTCGGCAATGCGTTTGCGGATCGCGGTGTGCGGGATGCGATGGGCGGACGCCGCGGAGATAGCGACATCTGCATGGCGAGCCGAGCCAAGGGAGGTATCGCTGGCAGCCAGCGTGGCACCTACTGTCGGGCTGGTAGTGACCGCGTCGTATCCCAGGACGTCCTCGACAGTAATACGCCCGCCCTGCCCCGTGCCGCGGACTTCGGAGGCGTCTAATCCACGTTCCGCCAGAAGGCGTCGTACTGCCGGGCTCAGGACCCGGGCATCGGTTGCAGAGGCCTCGGCTGAGGTTGAGCCCGCGCCAGAGGCTGGGGTGACCCCACGAGCAGAGGTACTGGTAGCCGACGCTACGCCGGGTTTAACCACCCCAGCGTCCATGCTGGCGGTCCCATTGGCCTCAATTCTCCCCAGCAGGTCCCCGGGCCCAATCTCGTCCTGCTCCTGCTTTAAGATTTCCCGTAAGGTCCCCGACCCCGGAGAGGCGACCTCCACGGTCACCTTGTCGGTCTCAATCTCGATGAGCGGCTCATTCTCGGTGACCGCGTCACCAACCGACTTCAGCCAGCGCAGAATCTGCGAGCGTGTGCCTTCGGTCTGCTCGGCGGGTGCCCGGATCTCGACTTCGCTGGACATCTATATGCTCGCAACCTGCTGAATCGTGCGCGTGATCCGCTCGACACTGGGCACCGCGACCTCCAACAGGACCGGGCTGTGCGGGCTCGGAATGTCAGGCATGGTCAACCGCTCGATGGGAGCGTCCAGGTTGAAGAATGCATCCTTCGCCAGCACTGCCGCAATTTCCGCACCGAATCCGGCAGTCAGGTTGTCCTCGTGCACGATGAGACAGCGGCGAGTCCTGTTGACTGATGCGAGAACCGCTGACTTGTCCCACGGAGACAGGGTGCGCAGATCCAACACTTCGGCATCGACCCGGGACGCGGCGGCTGCCTGCTCACAGCGTTCCACCATCGCTCCCCAGGTAACTATCGTGAGCTCGGTGCCAGGGCGGACCATACGCGCGACACCGAACGGCACCACAAAGCCGTCGCCTGGATAGGGACGGCGTGCCCATGCGCCATCGAGCATTGCCCGGTGCTCGAAGTAGATGGTTGGATCATTGCCGCGCAGCGCGGTACGCAGGAGGCCTACTGCATCCTCCGCGTTGGAAGGCACTGCCACGCGCCAACCAACTCCGTGGACCCACGCCACCTCGTTGGTCTGGCTGTGCCAGGGATCACCACACTTGAAGAAGCCCCCCGGCATCCGAACAACCATGGGTGCAGCAAACCGGTTATGCGTTCTCCAGCGCATCGTCCCGCAATCGTTGAGTTGTTCCGCCGCCGGATCGGCATACTTGCGAAACTGGATCTCCGCGACCGGCAGCAGGCCGGCGACGGCCATCCCAACAGCGCGGCCGATGATGCCTTCCTCGGACAGGCTGGTATCGAAAACACGGGCCTGACCATACTTTTCCTGCAACCCCAGAGTCGCGCCATGCACGCCTCCCTTGGGACCCACATCCTCGCCGAACACAACCATCTTCCTGTTCGAGGCCAGCTCGAGGTCCAGAGTGCGCCGGATCGCCGTGAGCATGTTGATCCGGATGGCTTCCGGATGAGCCGTGCTTGTGGACGCGGGGAACACGTGGGCGTCCGGCATCAAACCGCCTTGCGTTTGAAGGTCAGGCGACCCATCCGCTTGGACTTCACTGAACACGTGGCTGGTCAGCCGCGCGCCATCTGGTTGCGGCCGCGCCATAGCTCGCTCTACCGCAGCACCGACATCGCGCCGAGCCTGGTCGGCCAGTTGCGTCCACTCGGACTCAGCGAAAACACCCGGCACCAGGAACCGGTGCAGACGACCCAAAGGATCCCGCGCGCGCTCCCTGGCAACTGTCTCCGCGGATTTATAGGCCTGTGTGTCCTGGCCGGAGTGCCCCGATAACCGGGGTACGGTCAAGCGCAACAGCACTGGAGCCCGCTCGTCGCGCACCAGCTCAACTGCCCTGTGCGTCAAGTCCGCGGCGGCAAGCGGATCGGTGCCATCCCCTTCGAGAATCGTCAGTCCTGCGAACGAGCGCAGATTGGCCGCAATGTTGCCACCCGGGGTCTGGTGTTGCGACGCAACCGAAATGCCATAGCCGTTGTCTTCAATATAGAACAACATCGGCAGACGCTGAGTGGTTGCAATTGTGAGCGCCGACCAGAATCCGTTTGTTGCAACGGAGGCATCCCCGCCCAGGACGACGGCAATGCTTCGGCTGTAAGAGGTCTCACCCAGTGCCTCGCGCCGGAATCGGATTGCTTGCGCCCACCCGGCCGCGGGAGTGTATTGAGCGCCTACTCCGCCGCAGGAAGGCAACACTGTTGCTCCTCCACGGCTGGGCATGTTGAAGACGACACCGATATCGCGGCCGTCGCTGAACGAGCCGGCACGAGCCAGTGGACCGGCCGCAGCGTCCTCCAGATCAACACCCAGCGCCAACATGAGAGGCCGTGAGCGGTAGTAGACGGTCACACCATCGTGAGGATCGGTCAGATTCAACCCAAGCAGAATCTGCGCGAAGTCGTGGCCGCGCGCCGAAAACTGGTACAGGACCTTGCGCTCGGGCAGGAGCTTGGATTCCTCGATGTCATCGAGGGCGCGGGACAGATGCAGAAGGTAGGCGACCCGCTTCCAGTCGGGCGCGTGCGCATGGCCCTCGGACCGATGAGAGGTGATCGCTAAGGCCGGTGCCGCCATTGTCTGTCTCCTTTGACTTGCGCGCACAGTTTATGCTTCGGTCAAGGCAATGAGCTTGCGGCGATTGCCTGATTTGTGCTCATCTTGGCAAGGTTATTGCTCAAGTCTCGGGAACATTCCATGTCGAAGTCGCTGGACCGCGTTGACCGCCGGATACTCGAAGAGCTGCAGGGGGACGCCAGGGTGTCGAACCAGGAGCTCGCTAAGCGAGTCGGCCTGTCGCCCGCGCCGTGCTGGCGGCGGCTGAGGCGGCTGGAGGAAGAAGGATTCATCAGCGGATACGCCACCCTCCTGAACGGACCGGCCGTGGGCCTGCCTATCCTCGCGTACACGCTGGTCTCGCTCGAGAACCACCACCCCGAAACGATCCGGGAATTCGATCAGCTGGTAAAAGAGCGGCCCGAGATCCTGGAATGCCACTCCATGAGCGGCCCGAACGACTACCTGTTACGAATCGTCGCGGGCAGCATGGAAGCCTACGAGCGGTTCATGTCGTCGCACGTGCTGCAGCTAAAAGCGGTCCGCGCCGTGAATACCAGCTTCGTCCTGCGCACGAAGAAGTACACCACGCGGTTGCCCGTGGCATGAAGTCAGGCGGTCTTCTTCAGGTCGCTCCAACCTTGGCCCCCTGAGGCCAGCCGCTCCAACAAGGGAGCCGGGCGCCATCGCTGTCCGTGTGTTGGGGCAAGCTTGCGCATGGTTTCGACGACCTTCTCGAACCCGATTTCCTGGGCCCAGAACATCGGCCCGCCCTTGTATGCCGGAAACCCGTAGCCGTTGACATACACAACGTCCACGTCGCTCGCGCGGATCGCAATTCCTTCCGCGACGATTTTCGCGCCCTCGTTCACGAGCGGGTGCAACAACCTGTTCAGTATCTCGTCGTCCGGAATCTCGCGCCGGGTGATGCCGAGGTCGCGCGACACGCCCTCGATGAGAGTCATGATTTCCGGATCCGGGATGCGGGTCCGGCCTTCGTACCGATAGAACCCCCTGCCACTCTTCTGCCCGAGCCGGCCAGCTTCAAACACACGCTGCAGGATGGGAGAGAACCGCTCGTCGTCCGGGATCCTGCGGCTCTTGCGGATCAGGTAGCCAACGTCGTTGCCGGCAAGGTCACGGACCGCGAGCGGCCCCATCGCAAAGCCGAATCCCTCCATGACTGTGTCGATCTGCTCGGGCGTCGCCCCCTCTTCCAGCAGAAATTCGGCCTCGCCGGAATAAAACTGCAGCATGCGGTTGCCAATGAAGCCATCGCAGTTGCCGGCGAGCACGGCCACCTTGCCGAGCTGCTTTCCCAGCGACATCGCGGTAGCAATCGTCCGGGCCGAACTGTGTCTGCTGCGCACGTTCTCCAGGAGTTTCATGACGTTCGCAGGACTGAAGAAATGGGTGCCGATGACATTCTGCGGCCTCGAGGTGATCTCGGCGATTGCGTCGATGTCCAGCGAGGATGTGTTGGTCGCGAGAATGGCCTGCGGTGCGCAGACAGCGTCGAGGCGGGTGAACACATCCTTCTTCACCTTCATGTCTTCAAACACCGCCTCAATGACAATGTCAGCCGCCGCAAGCGCCTCGTACTCCGTCACTCCCTGCACGAGAGACAACGCGCGGTCCATGGCGGCTTGCGTAAGACTGCCGCGCGTGACGGATGCCGCGTAGTTCCTCTTGATCAGGCCCAGGCCGCGGTCCAGGGCCTCCTGGGTCAATTCCAGCAACTGCACCGGGATGCCGGCATTCGCAAAGTTCATGGCAATGCCGCCACCCATCGTACCTGCCCCAATGATGGCCGCGCGGCGAACGGGCAGCGGCTGGGTATCAGTCGGCAGGTCCGGGATCTTGCGTGCCTCGCGCTCGGCGAAGAAGCCGTGCACCAGGGCCTTGCGTTGCGCACTGTTGCGGCACTCGTTGTACCAGTCACGTTCGAGCTGAAAGGCCTCGTCCTTTGGACGGGTGCACGCCGCTTCGATGCAGTCGATGATTCTCCAGGGCGCAAGTTGGCCGCGGGCCTTGCTCTCGAGTTTCTTCCTGAAAGCTGCGAACACCGCGGGATCTGCGCCAGTGATCTTTTCGGTGACGTTACTCGCGAGCCGTAGCGGCCGTTGGTCCGCTGCGGCCTGCCGCGCAAACACGATAGCTTCAGCTACGACGTCATCCGCCAATGCATCGATCAATCCCAGCTCCAGGGCACGGGTTGCAGGAATCTGAGCACCGGATGTAATCGCATCGAGTGCCGCCTCCGGACCTGCAAGCCGGGTAAATCGCTGCGTGCCGCCCGCACCCGGGAGAAGTCCGAGCTTGACCTCAGGCAGTCCAACCTGGGCGCTCTTCGCAGCGACGCGCCAATGGCACGTCAATGCAATCTCGAAGCCGCCGCCCAATGCCACTCCCTGGATTGCGGCGACGATTGGCTTTGGAAGGGCCTCCATCTGGGACTGCAGGTCACGCAGCATGGGGAACTTGTTTGACAGCCCCGAAGAAATTTCCTTGATGTCCGCGCCCGCCAGGAACACCCCGTTGGATCCTGTGAGCACGAGTGCATCCACCGCGGGATCTGCGCCCGCCTCTTTCAGCGCCTCGGCCAGTCCTTCCCGCACGCTGATGCTCGTGGCATTGACGGGAGGATTATCGATTTCCAGGACGGCTACGTTCCCATCGAGGCGGTATTTCACAGCGGACACTGACTTCTCCTGGAAGCATGGATGCGGGATTGCACGCGATCATATTCGAATCGCTACACTGCGTCTCGATGAACACCGTGGATGCAGTCGTCATAGGCGCCGGAGTCGTAGGACTAGCCGTGGCGCGTGCCCTTGCGATGCACGGACGTGAAACCCTGATCCTGGAAGCTCGCCAGCAATTCGGGACCGGGACGAGCTCGCGCAACAGCGAAGTCGTGCACGCGGGAATTTATTACCCGCAGGGTTCCCTCAAGGCACGGTTGTGCGTCGCTGGCCGCGATCTCCTGTATCCCTATTGTGAGCAATACGGGATCGCACATCGGCGCTGTGGCAAGCTCATCGTGGCGACATCGGAGGCACAACTCCCGGAATTGGAGCGCATTCGCTCTGCAGCGCAGGCCAACGGCGTTCGACTTACATTGCTTCGCCGCGAGGACGCCGTGAGGCTGGAGCCCGAATTGTCCTGTGCCGGTGCGTTGCACTCGCCCTTGACGGGCATCATCGACTCACACGAGTACATGCTTGCGTTGCTGGGGCAGTCCCAGAGCCGCGGCGCCACGTTAGTTTGCGACAGTCGAGTGACTGGGATGTCTCTGGACCCCGCGGGCGTGTTGATTTCCGTCAACGAGCAGGAACTCCAGTTGTGCGCTCGCGCGGTCATCAACTGCGCCGGGTTGTATGCCCCGCAAGTAGCGCGTTCAATCGATGGATTCCCTGCGGACCGTATTCCAACGCCCTACTTCGCCAAGGGAACCTACTTCGGACTCGCGGGCCGCTCACCCTTTCGGCATCTGGTGTATCCGATCCCGGAGCACGGTGGGTTAGGCGTGCATCTCACTTTGGATCTTGGCGGCCGTGCCCGATTCGGCCCGGATGTGCAGTGGATTGATGAGCCTGACTACGACGTCGATCCCCGGCGCGCCGACCGCTTTTATGCCGCGATCCGTGAGTATTGGCCTGCTTTACCTGACGAAGCCCTGCAACCCGCCTACGCCGGCATCCGCCCGAAAATCAGCAGCCCCACGGAACCGGCTGCGGACTTTCGCATCGACGGACCCACGGCTCACGGGATCCCTGGGTTGGTGAACCTTTTCGGTATCGAATCTCCCGGCCTGACGGCGTCTCTCGCCATCGCGGACTACGTGGCCACCCTCGCGTGTGAGACCTGACGTCGACTTCTGACGTTATAGAAACCATCTCAAAATGCTGAGGTTCGTCGGATACGCGAAGAATATGCGGCCAAGTTTGGGTTTGACATAAGCTGATCGACGAGGATACGCAGCTGCGCGCGCGGGAACTGCGCGCGAGATTCGTGCCTCGCGACGAGCCTGACGATAAGAGCGACGGCGCCCTTGAAGGGCGCTAAGCGACTATGTGGCGCTCAGCAAGCGCCTCGATAATGCGTTGGGCCGCGGTCTCGGCATTGCCCTGGCCCGTGTCTACGATGATCTCAGCGTTCTCGGGGACTTCGTAGGGCGAGTCGATGCCCGTGAAGTTCTTGATCTTCCCTTCCTTGGCGCGGGCGTAGAGACCCTTGGGGTCACGCCGCATGCACTCTTGGAGTGGCGTGTCCACGAAAATCTCCACGAACTCTTCGGCGTCGACCAGCTCTCGCACCATCTGCCGCTCTGCACGGAACGGTGAGATGAAGGAGCACAGGACGACAAGTCCCGCGTCCACGAAAAGTTTGGCGACTTCGCCGACCCGGCGGATGTTCTCGACGCGGTCTGCGTCTGTGAAACCTAGGTCGCGGTTCAAGCCGTGGCGGACGTTGTCGCCGTCGAGCATGTAGGTATGTGCGCCGCGCGCGTGCAGCTCACGTTCGACGATGCTGGCGATGGTGCTCTTCCCGGACCCGGACAGCCCGGTGAACCAGAGAATCGCGGGGCGATGGCCGTGCATGCGCAACCGCGATGCCTTGTCGACCAGCACACTCTGTCGGTGGATGTTCGTCGCCCGGCGCAATCCGAACGTGATCATGCCAGCGCCAGCGGTAGCGTTCGTGAAACGATCTACCAGGATGAATGCGCCTGTTGCACGATTATCTGAGTACGGATCGAATGCCACGGGCGCGGAGGCGGACAGGTTGCACAACCCGATCTCATTGAGCCCCAGCGTTTTCGCTGCAATGTGGTCGAGCGAGTTGATGTCCACTTTGTGCTTCAAGCTGGTGATGCGCGCTGGAACGTACTTGGTTCCGATGCGCATTAAGTACGACCGGCCGGGAAGCATCTCGTCCTCAGCCATCCACAGCACATGTGCGGCGAACTGATCGACGACATCGGGGCGGCTGTCCGCGTGCGCGATAACATCGCCGCGCGCCACATCAATCTCGTCGGCGAACGTGAGGGTCACTGCGTCGCCAGCACGCGCTTCAGGTAAGTCGCCGTCGGCGGTAACGATCCGCGCAATCGTCGACTCCTTACCCGACGCGGCCACGACCACGCGGTCGCCAGGCTTGACGGTGCCCGATACCAACGTGCCCGAAAATCCGCGGAAATCCAGATTGGGGCGGTTGACCCACTGCACCGGAAAGCGGAATGCTTTGTCGTCGAGCCCTTGCTCGACGTCCAGGCTCTCGAGATGCTCGAGGAGCGTGGGCCCGTCGTACCAGCACATGTGGCCGGATTTCTGCGTGACGTTGTCACCGAAGCGAGCCGATACGGGAATCGTGGCTATCGACGTGAAGCCCAGCGCCTGCGCAAATCCGAGGTAGTCACCGACGATGTGGTGGAAGCGCTCGCCTGAAAAATCAACCAGGTCAATCTTATTTACGGCGACGATGACGTGGCGGATGCCCAGTAGCGAGCAGATATAGCTATGACGGCGCGTCTGTGTGAGGACGCCCTTGCGCGCATCGATGAGAATGACGGCGGCGTCGGAGTTGGATGCTCCGGTGGCCATGTTGCGCGTGTATTGTTCGTGGCCCGGCGTGTCCGCCACGATGAACGACCTGCGTGGCGTCGCGAAGAAGCGGTATGCCACATCGATAGTGATGCCCTGCTCTCGCTCCGCTTCCAGCCCGTCCACGAGGAGAGCGAGGTCCATGTCGTCGCCCGTCGTGCCGTGCTTACGGCTATCGCGCTGCAGGGCCACGAGCTGATCTTCCATGATGAGCTTCGAGTCGTACAGCAAGCGGCCAATCAGCGTTGATTTGCCGTCGTCTACGGAACCGCACGTAAGGAAACGCAGCGGGCTGGCGTCCGAAGCAGAGGTCGCCGTTAATGGGGCATTGGCCATCAGAAGTACCCCTCCCGCTTCTTCTTCTCCATCGACGCAGCCTCGTCGTTATCGATGAGCCGGCCGGAACGCTCAGACGTCCGCGATGCGATCATCTCCTCGATGATGTCATCCAGCGTCGCCGCGGTGCTCTCGATCGCGGCGGACAGCGGGTAGCAGCCCAGCGATCGAAACCGAACTGTCAGTGTGTCTTCCACCTCGCCCGGTAGCAACGGCATACGATCATCATCCCGCATGATCAATACCCCGTCGCGCTTAACCACGGGTCTTGGCGCAGCGAAATAAAGCGGCACGACGGGAATGTCTTCCGCCCGCGTGTACTGCCAGATATCCAACTCCGTCCAATTCGACAAGGGGAACACTCTTATGGTTTCGCCCTTGCTGATGCGGGTGTTGAACAACTGCCACAGTTCCGGTCTCTGGTTCCGCGGGTCCCACACATGCCCCGCGGAGCGAAACGAGAATACGCGCTCCTTCGCCCTGCTCTTTTCCTCATCTCGCCGTGCGCCACCGAAAGCCGCATCGAAGTCCCACTTGTCGAGCGCCTGCTTGAGCGCCTCAGTCTTCATGACTTGTGTATGAAGCTGCGAACCTGACGCTATGGGGTTGATACCCCGGGCCACGCCTTCCGCATTCGTGTGCACGAGAAGCTTGAGGCCGTAGCGCGAAACGATCTGATCGCGATGCCGGATCATGTCGCCGAATTTCCAGCCAGTGTCGACATGCAGCAAGGGAAACGGCGGTTTTGAGGGATAAAAGGCCTTCATTGCCAGATGCAACATCACACCCGAATCTTTCCCGATCGAGTACAACATCACGGGATTGCGGAATTCGGCCGCGACCTCGCGGATGATGCCGATGGACTCGGCCTCGAGACGCTTGAGATTCAGGGATAGCGGCATGAATCGTCAGGTGGCAAGCGGCGGCGGAATCAGCGTGCCGCTGGCGATGAAAAAAGAGTTACGGAAGTTTGGTTTGCCGTACAGCAGCGGCACACCGCCAGGTGCCCAGACGCTGCCACCCGCTGCGAGCAGGACAGCGTGACCTGCGGCTGTATCCCACTCCATCGTGGTGCCGAGGCGCGGATATAGATCTGCCTCGGCGGCAGCAACCAGGCAGAACTTCAGGGACGATCCAACTGACACGCGATCAGATACCTTGAATAGAGCCAGGTATGCATCGGTCTCTGGGGTTGAGTGCGAGCGCGAGCTCACCGCGGTGAGGCCGTTCGGGGGCACCGGGCGGACTTTGATGGCACGTCGCGGCGTTGGCTCAGAACTGTCGGTGTTCACGTCGCTGCGGAATGCATTTTCTGCGGTGACGTTGCCGGCGAACAAGCTGGATTTGGCTGGCGCGTAGACGACGCCTAGGACCGGTTGGCGATTGCGGATGAGCGCGATGTTTACGGTGAAGTCGCCACGCTTCTGGATGAACTCCTTGGTACCGTCGAGCGGATCAACCAGGAAGAACTCGGTTCCGACTGCCGGCACCCGACCGGCGGCAACCTCTTCCTCTGCAATGATCGGGATGTGAGGGGCTACCTCGCCCAATCGCTTGAGGATGACGGCCTCGGCAGCGTGATCGGCATTGGTGACTGGCGATTCGTCGACTTTGTGGCTGACGTCAATCTCGCCACGATAGATGTCGTGCACAACTTTGCCGGCTTCAACGGCGGCGGCAATGATGGCCTCGAAAACGTCGTGATCTGTCGGTTGGCTTTTGGACATGTGACCTCGTTTTACGAGAGTCTACACAATGCCTCGCCTGCGGCGCGCCGGCCGGGCCGCCAGCTCAATACTTCCTGGCAATGTGCTTATACCGGCCAGTCGCCCGAACATGGCCCTCGGGCCGCCCAGGGGCTAACCCCCGGGCGTACCGATGAGCGATCAGCTCGCGCGAATCCCCTCAACCTGAATCTGCAGTTTCACATCCTGCTTGAACCCATACTTGTCACCGAAGCTGACACCGAAGTCGCTGCGGTTGATGGTGGCCGATGCATCAGCACCGCACACTTCCTTCTTGATCATCGGGTTCACGATGCACTTGAACTGATTGATGGTCAGCTTCACGGGCTTGGTGACACCGTGCAGCGTGAGCTGTCCGTCAATTTCAGTGGGCGCCCCGTCCTTGAATTTCGCCAGGGTTCCCTTGTAGGTGGCCGTCGGAAACTTCTCAATGTCGAACATTTCAGCCGACTTGGCATGCTCGTTGAGCTTTGCATGACCAAAGTCAATCGAGGCTGCATCGACCGTAATATCCACCGTTCCCGCACCCTTGTCCTTGTCGATGACGATCGTGCCGGAACTCTTGTCGAACTTGCCACGCCAGTTGGACAGGCCACCGAAGTGATCGGCCTCGAAGCTGGGATAGGTGTGGTTGGGGTCGACGTTGTAGGTAACCGGTATCGCGATCGCTGAGCCGGTCATGAGCGCCAGTATGGCAACCGGCAATGCGTTCTTCATTCTGGGGTCTCCTGGAGGTGCAATTGGGGTGACGCCCGCACCGCATCAGCGGGCAGGCGGAGCGTAGCCTAGGGTATGCGGGTGGGGCGATCCACTCCACTTAGGGGAGAGTGGATCGCCACCCTTGGCGTCCGGGGAGCCGTGCCAGTCGCCCCGGGGCCGACCCCGGCGCCTCTCGGCAGCGGCGGGCGCCCTATCGGATGGCAGCAACGGCTGCCGGACGGGCCTTCATGCCCAACGCACGGGCAACGACATCGTGTGTAATCTCGCCGGCATGCACGTTCAGGCCTGCCGCCAGGCCCGGATCGCGCTTGAGGGCCGCCTGCCAGCCCAAATCGGCGAGCGCACGGATATAAGGCAACGTCGCGTTGGTCAGAGCGAAAGTTGAAGTGCGGGGAACGGCGCCGGGCATGTTCGCGACGCAGTAGTGGATCACGCCGTCCACGACGAACGTTGGTTCAGCGTGGGTGGTGGGTCGGCTGGTCTCGAAACAGCCGCCCTGGTCGATGGAGATGTCGACCAGGACCGCCCCACGCTTCATCGTCCCCAGCATGGCGCGAGTGACGAGTTTTGGGGCAGCGGCACCGGCAACTAGGACAGCACCGATGACGAGATCCGCCTCGCGCACGAGACGCTCAACAGTCTCTGTCGTTGAATACGCCGTCAACAGACTTGCGCCGAAAGTGGCTGAAAGCTCGCGAAGGCGATCCAGCGAGCGGTCGACAATGGTGACATCGGCGCGCATGCCAACAGCCATTTCAGCGGCGTGTTTGCCAGCGACACCGCCCCCGAGGATGACAACCTTCGCCGGCTGAACGCCCGGCACGCCGCCCAGCAGGATCCCGAAGCCACCGTTGGCCTTCTGGAGGCTCGCGGCGCCAACCTGGATGGACATGCGGCCGGCGACCTCGCTCATCGGGGTGAGCAGCGGCAGCGATCCGTTCGGCGCGGTAACCGTCTCATACGCAATGGCGGTCGCACCCGACTTCATCAGGCCTTTTGCCTGAGTGGGATCCGCTGCGAGATGCAAGTACGTGAACAGCACCTGCCCGGGGCGAAGCATCTCGCACTCGACGGGCTGCGGCTCCTTGACCTTCACCACGAGATCCGCCCGCTCGAAAACCTCAGCCGCTGTGTTGGCAATCGACGCGCCCGCCGCCCTGTACTGCGTGTCATCCACACCGATGCCGTTGCCAGCACCCGTTTCGACAAGAACCTCGTGTCCGGCACCGACGAGCTCGCGTACACCGGCAGGCACCAGCCCTACCCGATACTCGTGAACCTTGATCTCTTTTGGGACACCAATGCGCATGACAGGGGCTCCTGGTACGGGACCTTCAGCAGGAGGGTCCCGTGGGTTGTGTGGGTGGCGGCAGCTTAGGGTCGGGACCCTCGCAGGGCCTTGCGTAATGGACACGGCAAGCCCCCGCTGTGGCAGAATCTGCGGCTAACGAGGCTAAAGACGAAGGATTTTTGCGCCAATGGAGCTGGATCGCTACGATCGAGCCATCCTGCGCCTGCTACAGCAGGACGCGCGGATCACCAATACCGCTCTGGCCGAGAAGGTGAACCTCTCGGAATCGGCCTGTCTGCGGCGCGTTCGGGCGCTGGAGGAGTCGGGACTCATCCAGGGGTACACCGCCCTGATCGATCAGCAAAAGGCCGGCTACCCCGTCAACGTGTTCGTGAGCATTACGCTCGACCGGCAGAGCCAGTCAGGCCTGGAGGCGTTCGAAACGGCGGTACGCAAGGTACCCGAGGTGATGGAGTGCTACCTGATGACGGGAGAGCACGACTATCTGCTGCGCCTGGTAGTAGCGGATCTTGCCGACTTCGAGCGGATACACAATCAGCACCTGACGCGCCTGCCGAGCGTTGCCAGTGTCCAGTCGAGCTTCGCGATGCGGACGGTGACGCGCTCGACGGTGTTGCCGGTCAAATAGCCGCAATTGGGGCGCCCGGGCGTCACGCCAGCTTCAACAACCTCACCGCATTCTCCTTCAACACCTTCGGCCGCACCTCCGGCTTGATCGGCAATTGCGCGAAATCGGCCAGCCAGCGGTCCGGGGTGATCACCGGATAGTCCGACCCGAACAGGATCCGGTCCTTCAACAGCGTGTTGGTGTACTGCACGAGGTTCGCCGGAAAGTACTTCGGCGACCAGCCTGACAGGTCGATGTGCACATTGGGCTTGTGAGTGGCTACCGCAAGCGCCTCGTCCTGCCAGGGAAACGACGGATGCGCAAGGATGATGGGCATGTCAGGGAAATCCGCTGCAACATCGTCCAGATACATCGGGTTGGAATATTTCAACCGGATGCCCATGCCGCCCGGAGCCCCGGCGCCTGCGCCCGTCTGCCCCGTGTGAAACAGCGCCGGCAGGCCTGCTGCCGCGATCGCCTCATACAACACGTAGGCTTTGCGGTCGTTCGGATAGAAGCCCTGCTGCGAGGGATGGAACTTGAATCCCCGGACGCCGTAGTCCTCGATCAGCCGGCGCGCCTCGCGGGCACCCATCTTGCCCTTGGCCGGATCGATGCTCGCGAACGGAATGAGCACATCCGCATTCTCCGCAGACATCTCCGCGACTTCCTCATTGGCAATTCGCGTGTGGCCCATCTCCGCTTCGCAGTCGACGGGAAAGATGACGGCGGCAATCTTTCGCTCCCGATAATACTGGGCTACTTCCGGGATGGTCGGCGGAACCGCCGACTTGAAATACTTCGCCATCGCCTCGTCGAAGATCACCGAACACGGATCGCGCGGCGCGCGTGTCGAAATGTTGGCGTGAGTGTGCACGTCGATCGCGACGAGCTGTTCCACATTCAGCCGTGACTCGTATTTGCTCATTTATCCTTGGTCAGCCAGTCTTGGTCAGCCAGTCTGCGAGATCGCGCCACGAGAACGGCGAGCCCAGTGACGAATAGCTCAACCCCTTGGAAGTCATAGCGTCAATGAGCCAGTCCTGGCGCGCTGCGGTGGCAAGCGCCATTGTCGGCTCGACACCAACATCCTCCAACGTCCGCGCAACTTCGCGCATTTCGGCGGCCCGGCGACGGCCGTGCTCCGCGGCCCGGCTGACGAGATAGTCAGGCAACTGCCCCGTCCAACCCATCGAAGGAAAAGTCCCGTTCAGGGACTCGAGCACTTCACGCTCCGCGCCAAACCGCCGCGCTGCCACCATCGCCTCCACAGTCAACGCCTCGAGCCCCTTGATCACGATGCTGCGGCACATTTTGACTGCAGATGCGACCCCGATCTGTTCCGACAGTGCAATCGTATTCATCCCAACACTACGGAGGTCCTCGGCGAGAGCGCTTGCCCGTTTGCCGCCGAGGAGCATGGGTACTCGCAACCGTTGCGGCGGCACTGGCGCCATGACAGCGGCCTCAACGTAGTCGGCACCGGCCGCCTCCACCAGCGCCGCATTGGACAGTTTCTTGGCCGGCGACACGGAGTTGATGTCCAGTAACACCTGGCCTGCACGCAGTGACTTTGCGGCCTTGGCCGCAACATCCGCCGACGACGACGCAGTCACCGCAGAAATCACTACCTGCACACCAACGACAGCCTCCTCGAAAGTCGGAGCAGCGCCAACGTGCGCACGTCGAGCTTTTTCGAGCATCGCCTCCCGGCTGGCAGGAGTGTCCAGGAGGATGTCATACATGACCACGGCCCGGCCTGCAGCCGCCAGATCCTCGCCGAGGATCGAGCCCGCCTCGCCGAACCCGATGAGAGCAAACTTGTGCGGCCCCGCCATCATGCCTGCGCTTCGATCGATCCCAGCCACCGTCGAAAGGCCTGGTTGACGGCTTGCGGGCGTTCCATCGGTGACATATGGCCGCAGTCGGGAACGATTTCCAATGTGCTGTGCCGAATCATTTTCGCCATTACATCATGTCGAGCGGGTGGCGCCCATGCGTCCTCGCGTCCGCACAGGACGAGAGTGGGACATTGAAGAGTCGGGAGGACGGATGTTGCGTCGGGGCGGGTCAGGAGCGCCTTTATCTGTAGTGCAAACAGGTCCGGTGTTCGACGTTCGAACATATCGAGGATGGGCTCGACCAACTCCTCATCGGTGAGCCTTGGAGGATAAACCATCCCCTGCAGCCAGGTCCGCGCCATCGCGCGCATACCCTCGCGCCGCGCCGTTGCCAGCAGCGCGTGCCGCCCCGCGGCTTCCCGCTCACCGGCTTCCCCAGGCGCAAGCGCCTCGTATCCGGTGTCCAGCAGGGCGAACCCGATCAGGCGTTCAGGCGCCCTCCGGGCAACTTCCAACGCAATCCGGCCGCCCATGGAATGGCCCGCCAGCGCGAAGCGCGGCGGCGCGTGGGCGATTATCGATTCGGCGAGTGCTCCGAGGCTGTCGGTTTCACCGTTGTTGGCGACACGTACATCGGCAATGTCTGCCAACGCTGCAGCCTGAGATGCCCAGACGGCATCGTCACACAGGAGGCCCGGAACGAGGAGCAAGGACTTCTTCACGCCCCGATGTTGAAGTTTCACTGCGCGTGCCGTCAACAACTACCTCGTTGGCTACCTCGCGGCTGCGCTCCAGAAAGTCCAGGGCCGCCAGGGTCCAGGGATCGGCGGCACGTTCCGCTGCAAAATCGAAGCTGTCGCTCCACTTTACAGGTTTCATCTCAAATCTCTCTTTGGGCAGACGTTGCCCCCTTTGGTTCGCCGGGCTCATCCATCATCCCGCCGCCGCAGCCACGGAATCCCCTTCGAAATGCCCGGCGTTCGTCGTGGCTCATGTCCCGCCATCTGCGGATGCCATCGCGAAAGCGATCGCGCTCCTCGGGTGTCATGCGATGCCAGCGTTCGCGCCACGCTCTGTGCTTCCAGCCGCGATGACCGTGTCCCCGGAACCCACCAAACAGGATGCGGCACAACACGAGCAATCCCACCGCCTGCCAGAATCCGAGCGCGGGTCCTGCGAACAGGCTGGGGACGAGCGCGTTCCACAACAGCATGACCACAAAGCTCACGGCAGCCACGAACGCGGGAATCAACACGATCGCCGCGGCCCCCTTCATCAACCAATAGCGTCTCACAACGATCTCCTAAGAAAAGTAATCAATCGTCCAGCCACTCGTCGTAGGCGTCCTGCAACTGCTCGCGCAGCGCGAGAATCGCGTACCGCTTCCGGGATAGCAGCGTGTTGACGCTCACACCCCAACGTGCGGACAACTCCTTGAAGCTCGCTCCTTCGAGCTCATGCGCGATGAAAACTTCCCGCTGTTCGCGCGGCAGTTCATCCAACGCATCCTCGACCTGCTCGAGCAGCACCTGCCGGATCGCCTCGCCCTCGGGACCTGGCTCGATGGAGGGCAGAAGATCCTCGAGCGCGCTACCCTCCCCGTCGTCATCCTCGAACCGCCCGGAACTCCCGGTCCCGAAGGGTTCCGCCCGCTTCTTGCGAAACCTGTCGATGATGCGGTTGCGGGCCACCCGCAACAGCCATGCACCGGCCTGCTCAATCGGCTGCATCAGGCGATGAGCGGCGACGAGCTCGTACAGCACTTCCTGGAGGATGTCTTCGGCCTCGGCAGCATCCAGCACGCGGCGGCGAATGAAATTCCGCAGGCGACCGCCCTCGCGCCGTACGGCGGCGGAGATCTTTCGATCCTGTTCGGAAGTCACGGAAGGGTCATTCAGCGTCACGTCCATCTGAGGAGATAGACGTACCGGGCGACGCTATATTGTGAGAGGTCCCTACCGTAGAGGGTGGACGGTAGTTCCTACCGCGTTCCTACCGTGTTACGACGGCCACAGCCGCGGATGCCATGGCAACTCCAGTACCACGCTGGACCCATCGGACGGTCTGTGGTCTAGAGAAAAGACGGCGGGCCCGGCTCGCGCCAAAGGCATAGCCGCCCAGCACTGTGGGCAGAATGACCAGGATGACGAGGACGATTTCGAAGAAGCCGGTTACGGACAGGCTCTTCAACTCGACCACGGTGGGAAGGACGGCCAGAAAAAAGATCATGGTCTTCGGGTTACCCAGGGTCAGCGCCAGGGAGCCCAGGAAGAGCTGCAACGGCCGCTCGCGGCTCACGTCACGCGATGCATCGATCGGCTTTGCCGGTGCCGTCCACAAGCGATAGGCCAGGTACAGCAGATAAGCCACACCCGCATACTTCACGACGAGAAATACGGTGTAGGCGCCCTGGGCGAGCATGGCCAGGCCCGTGGCCGCGCATGTAAACCAGATGAGGTCACCGACCATGAAGCCGCCAATGAAGGCGGGCGCACCGCGCAGTCCGTGGCCCAGCGAGCGGGCAATGATCGCGGCAACTCCCGGCCCGGGGCTCGCGACCGCGAGCACGTAGGCCAGGCTGAATACCGATAAACCGTACCAAGTCATGGTGAGGCTCCTGTTCGGGGCGCAGCCCCTGGTAAGTGCTGGCACGCCAGCGTGCCGCTGCGGCCCTCCACGGTCCCTTCCACCATCTCACACCTGGGCAGCTCGGCGACACGCAACGTCGCCGCATAGCCTGCAAGGTCGATCAGATCGGCGCCCCGATCCCGCCAGCCCCGGATCAGCCTCTCGAACGCCTCGAGGTAGGTGTTGCCCTCCAATTCCGCGTGGAGGGTATAAACATGATCGCGTTCGGGATGCTCTTCGGTCAACGAGAACAGGTGGTCTATGGGATCCACCCCCTCCAGTTCCGGGCGCCCGATCAGTTCATCGAGCGTCGGCAGGGTCGTGGGCATCTGGGGAACCTCAACCGCAACTCCATTTGCCACGGGCACGAAGGGACCGGTTCCGCGACCGTCGGATGCATACTGGAATCCCAATTCCTGCTCCAACCGCGGAACGTAGCGGTTGATCTGCCAGCCCGCGGCGCCATGCACCACGGGGGGGCGGGAGAAGATCCGGGCAAATTCATCGCGGGCAAGTGTCAGCTCGCGGCGCGTCCATGACTCATTCTCTGCCGCCACGTTGTCTTGCCATTTCACGTGGTTGTAGGTGTGCACACCAACTTCAAACCCGCGACCCGCTACATCGCGCATGATCGACCCGCGCCGACGCCCGATATGCGGCCCAGGCAGCAGCGTTCCATACAGGAGCGTTTTCAAGCCGTAGTGTTTCAACACTGACGTTCTTCGGACCTTCCCCATGAACCCGCGGCGGAACGCACGTTTGACGGCGCGGCCGGTCTGGTCGGGGCCCAGGCTGAACAGGAAGGTCGCGCGCACGTTGAGTCGCTCAAAGAGGCCGACCAGGCGCGGCACACCCTCGAGGGTGCCCCGGTCCGTATCGACATCGATTTTCAGAGCGATACGCGACATTCAGGCAAGCAGCCGCGGCTTCCGGCTCAGCTCGGCAGCCAGCGCCTGCAGGTTCAACGGGCCGGCAGCCGTTGCCACCGCCAGAAGTTGCAACACGCTGCCATCCCGACACTCGATATGACATTGACCGCCGGTTCCAACCAGTCTGGCGCACGAATTCGGGCCTGCTGTGCGCGCCACAACCCGCGTCTTATGAACCCACCAGCGCTCCCCCTGGACATCGGCGAACGCTCCCGGAAATGGCGGCGCCACCCCGCGCACCAGGTTGTGAATCTGCTCAGCCGGCCAGGCCCAGTCGATCCGGCCGTCTTCGGGACGGCGGCGTCCAAAATATTGCGCGGGCTCTATTGGCTGGATCCTCCGCGGCGCCGTGCCCGCAATCAACCCTGGAAGCGACCGCGCCAGAACGGTCTCGGCAGCGACGGTGACCTTGGCAAACACCTCGCGGGCATCATCATCCCGCAGTATGGGGACGGCCAGTTGATCCACGATTTCGCCAGCATCAGCGCGCTCAACCATGTAATGCAGGGTCGCGCCCGTTTCGCGCTCACCTCGAAGAACCGCCCAGTTCACGGGCGCCCGGCCGCGGTAGTTCGGCAGCATTGAACCATGCATGTTGAGTGCACCAAGGCGAGCGATACGCAGTAGTGGTGCCGCCAGCATCGAGCGGTAGTAGAAAGAAAAAATGAAGTCGGGTTGCAGGTCCGAGATCGTGCGCTGCAGCTCCGGCGTGTTCGCATCGGGGGGAGTTATGGCCGTGATGCCATACTCCGCGGCGGTTGCTGCCACACTTCCGAACCACTGAGTCTCATTCGGATCGTCGGCTACGGTCACGACCAACGGGACCTCCACGCCACCCGAAATGAGCGTCTTGAGGCAGCGAACGCCGACGTCGTGATAACCGAACACCACTGCTCGAGCAGCGGTCATCCACCCGCTCCCGAAGTTCTCTCCGCGGTCCGGGGTGCGGGCACGTCGTGAGGTTGCGACTCCTCCTGCTCGAGAAGCGCAGCGATCGTGTATCGCGGCCGCTGACGGACCTGTTCGTAGATGCGACCGACGTACTCACCAACAACACCCACACCCATCAGCAACACGCCAATGAGGAAGAACGCGATGGCGAATAACGTGAACAACCCTTCCGCTTCGGGACCTACCACCAACCGCCGGATGGCCAGCAGAACGACTCCGACCAGGGATAGCAACGCGATGATCACCCCAGCCATGGAGAATAACTGCAGCGGCACCACCGAGAAGCCGGTCATCAGGTCGAAGTTCAGGCGGATCAGGCGGTACAGGGAATATTTCGACGTCCCAACCGTACGTTCGGCGTGCACCACTTCGATTTCCACCGGGTTGCGCGCGAAGGTGTATCCCAGTGCGGGGACAAAGGTGCTGATCTCGACGCAGCTATTGATTGCATCCACGATTTCGCGATCGTAGCCGCGCAACATGCAACCCTGGTCGGTGATCCGGATCTGGGTGGTCTGCTCCCGGAACCGGTTCATCAGGCGCGATGCCGCCTTGCGCCAATACGCATCGTGACGGTCTTTCCTCACGGTGCCGACGTAGTCGGCGCCCTCATCCATGGCCGCGACGATCTTGCCGATTTCCTCCGGAGGGTTCTGCAAATCCGCATCCAGGGTGATGACGTAGTCGCCGCGGGTCTGCGCAAAGCCGGCCATGATGGCCATGTGCTGTCCGACATTGCGCGCGAGCACCACTACGCGCGTGGTGTCGGGGCGTTTCGCGAATTGTCCCCGCAGTACGGCGACCGAGCGGTCACTGCTGCCGTCGTCCACGAAGATCACTTCGTACTTGCGGCCCAACTGATCGAGCACCGGATACAGGCGGTCGAACAAGCTCTGCAGGCCGCCCTCCTCGTTGAAGATCGGAATGACAACTGAAAGGGTGGCGTTCAAAGGCGCGCTCCCGTAGTGATTTCGTTGACCGCTGCCACGACCCGATCGACGTCATTCAACTCCATCGCCGGGAACAAGGGCAAGGTGATGGTCTCGCGGCCTATCCGCTCGGCATTCGGAAACTGTCCCTCGCGATACCCAAGCGCCCGATAAGCGCTGAACAGGTGGATCGCCGGATAGTGCAGGCCAACTGCAATGTCGCGTTGAGCCATGGCTTCGATGAACTGCGGCCGGGTGATTTTCAACTGCCCGAGTGGCAGCAGCGGCGCGAACACGTGCCAGCTGTGATCTTCGGCCTCACCCCCGGTGCCGCGCTCGGGCAGGCGCACGGCCGGATCATCGCTCCACAGACTGAAGTACCGCGCCACGAGCTGCCGCCGCCGGGCATTGAATTCCTCCAGGCGCGCGAGCTGCCCGAGACCGACGCGTGCCGCTACATCCGACAGGTTTGCCTTGCCACCGGCGAACAGGGTGTCCACGCCGCCCGGGATCTTCATTTGGCCGTGCCAGCGATGCAGCTCGAGCGCCTTGACCTCCTCGGCCGAGCCCCCGCTCACCGCGCCACCTTCTATGGTCGTCATGTTTTTGTTGGGGTGAAAACTGAAGCAGACGAGATCGCCGAAGCTGCCGATGCGGCGGCCTTTCCACGCGGAGCCGATCGCATGCGCCGCGTCCTCGATGACCCGCAGGCCATGGCGTTTCGCGATGTCATACAGCCGGTCCATGTTGACGGGCAATCCCGCGAAGTGCACGGGCAAGATGGCGCGCGTGCGCGGTGTGATTGCCGCCTCGACCTGCTCGAAATCGATGTTGCGCGAATCGAGGCCAACATCGACGAAGACCGGGCGTGCCCGCACCCTCATGATCACGTTGGCCGTGGCAACGAAGCTCATAGCAGGCGTGATGACCTCGTCGCCCTCGCCGATTCCGCACGCCAGCAGCGCCATCTCCATGCTCGCGGTGGCGGAAGTCTGGGTGCGCACCGGACGGCCGCCCAGGTAACGGGACAGAGCCGCCTCGAACTCGGCGACCTTCGGTCCGCTTGCGAGCCAACCTGACCTGAGCACTTCGGCGACGCCCTGGATCGTCTCTTCGTCAATCGTCGGACGAGTGAATGGCAGCATCTTCTTCACCATCTGCTTTCCTCTTGCCGAAACGGCCAACACTTCAGGAGCGGGCCACCAGCACCACGCCCACCACGATGACGGCGATGCCGATCACCCGTTGTGCATTCGGCACCTCGCCCAGCAACCACCAGGCGAGTCCAATGTTGATGACGTAACCCATCGACAGCATGGGGTAGGCCTGGCTGACGGGTACCCGCGAAAGCCCAACCAACCACACGACCACGCTGAGTCCATAGGCACTCAACGCAAACCAAAGAGAGGGGACCGTCAGCAGCTCGAGCGCCCGGTTCAAGGTGCCGCCACCCGGCACGATCAGCGGGCCCGTGACGCGAGTCGCCGCTTTCAACCCAAGCTGTGCGAACGCATTCAGCAACACGCCGAAGGACAACACCGCAAAGTCGGCCGGTCTCACAGGCGGCTCACCACGAGTGTCCGGTTGTCGCCGCCGATCACCCTGCCCTGCAACCCCTTGGCCCGCCAGGCGTCAATAATCTCTGGAGATATGAAAGCCACGGCGTTCGTCGCGGCATTCCAATGGGCCAGAAATGCCGCCGCGCTCAGCGCGCGCGCGGGTTCCTGTGAGATTCCAAATTCGAGCTCCCCCTCGAAGTCCACGAGCGTCAGGGTCCTCTTCAGGTACGGGGAGAGAGTCTCCCGGTATTGACCGATGGTGAACAATTCGGTTTGAGGTCCGATCAGGGGTTTGACTGTCATGACCAGTTTGTACGATGACCGCTCGGGCAGCTCAGTGTATGCGCTGAGCAGACACTGCCAACCCAAAATCGCGCTTGCGGCCGTAGCCCATACGACCGCGGCCCGCGTGGCATCTCGCTTCCACGTTGCGAACACACCGTACGCGGCGGCAATCGATGCGGCTATCAGCCAAGGTAGCGCGGTCGGCGGCAAAAACCCATAACGGCGGATGGCAAAGACGCTAAATCCCGCAGCCAGGAACAGCAACAATCCGCCAGTAAATCGCGCCATCCTGCGTACGAACGTCGGGCTCTCCGCGAGGTGTGCACCGATGATGGCAGCGAGTGGGGGCATCATGGGCAGGATGTAGGGTGCGAGCTTCGATTCTGACACGGAGAAAAATGCGAGGGTCACGCCGCAAAATATCAGTAAGAATTTCAGTGGCTTAAATTGATTAGCTCGAGGAGGCTCTAGCCACGCGCGGCGGCAAGCTGCCGGCAGGGCCCACAGCCATGGGAGAGCACCGATGACGAGCAGGCCAAGGAAGTACCACCAGGGTTCCACACGCTTGTGCACCGTGGTCAGGAATCTTGCGAAATGCTCGTGAACGAAGAAGAACTCCGCGAAAGACGGGTTGCGCGCATTCACGGCAATGAACCAAGGCACTGCGACCAGTAGAAACAGTGGTAGGCCCAACATCAGATGCAGACGCCGCCAGGGTCGTGCGTCGCGCTCTATCAGCGTATAGACCACCAGCGTTCCCCCGGTGAGCACGCCGACGACGATGCCTTTGCTGAGCACGGCCAGCGCTGCGGCCAGCCAGGCCAGCAGCATCCAGCGTCGCTCGCTGGTAGATCCATCGGGAGAGCACTGTGCAAGTGTGAAGGCGAATACTGTGCCCGCCACCCAGAACGCAAAGCCGGCATCCAGCAGATTCAGATGCGCGATGAGCTCGAAGTACGGGCTGACCACGAGCGCCGTCAGGGCCGCGAAGCCCGCAGTCTGGCCGTAGAGCCGCGTGGTCCACCCAAAGACCATCGGCAGGCACAGGAACGCCAGCCCCACGGTCCATAGACGAGCCGTCCATTCGCTCACACCAAACGCTGAATACGCCACAGCAGTTGCCCAGTACTGCAACGGGGGCTTCTCGAAGTATTTCAGACCGTCCAGGCGCGGCGTGATCCAGTCACCCGTTGCCACCATCTCGCGAGGGATCTCGGCGTAGCGCCCTTCGTCAGGGTCGATCAGCGGACGAATGGGCATGGTTGCAAACCAGACCGCCGCCAGCACGATCCATAGCAACCAACCGAAGCTACGTGTGTGACGCAGCCCCTGCCCCACGTTCCTCATGACCAAACCGGTTGGTTCGACTGTGGGTCAGCTATTGGCCGAGGCGCCGATGGTGCGTGTGCCAAAAACGTCCTGGTTCACGTAGTACTCGATCGTGCGACGGATGGCCGTATCCAGATCAGTAGTTGGCTTCCAACCCAGATCCCGCCTGGCGGCCTCGATCGCCGGTACGCGCACCTGGATGTCCTGGTAATACTTGCCGTAGTACTCACCCGCGGTCACATCGACGATTTCCGTTCCCTTCGCGCTCTCACGCAACACGGGGAATTCCTGCGCAATGCGGATCGTGCGTTCGGCCAGCTCGCGTATGGATACGCAATTGTCCGGGTTGCCGATGTTGAAAATGCGTTTGCTGGCGCAGTTGCCTTTGTTCTCGAGGATCGTGAGCAAGGCCTCCACGGCATCATCGATGTACGTGAAGGAACGCTTCTGGTGTCCGCCGTCCACGAGCTTGATGGGCCGCTTGTACAGCACATTCGACAGGAACTGCGTGAACACGCGCGAGCTGCCTTCCTTCGGCTCCTCGATGTTGTCGAGGTTGGGACCGATGAAATTGAACGGCCTGAACAGTGTGTAGTCGAGGTTGTCTCGCACACCGTACGCGAAAATCACCCGGTCCAGGAGCTGCTTGGAAGCTGCGTAGATCCAGCGCTGCTTGTTGACGGGACCGTATACGAGCGGGCTGGTTTCTTCATCCAGCACGCTGTCCTCGGACATTCCATAGATTTCCGAGGTTGACGGGAAGATCAGGCGTTTGCCGTATTTCACGCAGTGCCGCACGACGTCGATGTTGGCTTCGAAGTCGAGCTCGAACACGCGCAGAGGATGCGTAACGTACTGGGCGGGATTCGCGATGGCCACGAGCGGCACGACCGCGTCGCACTTCTTGACGTGGTACTCGACCCACTCCTTGTTGATCGTGATGTCGCCTTCGACAAAGTGAAAACGATCCGTCGCGGGCAAATCCTGGAGCTTGTTGTCTGCCAGATCGATGCCGTACACCTCCCAGGGCCGCGTCCGCAGGATCGCGTTGGTCAGCGCGCTGCCGATGAAGCCGTTAGCTCCCAGGATCATGATTTTCAGTGCCATTGACGTCCTTACCCGCCACTTTTCGGGGGGGCGCAGCTTACCACGGCGGCCGAGCGGCTACCCTTCCACCCCGGCGGGGAGCTAAGGCGCGAGCGGCAGTCCCACATAGTTCTCCGCCAGCGTCTGGGCAGCCGCGCGGGAAGAGACTATGTACTCGAGCTCTGCGAATTGCCGGCGCCGGTCGAATGGCGTGTCCTCTTCGAAGCGATGAAGCAGCGAGGTCATCCACCAGGAGAAGCGCTGTACTTTCCAGACCCTGCTCAGACAGGTCTGCGAGTACGCATTCAAGGCTTCCATGGCCCCGGATCGGCCCCCGTGAGCCCTTGGGCCGTAGAAGGATTGAAGGGCGCGCGCCAGCACCTGTACATCGGCCATAGCCAGGTTCATGCCCTTGGCCCCGGTCGGAGGAACAATGTGGGCGGCATCCCCCGCGAGGAACAGGCGGCCGAATCTCATGGGCTCGGCCACGAAACTGCGCATGGGGGTTACCGACCTCTGCAGCACGGGCCCGCTGGCCAGCTGAACGTTGAGGCGCGCGCGCAGCTCGCTCCAGATCCGCTCGTCCGGCCACTGTTCGACGTCCTCATCCGGAGCGCATTGAAGGTAGAGGCGGCTCACCGTGGCTGAGCGCATGCTGAGCAGTGCAAAACCGCGCTCATCGCTGGCATAGATCAACTCGTGGGATGCAGGCGGAATCTCCGCGAGTATGCCCAGCCAGGCGAATGGGTAGACGCGCTCGTACAGGCTGAGCTGCTCCGGCGGCACGGTTGCACGGCAGATGCCATGGAAGCCGTCGCAGCCCGCGATGAAGTCACACTCGAGCGTGTGCTGCTCTCCCCCGCTTCGAAACCGCACGCGCGGCGAGTCTGTGTCAGAGTCATGTACCGACACGGCATCAACTTCGAAATACAGCGGCTGGCGCGCCGCGAGCCGGGCCGCGATCAAATCCCTGACCACTTCCTGTTGTCCGTAGATCATCACGGTGCGGCCGGTCAGCTCCTCAAAGTCGATCCGGTGGCTGCGCCCTGCAAAGTGCAGAAATATGCCGTGATGAAGCAGTCCTTCCGCCATCATGCGTGCACCGACACCCGCCTGGTTCAGGATGTCGACACTCTGGTGCTCGAGCACACCGGCACGCACCCGGTTTTCAACGTAGTCCCGGCTTTTGGCCTCCAGCACCACGCATTCGATGCCGTGTTGATGCAGCAGGTGCGCCAACAGAAGGCCTGCAGGCCCTGCGCCGATGATCGCAACCTGGGTACGCATGAGCGGTAAACTGTATCCATCGCCAGCCGGCAGACCATGGACGCAAACGCGTTCGGCTTGGATTTAGTGCAATGCGAGAGCCTCAGGCCGCCATTCCGCGATTCTTCCTGTACGGCGAGCCGCCGCGGGACGCGGGCGAGCGCTTTCTGCACGTCGAGACGATTGCCGACCGGAGCCGGGTAAACGACTGGAGGATTCAGCCCCACGCGCACCGGGACCTGCATCAACTGCTGGTCATCTTTACGGGCAGTGGCGAGATGGAGGCTGAAACGCGGCGGCAACCGTTTCGTGCGCCCGCACTGTTGGTCGTGCCGGCCGGCGTGGTTCACGGCTTCTCGTTCGCAGAAGACACCGAGGGTTACGTCGTCACCCTGGCGGATACGTTGCTTCGCGACCTGGCCCGTGACGAGCGCAGCTTCACGAGCCTGTTTGCCAACGCCACCTGCGCCTCACTGGACGAGGACCCCGTACACTTTCAGGAGTTTGCCCAGGAATTCGCCCAGGAATTCAAAGATACGCTGCCGAAGCTGAGGCGCGAGCTCGTATGGAGCGCGCCTGCCAGCGCAGCCGCTGCAACGGCTCGACTCACAACACTGCTGGTCAGTGCTGTTCGGGCACTCCATCAACCTTCGGAAGTTGTATCCGCCGCGGGTAGTGCGCGCGCCGCGCTGGTGGCGCGGTTGCGCGAAAGGATTGAGACCGACCTGCGAAGTAGGCTGTCAGTTGCGCAGTATGCGAAGGCGTTGAATGTGACTCCGGCACGGCTGCGCGCAGCTTGTATCGAGGTGACGGGCAAAACTCCGATGCGGGTGCTGGAGGAGCGGTTGGTGCTCGAGGCCAAGCGAAACCTGACGTACACGAACATGACTGTCGCGCAGATCGCGTACTACCTCGGGTTCACGGATCCGGCCTACTTCTCGCGGTTTTTCAGCAAGCTTGCGGGGGAGTCGCCGGCGGCGTTCCGCAGACGTGTGGTTAATAGTTAGAGCGGTCGCCGGCGCCTCCGATCGCGCAACAAGATACCCCGTCGCGGAACGCCGTGAACCGGTTGCGCAGGCTGCGCCTGCTCACAACCCAGGGTTGTCCCTCCCGGGTCAACCCGTGCGACGCATGCGTCGCACCCCTGGGGCTACGAGCGCGCCATCCATGGCGCGCACGCTCCGCGCCAGGGTATCTTGTTGCGCGCTCGAAGGCCTTGAGGGCGCGCTAGCGCCGAACGCCGGCGGCTTCCAGGATCGCCGGGATGTGGCCCTCCCAGCCGAGCCCCATCACGTGTACACCCGCGCAGAGTTTCGCGATTTCACGGATGGTCCGCGCGGCAATGTCGATGCCCTTTGCAATCTCGCCGTCCGTACCCGCGACGCTGTGCATTTCTTCCAGTAGTGCATCGGGCACGCGAATGCCGGGCACATTGGCATTGAGCCACGCCCCCATCTTCGATGACTTCAATGGAATGATGCCGGCCAGGATGGCCACTCCGTCGGGCTTCACGGCATCGAGAAATTTCTCCACGGTCGCCCGCTCATAAACCGCCTGGGTCTGCAGGAACTGCGCGCCTGCGTCAATCTTGCGGCGCGTGTTGAGGACCTCCGCCTGCAAGTCCACCGCGCCCGGGTTGGCCGTGGCCCCCAGGAACAGGATTGGCGTGCCGCGCAGCGGATTGCCGGCCATGTCCCGGCCCTGCGCGAGCTCATGCCCCGCACGCAACATCTGGTTCGAATTCAGATCGAATACGGGCTTGGCATCCGGATGGTCGCCATTCGCCGGCGGGTCGCCCGCCATGAACACGAAATTACGGGCTCCGAGCGCGGCGGCTCCCAGGATGTCGGCCTGGATCGCGATGCGGTTCCGATCGCGTGCCGTGATCTGCACGATGGGCTCGATATTACGGTCGAGCAGCAGGCGCGCGACCGCCGCGGGCGCAATAGCCATGCGGGCACGATGCGAATCGGTGACGTTGAAGGCATCCACATAGCCTTTCAGAGCCTCCGCCTTGGCAAACACATCGGTCAAATCGACGCCCTTGGGAGGCGTCAATTCCGATGTAACGACGAACTCCCGCGCAATGATCTTGTCTGCAACTGTGTTCATGAGTGTACTTTCGGCGGATCCAGTCGGTAGCCTAGTGGAATGGCGCAGCGGGCAAAAGGTGAGACGCATGCGTCGAACCCTTTTGCCCGCGGGCGACGAAGTCATGTCTGCTGAAAGCGCCGCAGGCGACTTTCAGCCAATGGGAGAATAGATGCGAACTGTGTTCGGCCGCGAGGCGCTGTTCAGTGTGGGAGCCCTGCTGATCAGTGCGATCGTGGTGCAAACCCTCTACGCCACGATCATCCGCCCGCATGCCGAGGCGATTCTCGCGTCCCCGCCGCCCCACAATCTGCGGTCCGTGTTCGTCATTCTCAAGGACTACGAGCAGGAGACGGCGCTGGTGCTCGCCTGCTGGGCACTGGCGCTCATCGGTCATCAGGCCCGGGCCGTCACGCACAACCGGCGGCTGCTCGCGAAGCAATACGTTGACGTGGGTGAAGGTCACGTGGTGCTACCGGACGATGCCCGCGCCTATGCCCGCCCGCTCGAGAGCCTGCCGCGCGAGGAACAGGACATGCTCCTTCCGCGCGCCCTGATGGTAGCCCTGAATCGGTTTGGAGCAACGCGCAGTGTCCAGGACTCGGCCGAGGCAGTCCGCGCCGAGTGCGAGAACGAGCTCGACCGGCTGGATGCGCAACTCTCGATGGTGCGCTTTACCGCCTGGGCGATTCCGGCGGTCGGGTTTGTTGGAACCGTGCGGGGTATCGGGCGCGCCTTGCAGGATGCGCAAGGCGCTCTGCACGGTGACATTTCCGGAGTCACTCTCGGGCTCGGCGTGACATTCAACGCAACTCTGACTGCCCTCGTCGCGTGTATCCTCGTGATGTTTTTCCTGCATCAGCTGCAACAGGCTCAGGATCGCCTGGTGCTCGATGCCAGGATGTACATCGACCGGCGGTTGATCCGGCAGATGCGAGTCCATTGAAGCGCTGCATCGCAGCCCGACAACCTCAGCAGCACCGCGTGATTCCGCCCCATTTGCGGCGTTGACTCTCTTCGTAGAAAGCAGCCCGCGTCAACAGCGGCTCACCGGGATGTTTCTTCGAGCGGTGCTCGACATAACGCTCATAGGCATCGTCGCCCGTAGCCGTGCGCAGCCAGCTCCAGATGTTCCGGGGCTTGATCAAGTGGTGAGCCTCGACACTTGATACGGAGCCTCGGAGCTGCCCGAAACCGGCAGCCCGCGCAGGTAGCGGATCGACACCCGCGCCATGTCGAGAATGACGAACCACACCACTGTCAGAAAGAACATCGTCAGCCAGGCATCGAGGCGCTGGTTGAAGATCAACTGCGGTGCCACGGCCGCCTTGTCCGGCGGCAGTACGCCGGAGGACAGCTTCGCCGCCAGGTCATTCGCGGCGGCGAAGAACCCGAGACGCGGATCCGCGCTGGTCAGCTTCTGCCAGGCCGCCGTCGACGTGATCAGCGCGAGCCACGCCAGTGGGACAAGCGTCACGAACGCGTAACGCGCCTTGCCTGACTTGATGATGATTCCGGTCGCAACGCACAGCGCAATCGCCGCCAGCATCTGGTTGGCAATGCCAAAAAGCGGCCACAGGATGTTGACCCCGCCATTGGGATCAATCACACCGATGTAGAGGAAATAGCCCCATCCGGCCACTACGAGCGCACTCGCAAACAACACGGACGGATACCAGGATGTCCGCCCCATCGGTTTCCAGATGTGGCCGAGCAAGTCCTGCAGCATGAAACGGCCGACGCGGGTTCCTGCATCCAAAGTCGTGAGGATGAAGACCGCTTCGAACATGATCGCAAAGTGGTACCAGAGGCTCAGCAGGCCGCGGCCGAAAGTCGAGCCGAAAATGCTCGCCATACCGACAGCCAGAGAGGGTGCGCCACCCGTACGGGCGAAAAGGCTGCTTTCGCCCATTTGGCTTGCGAGGTGCTGCATCTGTTCGACGGTAACCGGAAACCCCCACCCGGTGATTGTATGGACCGCAGCGTCCGGGGCGGCACCGACAATGCCCGCGCCGGTGTTGATTGCGAAATAGACGCCGGGGTCCAACAGGGTAGCGGCGATGATGGCCATGATGGCAACGAGCGATTCGAGCGCCATGCTGCCGTATCCCACGAGGCGAACGTCGCCCTCGTTGGCAAGAATCTTGGGAGTGGTGCCGCTGGAAACCAGGGCGTGAAAACCCGAAACCGCGCCGCACGCGATCGTGATGAACACGAACGGAAATACCTTGCCGCCGAACAGCGGCCCCGTGCCATCTACGAACTGAGTCAGTGCCGGCATCCTGATCTGCGGATGCATCAACAGAATGGCAACGGCCAGCGCTGCGACCGTGCCCAGCTTGAGGAAGGTTGACAGGTAGTCACGCGGTGCCAGCAGCAGCCAGACGGGAAGAATTGCCGCCAGCCAACCGTACACGATCACAAAGCCTGCGAGCGGTACGGCTGGAAAGTCGAATGCCGCCTTTAGCGTGGGATTGTTATCGATCCAGCCGCCGCTGATCACCGCGAACAGCACCAATGCGACTCCGAGGACAGAGGCTTCGAGCACCCGGCCCGGACGCCAGCGCCGCAAGTAGAAACCGATCAGTATCGCGATGGGTATGGTGGCAAACACAGTCGAGGTGGCCCAGGGGCTGTGCTTCATGGCGTACACAACGACGAGCCCCAGGACCGCGATCAGAATGATCATGATCAACAACGTACCGATCAGCGCCGCAAAACCGCCAACGGGTCCCAACTCGTCGCGTGCCATCTGGCCCAGGCTGCGGCCGTCCCGCCGTGTCGACAACAGCAAGATGGTCATGTCCTGAACACAGCCGCCCAGCACCGCGCCCGCGATGATCCAGAGGGTGCCAGGCAGGTATCCAAACTGAGCGGCGAGCGTGGGGCCCACGAGCGGACCCGGGCCGGCTATGGCCGCGAAATGATGGCCGAAGACGATCCAGCGATGCGTTGGAACGAAATCGCGTCCGTTGTCATGCCGTTCGGCGGGAGTGGCTCGCGAAGGATCAACTGACAGCACCCGCGCCGCAATCCACGCGGCATAGAAGCGATATCCGAGCAGATAGACGCAGACTGCGGCGGTTACGATCCAGAGGGCGTTGACAGGCTCGTGGCGGTGCAGAGCAATGACGGTCAGCGCGATGGCGCCCACAATGGCCAGGATGACGCCGGCGATATTCTTCATCACTTCCCTATTTCCCCTCAGCTCAGCAGGTTCTTCAACACCCGGCGATAACGCGCGACGATGGCGTCGCGGTGGCGATGTCTGCCGTTGACCACCACCTTCTCACCAGCGCGCCATACACAATCCACTACTCGCCGGCCACCCGAGAATATCCAGCTATCAATAATGTCATCTTCGCGGCGCTGTACGAGCTCCGGCTGCTCTGTACTCAGACTCACGACGTCCAACGACGCTCCCGCAATGAGTCCGCGAGCCGAGTGCAGCACTTGAGCGCCACCGGCCAATGCGCCATCGAACAGTGTCCGGCCGGTCGACCGGCCGGCAGCGGATGCCAGCACATTGCGCCCACGATGAGCAAGCCGCTGTGAATATTCCAGCGTACGAAACTCCTCGGCTGCGTCCAGCAGCACGTTCGAATCCGAGCCGATGCCTATCCGGCCTGCCTGGGCGAGAAAGGCTGGCGCCGGGAATATCCCATCGCCGAGATTTGCTTCCGTGATGGGACATAACCCCACCACCGCTGCGCTCGCTGCGACCGCCTGAATTTCTGCATCGTTGATGTGAGTCGCGTGCACGAGGCACCAGCGCTCGTCCAGCGCGGTGTGCTCGAGCAACCACTCCACGGGTCTGCGCCCTGACCACGCGATGCAGTCATCGACCTCCTTGGTCTGTTCGGCGATGTGAATGTGAATGACGCTGCCGCGTGACAGCTCGATCAGCCAGGTCAGCTCCTCTGGGGTCACCGCGCGCAAGCTGTGCGGCGCGACGCCGACCGTGCCGCCGGGCAATGCCTTCACGGCTTTGCGGCTCGCATCCACGATGTCAGCGAATCGATCGCGGCTGTTGATGAAGCGCCGTTGGCGCTTCTGGGGTTCCGCTCCGCCAAAACCGCCGTGGGCGTAAAAAGCTGGCAGCAGCGTCAGGCCTATTCCGGTATTGGCTGCCGCCGCTGCGATCCGCGCCGCCAGCTCTCCTGGGTCTGCGAATGGAATGCCGCCGCGGTCATGGTGCAGGTAGTGAAACTCCCCCACCTGCGTGAAACCGCACTCGAGCATCTGCGCATAGGCGAGCGATGCGATAGCCTCCAGCTCGTCCGGATCGATCCTTTCGACGAACTGATACATGAGCTCACGCCACGTCCAGAAGCTATCGCCCTCGGGACCGCGCCGCTCCGTGAGCCCTGCAATGCCACGCTGAAACGCGTGGCTGTGCAGATTGGGAACGCCCGGAATGCCAACCTTGAGCCGTTCGTCCGTTTCTGATGGATCAACCTCGGTGGTGATGCGCTCGATGCGGCCGTTCGCCGCAGTCACACGCACGCGATTCGCCCAACCGTCCGGCAACAAAGCGGACTCAAACCACAAACTCGTCATGTAGCCCGTCACTCCTGCTTCGGCGTTCGCTATTCTAGCCCGATGACAGACGAATCCCGCCTTCCGTGGCTCACCGTCATTCGCGGCGAGGCCCCTCTCATCGTCAGCATGCCCCATACGGGTGTGGACATTCCGCCGGACATTGAATCGGGCCTGACCTCACCCTGGCTGGCACGCAAGGATGCCGACTGGTGGGTCAATTGCCTGTACGACTTCGCATACGCGCTGGGTGCGACGGTGATCCGCACAGCTATCTCGCGCACGGTCATCGATTGCAACCGCGATCCATCCGGCGCTTCGTTGTATCCCGGGCAAAACACCACCGAACTGTGCCCGACGACGACCTTTGATGGCGAACCGCTGTACAGATCCGGGTCTCTGCCCGTCGCTGCGGAGACTACGTTGCGCCGCAGCACCTTCTTTGAGCCGTACCACGCGGCGATTGACGGGGAGATCGCCCGCCTGCGCGCGCGGCATACAAACATCGTGTTGTATGACTGCCATTCCATCCGGTCGAGCATCCCGCGGTTGTTCGAGGGAGTGCTGCCCAACTTCAATATTGGTACGAACAATGGTGCGACGTGTGCGCCTGGCTTGACGAGGGCAGTTGAAGCTGCCTGCGACGGGACCAGTTTCACCCGCGTGACCAACGGTCGGTTTCGAGGTGGATACACGACCCGGCACTATGGCCGACCCACTGAGGGCGTGCATGCCGTGCAGATGGAGCTCGCCTGTCGTGGGTACATGCGTGAACCGCGGAAGGCGATCGCACAGGGTGAGTGGCCAACACCGTACGAGGACCAGGTCGCCGCACCGATGCGAGCTGTGTTGACACGCGTACTACAGGCCTGCATCCGGTTTGCCCAGGAGCCTGCCTAACTCGCACGCTTGCGCCGCAGTCTTCGTTGGAAGGCTGCGATGATCTCGCGCAGCTCCGGGACCTTCAGGGCGGACGCAACGAGCAGGAAGGCCACTCCCGCGACAATGATCGTTGCGCCGAGACCGGCGAGCTTGGGCCAGAAAGGTTGCGTCGCCCACTCGGCCAGCAGGAAGTGTCCTCCCAGCCAGCAAACCGCCGCCAGGACGGCTCCTGCGACGGTCAGCTTTCCGAGCAGCGCGAGCATCGAGCGCGTCTCGAGGAACGTCAGCTGCCGGCGCATCAGGAAATACAGGAGCAGGAAGTTCGAGGTCGCGATGCAGGCCGTGGAGAGCGCCAGTCCGCGGTGATCCCACCCCAGGCGCACCGTGAAGAACCAGTTGAGCAGCAGGTTCAGCGCCACGGCACTGAAGCTTACGAACATGGGCGTCTTGCGCCGATCGAGCGCATAGAACGCATTCACGAGCACTTTGAGCGCCGCGTAGCCACTCAACCCGATAGCGTAGAAGCGCAGCGCGCCTGCCGCCTCCCCTGCCTGGCGGGCATCAAACCTGCCATGTTGGTAGATCACCGACATGATGGGTTCTGCCAGCATTATGAGCCCGATCGTTGAGGGTATCGTCATCAGGAATGCAAGCCGCATTCCACGCGACAGCTCGCTGCGGAACGAAACCATGTTGCCCGTTGCGGCCATTCGCGCGAGCAGCGGAAGAGCAACGGTGCCCAGGGCTACCCCGAAGATCCCCAGTGGCATTTGCATCAGGCGAAAAGCCGCGGACAGCCAGAAGGTCGGACCGTCCCCGAGCTTCGATGCGAACACCGAGTTGACGAGTACGTTGACCTGGGTGGTGCTTGCGGCGATCACCGAGGGACCCATCAGCCTCAGGATCGCTTTCACGCCCTTGTCATGCCACTGGAAGTCGGGACGAAACACGTAGCCGATGCGCTTCAACGCCGGCAATTGGACGGCGAACTGCAGGAATCCACCGATGAGTGTGCCGATGGCCGAGCCCATGAGGGCCCTGGGGCCGAAATTCGGATCGAGCCAGTACCCCAGCAGCACGCCGCTGATGATCGATCCCAGATTGAAGAAGCTCGAGGCCATTGCCGGCACGCCGAACACGTTTTTGGCGTTCAGCATTCCCATCACCAGGGCCGCGAGCGACACCAGCAGGATGAAGGGATACATGATGCGCGTGAGAGTGATCGTGAGGGCTGCCTTGCCGCCATCGAATCCGGGCGCCAGCAGGTGGACCAACCAGGGCGCCGTAATGATTCCGACGATGGTGATGGAGCTCAGAACGATCACCGTGAGCGTCCCGACCTTGTTGGCAAGCTTCCAGGCAGCGGGATCGCCGTCGGTGGCGATTGTCCTGCTGAACGTGGTGATGAAAGACGTGGACAGAGCGCCTTCGGCAAACAGGTCGCGCAGCAGGTTCGGAATGCGAAAGGCGATGGTGAATGCGTCCAGGAGACGCCCAGACCCGAACAGTGCCGCAAAAATCAGCTCGCGCCCGAGGCCGAGAATGCGGCTGCACAGAACCGCAAGCCCGACAATGCCGGCAGCCTTGGTGTTCAGTTTTTCCGCGCGGGTAGGTGGCGGGCTCGGTTGCGGCCCGCTGGTCGAATCGTCGGCTGGTCCCATGGGGACGCGACGGTAGCACGTCGTGGACCGCAGTGGCGGTGCCGGCGCACCTGCGCGCACCCGGTCGATGACCTATGCTCGCGCCCTGCGATGCTATATTATTGGCACGATAATATTACCCGGATCACCCGGACACCCCCGTCTCACCGCACCGCCGCCCGAGGCCCGCCATGAACCAAGATGTCATCATCACTTGTGCCGTCACTGGCGACGACACCAAGGTCACGAAAAGCCCTCACTGTGCAGTAACCCCCGAGCAGATCGCCGCCACGGCGATTGAGGCGGCGCAGGCAGGCGCTGCGATCGTCCACATTCACGTGCGCAATCCGGAAACGGGCGCCTTCAGCATGGAGACGAAGTACTACCGCGAGGTCGTAAAGCGAATCCGTGAGAGCAAGGTGGACGTGCTCGTCAATCTCACCTGTGGCATGGGTGGCTACATCGTCGTGGGCGACAACGGTTTGGCTGACACTCCGGCGCCAGGCAGTGACTTCTGCAGTCAGGAAGACCGCATGCGCCACGTCATTGACCTGTGCAACGAAGGCAAGTATCGCCCCGACATCGCGACGCTCGACTGTGGAAGCCTCAACTTCGGGGACGGCAACCGCGCGTACGTATCTACACCCAACTACCTGCGCAAAGGTGCCGCGATCCTGCGTGACCTCGGTGTGAAGGCCGAGCTCGAAGTGTTTGATACGGGCAACCTGTGGTTCGTGAAGCAGTTGGTGAAGGAAGATCTGATCCCCGCCCCTGCTCTCATCCAACTGTGCCTGGGCATTCCGTACGGCGTTCCGGCGGACACGGGCCACCTGCTCGCAATGGTCAACTCGCTGCCCGCGGATACGATCTGGACTTCGTTCGCCATCAGCCGGATGCAGATGCCTTGGGTGGCGCAGTCCATCCTCCTCGGCGGCAACGTCCGTGTCGGGCTCGAGGACAACTTGTATCTCAGCCGGGGTGTCTATGCGAGCAATGCGCAGCTCGTCCAGAAAGCTCGCACGATTATCGAGGCGATGGGTGCGCGGGTGCTGTCGCCGGCCCAGGTTCGCGAGAAACTGAGGATCGGATGAGCGGGGTGAGCATATATCGGACGGAGGTTGCGCCTGAGTGGATTGACTACAACGGGCACCTTCGGGATGCTTATTACAGTCTCATCGTCAGTTTGGCCACGGATGCGCTGATGGATCGTCTGGGGCTGGATGAGGCGTATCGCGCGCGTACGCGATGCACCTTGTACACGCTGGAAATGCATATGCATTTCCTTCACGAAGTGAAGAAGACCGATGTGGTTGATGTTGCCGTGCGAATCCTCGGTACAGACCGCAAGCGCATCCATGCGGCGTTCGATATGAGATGCGGGCGTTATCCGGATCCGGTGGCAACGGCAGAGATCATGCTGTTGCATGTGTATCAGGGTGACGAGCCGAAGGCGCAGGCGTTTCCGTCGGAGGTGGTTGAGGCGCTTGCTGGCGTTGCGGAGGAAGATGCGGCCGGCGCCGTGGCGGCGGGTTCGGCGGGTGCCGCGGCGACGGGTGCACCCGCACGGGAAGCACCGGCACCCGCTCCGACTATCCCCGGTTCGCGTCGCATGGAACTGCGCAGCCGCTCGTGAATGCTGGTTCCATCAAGCGCCTGCTCGCGCCGCGCACGGTGGCATTGTTCGGGAGCGCTTGGGCGGACGCGGTCGATGCAGCCGGCAAAGCAGTCGGCTTCAATGGCGAAGTGTGGCGCATTCATCCGAAGCGCCCTTCCACCGCCAACGTCAAATACTTTCGTTCCATCGATGAGCTCCCCGGCGCACCCGACGCTTCGTTCATTGCAGCGCCAGCGCGCGAGGTTCCTAACATTGCTGCGGGCCTGGCCCGCAGGGGTGCGGGCGGTTTTGTGTGTTTCGCCGCTGGCTTCTCCGAAACCGGCACCGCCGAGGGGCGGCGCCTGACGTCGGAGCTCGTCAGCAGTGCCGGCGACCTCCCCTTCTTCGGCCCCAACTGCTACGGTTTCATCAACTTCTTCGACCAGGTTGCCCTGTGGCCCGACCAGGTTGTCGGCCACCGCGTCGAGCGTGGCGTCGCAATCATTTGCCAGAGCGGCACCCTCGCACTGAACCTGTTGTTCAATGGCCGCTCCTTGCCGATCGGCTACGTTCTCACCGTTGGCAACCAAACGTGCCTCGCCGTAGAGGACATGATCGAACTGCTGTCTGCAGACGAGCGTGTGACGGCCTTTGGGCTCTACGTCGAAGGCGTGAAGGACACGGTGAGATTTGCGCAAGCTGTTGGCAAGGCACGCGCCGCTGGCAAACCCATTGCGTTGGTGAAAGCTGGGCGCACCGAGGCCGCGGCTCGCACCGCCCACACGCATACGGGTTCGCTGGCCGGTGCGGACGCAGTGTTCGATTCATTCTGCAAGCAAGCGGGAATCGCGCGCTGCGACTCGCTGTCGACGTTGTGTGAGACACTCAAGGTATTTCACTCCGGCGGCCCTCTTCACGGCCGGCGTGTGTTGGTGATGGGTGCCTCTGGCGGCGACATGGCCATGACCGCAGACGCTTCGCGTGATCTGGGCCTGACCTTTCCGCCTTTCCCATCTGCATCAGCAACGCAGCTGCGGGAGTTGTTGACGGACAAGGTAACCATCGCGAATCCGTTCGATTTCCATACGCATATATGGTTCGATGCGCCCGCGATGCATTCGATGTTTTCGACAGTTCATCGCTCCGGGTTCGATGCAACAGGGTTCATGCTTGATTGTCCGCCGGCAGATCAGGCGGATCCGGCGGCCTATGTGGTTGCCATCGATCAATACATCGCGGCCTTCCCCGGTCCACCGGCACGGGGCGCAGTGATCTGCTCGCTGCCTGAGTCGATGGCGCCGTCCACCCGCGAGATGTGCCTGGCCGCGGGCATTGTGCCGCTGCAAGGACAACGCGAGGCGCTGGAGGCATTGAACCTCGCAGGTGAGGTTGGAGAGACGTGGGCCAGCGGGGCGCTAGTTGAGTTGAGGATACCCGCGAGGCACGAGGCGGCCTGCGTACGAACCCTCGTTGAGTACGTCGGCAAGGCCGCCCTCGCCGCCTTTGGCGTCGCCATCCCGCGATCGCACGTAGTCTCTCCGCGCGAGGTTGCGTCCGCGGCGCAAGACATTGGCTTCCCTGTTGTCATCAAGGCGACCGGCGAACACCTCGAGCACAAGTCGGAAGTCGGTGCTGTCGTCGTGAACGTCCGCAACGCAACGGATGCCGAAGCGGCCGCGCAGCGGTTGTCCAAACTCTCGGACAGCCTGCTCGTCGAAGAAATGGTTGCCGATGGAGTCGCCGAAATACTCGTGGGCGTGATCGTAGATCCGCAGTTTGGTCAAGTGCTCGTCATCGGCGCCGGTGGAGTGCTGACCGAGATCCTCCGAGACACCGCCACGCTGCTTCCACCCTTCACCGCTGAGTCCATTGAGGCAGCCATCGGGCGCCTCAAAGTGTCGAAGCTGTTGGCCGGCTTCCGCGGCAAGCCCGTGGGCGATGTTCCGGCCTTGGTTGCGACCGTGCTCGCCTGTACCCGCTACGCGGAAGCGAATCTGAACGCTCTCCTCGAGCTCGACATCAATCCCGTTATCGTTCGACCCGCCGGCCTCGGTGCCGTAGCAGTTGATGCGCTGATACGTCTGGCCCCAGGTTAAACGCCCGCGCAATTGGAGCAGTCATATGTCAGTTCTCCAGTCCACCCAAGACGGCGTTCGCACAACCCGCGAGGGGTCGATCCTCGAAGTAACACTCGATCGCCCCAAAGCCAACGCCATCGATCTAGCCGCCAGCCGCCGCCTGAACGCGATCTTCACGGCGTTCCGCGACGATCCCGGGCTGCGTATTGCGATCATCACCGGCAGCGGTGAGAAGTTCTTTTCCCCCGGCTGGGATCTGAAGGCCGCCGCGAGCGGCGAGGCATCGGATTCCGACTGGGGAGTCGGTGGGTTTGGCGGGCTCAACTATCCGCGCAACCTGGACAAGCCGATCATCTCTGCCGTCAACGGCATTGCGTGCGGCGGCGGATTCGAGATCGTTCTGGGCACCGACATCATCGTGATGGAGGAGCATGCGCAGTTCGCGTTGCCCGAAATCAACGTTGCTGTGTTGGCCGATGCGGCTACCATCAAACTGCGACGGCGAATTCCATACCATGTCGCCGTGGAATTCCTGATGACGGGGCGATGGATGGATGCGACCGAAGCAAAGCACTGGGGAATGGCCAACCATGTCGTGCCGAAAGGCCAGGCATTGACGAAGGCGCGCGAAATCGCCCGGCAGCTCGCTGACGGGCCGCCGCTGTTATATCCGGCCATCAAGCAGTTGCTGCGTCATACGGAGATGGTCGCGGAGCACGAAGCATTCGAGCTGCACGACAGCCTGCACGCGGTCCAGAAGGTCGTTCGCTCGGAGGACCTGAAGGAAGGTGCGCAGGCGTTCAGCGAGAAGCGCAAGCCGGTGTGGAAGGGACGATAGCGGTCAGCCGCCCAGCGGCCGCAGCATCGCCCTCGAAATAATATGCCGTTGCACCTCGCTGGTGCCCTCCCAAATCCGCTCGATGCGGGCATCGCGCCAGATCCGCTCCAGGGGCAGGTCTGACATCAACCCCATGCCACCGTGGATCTGCAGGGCCTCATCCGCCACCATCGCCAACATCTCCGTGGCTTTCAGCTTTGCGATCGCCATATCCATGTCGGTTGCCGTTTTCTGGTCCATCTTCCATGCCGCATGCAACGTGAGCAGCTCGGCTGCTCGCAGCTCCACCGCCATGTCCGCAAGCTTGAACCCAACGCCCTGGAACTTGCCGATCTGCTGACCAAACTGAACGCGGTCCACCGCCCACTGCGTGGCCAGCTCGAGCGCACGCTCCGCGCGCCCCAGGCAGTTGGACGCAACCTGCAACCGGGTCGCGCCGAGCCAGGCGTTGGCAACCTCGAATCCCTTGTGGACTTCACCCAACACGGCCGATCTGGGAACCCGGCAGTCGTTGAACTCCAGGATGCTGTTGGTGTAACCGCGATGCGAGACGTTCTTGTAGCCGTTGCGGACTTCGAAGCCCGGCGTACCCATGTCCACGAGAAATGCGGTGATGAGCTTGCGCTTGCCGCGGGGCGAATCCTCCTCGCCGGTGGCGGCAAACAGGATCACGAAATCCGAATGGTCGGCGTGACTGATGAAGTGCTTGGTACCGTTGATGACGAAGTCATCACCCTTCAGTATCGCGCTGGTCCTCATCCCGCGAACGTCTGACCCTGCCTGGGGTTCGGTCATCGCGAGACACTCAGTTCGCTCGCCACGCACTGCAGGGAACAGGTAGCGCTCGCGCTGCTCCCCTTCACACGCCAGCAGAATGTTCGAGGGCCGCGCTACACAGGCAAAGTGTAGAACGTAGTTGGCCCTGCCCAGCTCCTTCTCGTAGAGAATCCAACTGACGGTATCCAGCCCGGCCCCGCCCACTTCCGCGGGCATGTTGGCAGCAAACAGCCCCGCATCGATGGCCTTGGCGCGCAACCGGTTGCGCAAGCCTTCGTCCAGCTCGCCGGTAGTCTCCACCTGCTGCTCGTGGGGATACAACTCGCTCTCGACGAACTCGCGAGTCGTTTTTACGATGAGCTGCTGCTCTTCGGTCAGCGCGAAGTCCATGACGATACCTTCTTGGCGGGAACCGCGCTGGTTTCGGCGGCCCACGTGTGCAGCAGTTGCAATTGCAGGCGCAGTTGTTCGACCTGCTTGGCCCCGGGCCAATCGCTCTGACTCGCCACGGCGCTCGCAGTGACTCCGTTGATGAAGGTGACCACGGACCTGAGCACTTGCTCGCGCGTGCCCGCTGCCAGCTGGGGCCAGATGGACCAGCCCTCCGACAGACATCGCTCGAAGAGGCGCATGTACTCCCGGTGGACCCATGCATTGATGCGCTTCAGACGTTTATCGGCCGATACCTGGCCCCAGAACGCCGTCCAGAAAGCGCACTCGATGTAGCGCTGCTCGTCGATCGGCAATGCTTCCGACAGCACCGTGAGCAGATCAGCCTGGGCGTCACCGGATGGGCGGGTGAGCCGTTCTTCTATGCGACGCAGGATCAGTCGCAGTGCAGCGATGATGATGTCCTGCTTCGTGTCGAAATAGTGGGCCACCATCCCAGTCGTATAGCCCGCTTCGCGCGCAATGCGCACGATGGTGGCCTGGTCAAAGCCATTCTCCGCGACGACCCGGCAGGCTACGAGCGCGATCTGGTCGCGCCGCTGGTCATGATCGACGATCTTGGGCATGAGGCCTTTCCCTCAAGCTCTCGGCATGCCGACGTACCGGCCCTTCTGCTCGGGCGCCGGCAGGTGTGCATGAGCCGCGCGGACCGCATCGAGCCTGGAATGAACCTGCGCATCCAGGGGCGAAGCCTTGCCGGCCTCTGCGTTCACATGGAGATAGATCTGCTCACAGGTCGCAACGATCACATCATCGCGAGTCCGGCGGAGACGGTGAAAAAGATGGACGCGCTTGTCATCGACGCTCAACAATTGCGTCGACACGTATAAGCCCTCGAGGACTTTGGCCTCGGCGAGGTGACTGACGTGGGTCTCGACCGTATACATGGCCCGGCCACTTTTCCGATAAGCGTCATCGATGCCCACGCGCCGAAAAAGCGCATCCGTTGCATCTCCGAACACCTGCAGATAGCGCGAGTCGGTCATATGGCCGTTGTAGTCGACCCACTCGGGGCGTACCTCCGTCTCTACGAGACGCAACGGAGCATCGGCGTTGGTGGCGGCGGATTCTGCCGCAGCGTTGTAGAGACGCTCCTCAACGGCACGCAGAGTCGCTCCGGCGCCGATGTTGTATTTCCGGAGCACCTGCTGAATGTCGACCAGGTAGTCATCGCGCAGGCGCTCCAGCTCGCGGATCGAGCGGCCGGCGGCCTGCGCCTGGGTCCCCTCCACCATCTTGTCGATGAGCCCTTCGGTCAGCTCGGGGGCTTCGAGCTTGGTCCAGGGCCATTTCAGGCACGGACCAAACTGCTTCAACATGTGCCGCATGCCCGGCTCGCCGCCCGCGAGGTGATAGATCAGATTGGTGCCCATGCCTGCCCAGCGCAGGCCGGGGCCGTAGATGATGGATTCGTCGAGCTCGCCGGTAGTCGCAATCCCGTCGTTCACGAGATGCAGAATTTCGCGCCACAGCGCCTCCTGCAGACGATCCGTCAGGTGACCCGGAATCTCCTTGCGGACGTGCAGCGCATGCATGCCGATGTAGGTGAAAAATCTGCCCGCCGCCTCGATCGTCGCCTGTGTAGTGCGCGAGCCGCCAACCAGCTCGACCAACGGCAATAAATAAACGGGGTTGAACGGATGCGCGACCAGGAACCGTTCCGCAGCGACCATGGACTTCTGCAGGTCCGAAGGCATCAGCCCCGAGGTGCTCGAAGCGATGATGACGTCCGCAGGGGCGACGCGGCTCACATCGGCCAGCACCCGCTGCTTCAGTTCGAGCTGCTCGGGAATGTTCTCCTGGATGAAGTCCGCCTGGCGCGCCATCGCCAGCAGATCGGTCGTGAAGGACAGCTTTCCCTTGGGCGGCAGAGGCGCGAATGTCAGTCGGGACAGAGCGCCTTCCGCGTTCTGGACGGCACCCCGTATCCACGCTTCCATCTCCGGCTTGACGTCAGCGGCAATGACGTCGATGCCGAAATGCAGAGCGCGGGCAGCCCAGCCGCCACCGATCACGCCGGTACCCAGCAGACCCAGTGTCTTGACCTGTCTCATAGCCCTCGGTACCCGATTCGCTTTTATAATGTTGTCGTCATAATATAACAAAAAACGCAACGAGGCACGGGTGGTCAATGGCTGGCGGCACACTCATCGAAAAACGTTCGATCGACTATGTGCCCCTTGCGGAGCGGCACGGGAAGGTCTGGCATCTATGGCCCGTGTGGTTCTCGGGCGATGCGCACCTTGCCACTCTCGCCGTGGGTATCCTGGGAATCAGCCTCGGAGGCAACCTCCTCTGGACGGCCATCGCCGTCATTGCCGGCTGCGCGCTCGGTACGTTCTTCATGGCGTTCCATTCGACGCAGGGCCCGCAGCTGGGACTCCCCCAGATGATCCAGTCCCGGCCCCAGTTCGGCTATACGGGCGCCCTGCTCGTATGGGCTGTCGCCCTGGTCGCATTCATCGGCTTCAACGCCTTCAACCAGGTGCTCGCCGCCCAGACTATCCACCAACTGGCGGGGTCAATCTCGGCCACCTCACCCGCGGTCGTCATCGTCTTCGCCCTGATCGCCATGAGCCTCGCGATCGTTGGGTACGACACGATTCACGTCGCTCAGCGCGTGTTTGCGTACCTGATGATCGCCATCCTGACCGTGTTCTCGGTGGGAGGCGCATTCCTGCTGAAGTTTCCTGCCGAGCAATGGGACCCGGCTGGCTTCAAGGCGGTACCCTTCCTGGCGGAGCTGTTTGCGGCGGCCTCATACCAGCTTTCCTGGTCCATCTACGTCTCCGACTACTCCCGGTATCTGCCCCGCGACGTGGGCGTCCGCGCGTCGTTCTGGTGGACTTACCTGGGCGCTTTCGTCGGTGGCACCTGGATGATGCTGGTCGGCACGGTCGCCGCGGCCGCCGCGCCGAAGTTGGACGTTGCAGCGGCAATGCAACGCGCTGCCGATGCAGTCATCCCCGGGCTCGGCTTGGTTCTCCTGATCGGCGCCTTGCTGGGCCTCGTGACTATTTCAGCACTCAACTTCTACGGCGCTTCGCTGACACTGCTGAGCGTGGCTGACACCTGCAAGCCGCTCGAGTGCACGGTGAGCAAGCGAGTGGCGAGCCTGGTGGCGGCCGGAATCGTGTCCACGGCGCTGGCGTTGAATGCGTCGGGCAACTTCGTCACCCAGTTCGGCGATCTGCTGGCCGTCCTGCTGTATCTGTTCACGCCCTGGACGGCCATCAACCTGGTGGATTTCTACCTGGTCCGCAAGGGTCATTACTCGATACGGGAAATCTTCAATCCCCGCGGGATGTACGGAAAGTGGAACTGGCGCGGCCTGCTCGCCTATAGCATTGGATTTGTGGTCATGATCCCGTTCTTCAGTACGGGCTTGTACATGGGCCCGGTGGCGCATGCCCTGGGCGGCGCGGATGTAGCGATGTTGGTCGGATTGCCCGTGGCGGGCATCGTTTACCTGCTCGCCTGCCGTTCATTCGATATCGAGCACGACCGGCACCTGGCAAGGAGCTCCGATGTGGGGCTGGAGCCTGCCGATCATCCTGACGAGCGGCCGGCAGGTGTCGCCCGGGAAGCCTCACCAGGGATCGAGGCGCCTGGCGCGAGCTGAACGCGTGCATCGCCAACCTCGAGCCCGGCGAGGCGAGGTGCCTCGCCCGAGTCACCTCGCCCCGTCGATTTGACACAACTCGCGCCGCCCGTGGGCGCGATCGCCGCCAAGTCAGGCCTGCGGCACGGCACCTGTCTCGATGTCATTGGTCCATTGCCAGTACGACGGCCGCGTGCGGCGGTACTCGACGACGACCGGCTCTGACAACTTCCAACGCCGCGGCAGCGCATACCTGCGCGCAATTCTTACAAGGTCCTGCAGACTTTGTTCGTCCCGCAGCGACAAGTTTTCATCCGAGCCCGTCCAGCGTTGGATGAAACCTGCCCGCAGAGCGAGCTCGTGGCGAAGCCGCTCAACATAAGACTGCCCCGTGTTGGTGCCGGCTTGTCTGGCGGCCTCGTCTGCATGTCTCACGAACTCAGCCAGACACCCATCCGTGAGCGGAATACTGACGTGTACCTCATCGAGCTCCTCGCGGAGCCAGCGCAAACCGGTCCCCAACGCCAGGAGAACCCAGCGAACGATGAAATCGAACCCTTTCATGACATCTTCCCCTGATAGTTCCGAAACAAGTGGCACCCTCGCGGCTTCACGGTTGCCGTGGTTCTCATACGACAGACTTATGTCGTAAGTTCGCGACATCCCGCAATGCGCCTTCGCAACCTGCACACCTCATGCCAAGCCTGGACTGGTAATTCCAAGTGATTATCGCACTGCATAGACTGGGGTTACGCTGTGCGGAACTCAAGGCCGGCGAGCCCCTCCGGCGTTGTATCAGCGCATCAGCCGGGCGGCGGATTGACAAACCACCCGCCCGGGTCGCCCGGCAGCAGTCGAACTCTGGCTTGCGCCGCGCGTTCTAAGATAGGGGCATCGTTCCGGGGGGCTACCAGATGACGAATATCAGATCCGCGACCATGACTCTGGCGGCTCTTGCACTCACGGCGTGTGCGACGTCGCACGTGATGATCGGCCAGGCGCGCCCTCCAATCTCACCGGAGGACGTCCAGGTCTACACGCGGCCACCGACTGTGCCCTACGACGAAATCGCCAAGCTGCAAACGTCCAGCGGTGGCTCATTCTCGTTCACGGCACAGAGCAAAACCGACGCAGTGATCAAGCGCCTGAAGACTGAGGCGGCCAAGCTGGGCGCCAACGGCGTGTTGCTGGAAGGAATGGGCGATCGACCGTCAGGCTCGATAGGAACAGGAGGCGGCACTGAATCGTACTCGGGCCGCAGTGCTGTTGGCGGCGGCGTAGGCATCAACCTGGGAATGAGTCAGAAGGTGGGCGGCGGTGTCGCTATTTACGTAGAACACCGGTAACCCAAGCGCTGGGGCACGCAGGCGGGGATTTGGGTCGGCTGGGGCTCGAACCCAGGACCAATACCTTAAAAGGGTACTGCTCTACCAACTGAGCTACCGACCCGAACAGTTTTTGATGGGCGTCGCGGCGCGCCGCCCGTGCGGGGCGCGCATCATACACTAGGAGCGCAGCGGGGGGTCTATGACCCCGATGCGTACCAGTCAGCCCTTAGGTGCGTTTGCAGGAATCCGCTTCAAGCGCTCCGTTGCCAATCGCGACGCATCGCTATCCGGATATTTCTGCATTACCTCTTGCAAGGTCTTTCGCGCGTCGGCGAATCGCTTCAGCTCGTACTGCGTGTAACCGAGTTTGAGCGCCGCGTCCGGTGCCTTCCGCGATTGTGGGTATTTCTGCAGCACTGTACGGAACGCGGTGCCGGCGTCGTCGTACGAGCGTGTTACGTAGTACGCCTCACCAAGCCAATACTGCGCATTCTCCGCCAGTGGACTGCCGGGATAGCTCGCCAGAAAGTCCTTGAAGCCCGTGATGGCGACTGAATAGCTGCCGGCCTTGAGTGCAGAGAAAGCCTGCGAGTAGACGGCCTGTTCGACAGATGAGGAGCCTGCACCCCCGGGCGGCAAATCAGTACCTCCCGGTCCCGCAGCTGCGGCTGCAGCTGCGGCTGCAGCTCCAGCGCCGGTTGCGGCAGCTGTACCCGCGCCGCCGCCTGCCGAGCCTCCCGGCGTGCCGAGGCCACCGCCTTGTGCCGAACCACGCGTTGCGGACGCGCCGGAGCCATCTGGTGCCCCTGCCGCCCCGCCCGTGCCACCTGCGACGCCTGCGCCACCCGTACCCGCCCCGGCCCCGCCAGCCGCACCCGCGCCGCCGCCTGCCGTGCCGCCTGCACCTGCAACGCCGCCGCCCG
>JAQGOF010000030.1 GCA_028293745.1 Gammaproteobacteria bacterium | reverse complement strand
TTGCTGCTGCCCTTCCTCCGTGTTCGTCATACCGATCTGGCGACCACCGCGCACTCCAGCGCTACTGCGCACGACGAGGGTCCGTTCCGGCGAGCAACAGTGGGTCCGGTTCTGTGAGCGTTGGGGCATTGAGATCTCTGGTAAATGCAAGTGTTCTCCAGAGGAGTGTTGCAAAGGATGAGGGGTACGCGTCGCGATACAAATTGGGTGGTTTTGCACAGCAGTTCTTGAGTCATGTTAAAACGCCCGATCGTCAGTTTGTGGCGAACGTGAGAAGCGCTATGAAGCGTTTGCGCGAAAGCATCGAGGAATCTAGCAAGCGGTTGAGTTATTACAAATACGATCAGTTTGCGATCCATTGGAAACACAGGGATGAGAGAACCCTCAGCCCAAAGCTCCTTCAAGCGCTGGAGATGTGCCGGACCGGTCGATTTGAACGAGCTCTTGAGACAGTGGATTCCGCTATGCAGATGCTCCCCCAGTTCGCTGAAATCAGACGAATCCGCGCAGTCGTGCTGCGCGAGTCTGGTGACTTTGTTGGGGCGCGCGAGGAGTATGAGGCGTGTTTGGAACTGGATCCGGAGTCGCACATTGGGAGGTATGCTTTTGCGCAATTTCTTGTGACGGAACTTGAGGATTGCGAGATGGCGCTCAACGTGATTGCTCCTCTTCTGGTTGGTAGCCCAGTGGATCTACCACCGAAATCGATTGCGGCACTTGCTCGACAAAGACTTGGCCAGCTCAGGGAGGCTGCGTCGATGTACGAAGATCTCTTGAGAGAGATTGATTCCGCAAGACCCAGAGTCCGTATTGCGATCAGAGATCAGGCTGCGGAAACGTATCGTAGACTGTCGGAGTTCGACTCGAGGAGTAGAGACGACAAACGGTTTCGGGAGCACATCTCTCGGGCGCTGGAGATTATCCTTGACTGCGTAACGTTAGAGGGGGGCGCTGATCCAAAATCGCACCGGCGGTTGAACGAAATTTTGCAGGAGGCGTTGAGTTACGCGTTAAGGGCGCACGACAGAGGGCTTGCGGAGGAAGCGTTTCGAATGATTCGTGCCGCGTGGGACCGCTTGCCACTTAGGCTTGATGCGAATCCGTCCCCTGCGAGATTGTTACAGGAATTTGGGGACATGGCAGACTGTACGTGGTTCGCCGAAACCGTGTATTCCCAAGACGCTGATGCGATTTCTGGAACCTCGGCTCAAGTCGAAACCGCGACATCTGAGCGACTTCGGGGAATCATCTCCTCAATTTCAGCGTCGGGCCCATATGGGTTTATCAAGGACAACGAGGGCCGGCGCTGGTTTTTTCATCGCAATCATATGTATGACTCCGGAAAGTGGCCGGTTATCCAAGTTGGAAGCCATGTTGAATTTGCGGTTGGCACCAATCAGAAAGGCGAATGTGCAATTGATGTAAACTTGACTTCGGACGGAGATTCTTGACGGAATTTCACTGTGGCGAGGCGTCTGTCCGAGAGAGCCGACGCAATTACCGCAAACTCTGAAACGGGCCGTTACTCAAGGCGGGGTTGACGCTCATTACTCAGAGAGTTACCGGCCCTGCTACGAGGGTGCTTGCTGAGCGACCGACGATTAATCGGCTCGTTGCAAACCTGAGATATAACGGTCCGCCGGCGGTGGAATGTCGTCAACTCAAGGCCGACCTAGCACTGCCAATGTGCACGCCGCCCCCTCGGCGCTACTCAAATTCTCCGCGGCTTTCCGTAGGACCCCGTGAGTCGTTTTTTGAAGGGAGAGTCGGTAAGAAGTCCGCCGGCCCGAATTTTGAAGTCGTATCGAATCAGGCACTTGAACCACCCCGATCCTCTAGAATTGTTAGATCGGTCCAATAGGTGATTGGGGCGATCATCAGGAAATACTCTTTATAAATGAATGATTTAGATCGTCGAATAAGCGTGGCGCCTATGATGGACTGGACCGACCGCCACTGCCGCTACTTCCTGCGCGGCTTCTCCCCCCACGCGCTCCTCTATACGGAGATGATCACCGCGGCCGCCATACTCCGCGGCGACCGGGCCAGGCTGCTCGGCTTCGACCCCGAGGAGCATCCTGTTGCACTGCAACTAGGAGGCAGTCACCCCAAAGAGTTGGCCGTGGCGGCCCGGGCGGGGGAGGATGCGGGCTACGACGAGATCAACCTCAATTGCGGCTGCCCGAGCGATCGGGTGGCGAGCGGGTCGTTCGGCGCGTGTCTCATGCTGGAACCGGATCGCGTGGCAGAGTGCGTCGCCGCAATGTGCGCCAGTGTCAGCTTGCCCGTGACGGTGAAAATGCGGGTCGGCGTGGTCAACTCTCACGCGCGCGAGCCGCGGGTATCCATCAGAGAGGCGGTCACCAAATACGACGAAGCTGACTACGAGTCTCTACATGAGTTTGTGGGTAAGGTGCGCAGCGCAGGATGTCAAGTCGCCATCATTCACGCGCGCAAGGCCGTGCTGGGGGGGCTCTCGCCCAAGGACAACCGGGAAATTCCACCCCTGCGGTTTGACGTGGTGGAGCGGGTAAAACAGGCATTTCCGCAGCTCCCGGTGATTGTCAATGGCGGCATCCGGACATCCAGCGAGGCGCTGGGTGCGCTCTCCTGGTGTGAAGGAGTGATGTTGGGCCGCGAGGCCTACCATCGACCGTTTGTCCTGAGCGAGCTGCATGCCGCGCTGTACCCGAACGAGCCGCAGTTGCAAACTTCACGCGAGGAGATGCTCGAGCGGATGGCGCACTACACCCGAAAGGAACTCGCACGCGGTGGACGGCTTTCCTCCATTACGCGCCACATGCTGGGCCTCTACGGCGGCCAACCGGGCGCACGTGAGTACCGGAGGTTTTTGAGCGAAGGAGCACGCGAAGCCGGGGCCGGCCCCGAATTACTCAGGAATGCCGCCCGACTGGCCACCGGTTACCGCGTTTCAACGTGAACTGGCGTTCCGACACTCTGTCTCACGATGGCGACGCTTGCGCAAGCGGCGGGACTAAAGGATGTCAGCTTGCTAGCGGCTCGGGAGCGGTCGCGTATAATCCCGGTCTAATTGCTTGAGTATTCGAGGAGTTTGCACCCGACCCACCCGTGGTCTGCCTGCATTGCATGGGCAAGGATATTGAATTAGCCATTTTGTTCGCTGATGTCGTGGGCTCCACGAGGCTCTATGAGCAGATGGGGGACCTGCGGGCACGTGACATGGTCGCAATCTGCATCGACGTGATGCGCAGCGCTACGGAACAGCGCCAGGGCACGGTCATCAAGACGATGGGTGACGAGGTCATGTCCACCTTTCCGAGCGCCGACGAGGCCTTGAACGCGGCTGCGCAGATGCAGCAGCAGATTTCCTCGCACGCGCAGCTCAAGGTGGATCACCAGGCTGTGGCAATCCGCATCGGCTGTCATTTCGGGCCCGTCATGCTCGAAGCGCGCGATGTGTTCGGCGCCACAGTGCACACGGCCAACAGAATGACCAGCCAGGCGAAGGCCGGCCAGATCATCACCACTGCAGCCACGGTTGAGCGGCTTTCACCTGAGTGGCGCGCGTCCTGCCGCCAGATCGACGTTGCGACTCTCAAGGGACAGGGCAGCGAGGTCACTCTTTACGAAGTGCTGTGGCAGTCGGAGGACGTGACCAGCATGGTGCCGGCGATCGCGATGAACGCGCGCCCGGTGCGGCTCATGCGCCTGAAGTTGCGATGCCAGGACAAGGAGCTGATGCTCGATGAGACGCATTCGAGCATCACGATCGGACGCGCCGAAGACAACGACATCGTCATCAAGGGCAACCTGATCTCACGTTTGCACGCGCGAATCGAGATCAACCGCAGCAAGTTCGTGCTGATCGATCAGAGCACCAACGGTACGTTCGTGCAGACCGACGACGGCGAGGAGTCCTTTGTCAGGCGCGACAGCCTGCAGATCAAAGGCGAGGGGATGATCGGCCTGGGGCGGCTGCCGGAAGGGGACTCGCCCCAGACCATTCGCTTCGAGTGCGAAGACAGCTGAGGAAGCGTCCTCAGCCGGCCAGCCGCGACTCCGTGCCTTTGAGCTCCTGAAGCATTTCGGCCGGGAGCCTGTTGCCGTACTGGTCAAGGTACGTGCGGATCTCGGACATCTCCTTCTTCCACAACGACGGGTCCACCGAGAGCAGCGCTTTCAGCCCATCCGCACTCACATTCAGCCCCTTCGTGTTCAAGTCTTCGGCACGCGGCAGCCGCCCAATCGGCGTCTCGGTAGCTCCAACATGGCCGGCGCACCGATTCAATACCCATTCCAGCACTCGGAGGTTCTCACCGTATCCGGGCCAAAGGAATTTGCCGTCCGCATCCCGTCTGAACCAGTTCACGTGATATATCCCGGGTGGCCGGGTCAGCCTCGCACCTACATCCAGCCAGTGCTGCCAATAGTCGCCGAAGTTGTAGCCGCAGAACGGCTGCATGGCCATCGGGTCACGACGCACGACACCCACCTGGCCAACCATCGCAGCAGTCGTCTCAGAGGCGACCGACGCGCCTACGAGGACGCCATGTTTCCAATCGCGGGCCTCGTAGACGAGGGGAGCGACTTCACGGCGGCGGCCGCCGAACACCAGCGCTGTGATCGGGACACCCTGCGGGTCCTCCGACCTATGAGAATAGCTGGGATTCTGCCGCGCCGAGACGGTGAAACGAGAATTCGGGTGGGCCGCGGGTCCGCGTGCGGGATCGTACGCGCGTCCTTGCCAGTCTATGACGGGCTTGCCCGTGCTCAGGCCTTCCCACCACGGCTCGTTGTCTGCCGTCAGTGCGACATTCGTAAACAGCGTGTCGCGCCGGATCATGTTGTACGCGTTGCGGTTGGTCTCCGGATTCGTTCCGGGGACGACGCCGAAATAGCCGGATTCGGGATTGATCGCCCACAGCCGGCCATCGGCGCCCGGATGCAGCCAGGCGATGTCGTCACCGACCGTGAAGACCTTCCACCCTGGCAGCGAGTCGGGTGGAATCAGCATGGCGAGGTTGGTCTTGCCGCACGCCGAGGGGAAGGCGCAGGCGATGTAGTGGGTCTCGCCCTTCGGGTTCTGCAAACCAACAATGAGCATGTGCTCGGCGAGCCAGCCTTCGGTGCGGGCCTGCCAGCTCGCGATGCGCAGCGCATGGCATTTCTTGCCCAGCAGGGCGTTACCGCCGTATCCGGAGCCGAAGCTCTCGATGCCGAGCTCATGGGGGAAATGCATGATGAAGCGGCGATTGGGATCGAGCTCGCCGACCGAATGCAGTCCACGAACGAACGTACCCTCGCGTGCTATGCGTTCCAGCGCCGGCCGTCCCATGCGCGTCATGATCGCCATGTTCAGAACGACGTACGGACTGTCAGTGATCTCCACGCCGCAGCGGGAGAGGGGAGAGTCGATCGGTCCCATGCAATACGGCACAACGTACAGCGTGCGATTCTTCATGCAGCCGCGGAACAGATCGCGCATTGCGGAGTGCGCCTGAACCGGGTCCATCCAGTTGTTGTTCGGACCCGCGTCGTCTTTGTCAGGCGTGCAGATGTAAGTGAGATGCTCGACGCGGGCGACGTCACTGGGATCCGAACGGGAGAGGTGACATCCGGGAAATACATCCGGATTCAGGATCTGCAGCTCGCCGTCGCGCACCAGCTTGGAGGTGAGCTCGCGGACTTCGGCCTGCGAACCGTCGCACCAGTGGATGGCTCGTGGCTGCGTGAGCTCACGTACCGAGTTTACCCAGGCCGCCACGTCGGGGCTGATCTGAGGGAGCGAAGCAATCAGGTGTGCTGCAGTGGCCATCCACGATTCCTCATATTATTCCGACGGACGCGGCCTTCATCGGGGCCGTTTACCGCACTGGGCGGCCAGTTCGGACGACCGGTGAGCCGCCCGGGAAATTATAGCTGGGCCGGCCAGGATGCCTTCATAAATAGGACAATACCCCTCATTTTGTTCCATTATCGTACGGACGGCCGCAGCAGCTCGCCGCTTATGGCCGTTCTGCCTCAGTAATTGCGGCTCGACACGCCGGGAGACGCACGGTAGCGTGCGCCGCGAATGCTTGATCTGTCAGACATATTTGGGCACGGAGGTCCGCTGGAACGTGCATTGCCGGACTTCAAGGTCCGCCGCCAGCAGCTGCGCATGGCTGAACGCGTCGCAGCTGCCGTCGACAGCCGCGAGACGCTCGCGGTGGAGGCCGGTACCGGAACCGGCAAGACCTTCGCATATCTCGTACCCGCGCTGCTCTCCGGGGCGCGCGTATTGATTTCAACCGGCACGCGCACGCTGCAGGACCAACTCTTCTCCAAGGACCTGCCGCTCGTGGCGGCTGCCCTGGGCCGTCCTGCGAAAGTGGCGCTCTTGAAGGGCCGCTCCAACTATCTGTGCCGGTATCGCCTGGCGCGGGCGGACGCGCAGAGCGAGCAGCTGGAGCTCGACTCCTCATTCAACAGCCGGGCTGCCGCGCCTGAAAAAATGCTGGCGCGCATTCAAAGTTGGGCCCGTACCACCCGCATAGGCGACTTGTCCGAAGTGCGTGGCTTGTCGGACTCGCACGCTGTGTGGCCACAGGTGACCTCGACTCGCGAGAACTGTCTCGGCAACCGCTGCCCGGACGTGTCCCGCTGTCATGTTGCAGTGGCGCGGCGGCAGGCGCTCGATTCGGACATCGTGATCGTCAATCACCACCTGCTGCTGGCCGATCTGACCCTGAAGGAGGACGGCTTCGGCGACATCCTCGGGTCCTGCGACGCCGTCATTCTCGACGAGGCTCACCAGATCCCGGATCTCGCGACCCAGTTCTTTGGTGCGAATGTCAGCAGCCGCCGCATCGAAGGCGTGTTGAAGGACCTGCTGGCTGAAATGGGTCATGCGCCGGCGCCATCTGATTTGAGCGCAATGGTGCGGGCGGTGGAAGAGTGCGTACGGCAAGTGGCTGGATGTCTGCCGTCCAGTGCAACACGGGTACCGTGGACCGAGCGACATTCGCCGCTCAACACTGCCGTCGACGAGCTCTTTGAATCGCTGCAGGGACTGCAGGCGCGCCTGGCCGCGCTCGACGAGGAGAATCCATTGGCCCAGATTGGCGAGCGCGTCGCCGATCTCGCGGCCAGCCTGGAACGCATCTGCGCAGTCGACGAACTGGAAGGCGCGCGGGCTGTCGAGACGAGCCAGCGGGGCTTCGCACTGAGTCTCATGCCATTTGATATTTCGGCTCGGTTTCAGGGTATGTTGAGGGCGCGGCGTTGCGCGTGGGTCTTCACGTCGGCGACGCTTTCGCTGGGCGAGGACTTCAGCCATTTCACCGGCCGTCTCGGGCTCGCTGACACTCCCACCCTGAAGATCGATAGCCCGTTCAACTACGAACGCCAGAGCCTGTTGTATCTGCCTGTTGGAATGCCGGAGCCGTCCAGGCCAGGCTATGTCGCAGCGGTCATCGACACGGCCGTTCCCCTGATCGACGCGTCGCGCGGGGGTGCCTTCGTACTCTTTACGAGTCATCGCGCGCTGGCGCAGGCCGCGGCACTATTGCGAGAGCGCTGGGGGCAACTGCCACCCTATCGGCTGTATGTTCAGGGGGAAGCGCCGCGAGAGCGGCTGTTGAAAGAATTTCGCGAGGATGGCAACGCGGTTCTGCTGGGCACCACCAGTTTTTGGGAAGGTGTTGATGTCAAGGGCGAGGCGTTGCGCCTGGTCATCATCGAGAAGTTGCCCTTCGCTTCCCCGGATGATCCTTTGGTGCGGGCACGCATCGAACATCTGCAGGCCACCGGCGGCAATCCGTTTCGTGACTATCAACTTCCTGAGGCCGCCCTGGCGCTCAAGCAGGGTGTTGGCCGCCTCATCCGCAGCGAAGACGATTTCGGGGCCATCGTCATCTGTGATCCGCGGATGGTGGGGAAGGGCTATGGGAAGGTATTTGTCGCCGCCCTGCCGGTGATGAATGTCACTCGCGAGCACGACGAGATCGTCCGATTTCTGCGCGGGCATGCCCCACAGATTCCCGCTGCCCGGATCGTCGGTTGAAGATCCTCGCGCTCGATACGGCAACCGAAAACTGCTCGGCTGCGTTGTGGGTCGATGGCAGCCTCGTGCAGCGGGAGGTCGAGGTCCCGCGCGGGCATGCCGACCTGATCCTTACAATGATTGACGATCTCCTGGCGCAAGCGGCCACAACCCTTGCAGGATTGGACGCAATCGCATTCGGCCGCGGCCCCGGTTCCTTCACCGGAGTGCGATTGGCCGCAAGCGTTGCGCAGGGCCTGGCGTTTGGTGCGGACCTCCCGGTGGTGCCCATCTCGGACCTTCGAGCCGTGGCTCAGCGCGCACTGAATTGCATGGCGGAGGAAAATGCTGCGATGCGGCACATCCTCGTGTGCAATGACGCTCGTATGCACGAGGTCTATTGGGCATGTTTCGAGCGGAGTACTGACGATGTGATGACACCCGTCGGAACCGAGCGCGTAAGCAAACCTGCGGATGTGCATCTCCCGGCCGAGTGGTCAGGAACGTTGGTCAGCGCCGCCGGCCGTGGGTTCGCGGCGTATACGGAGCTAAAGGAGAATCTGCAGAGCGCTCTCACCAACATCAATGAGCACATCCTGCCTGGGGCGGGCGAGATAGCCTCACTGGCAGTGGCCGAGGTCCGCGCAGGCCGCCTCCTGCCTCCGGAGGAGGCTGTTCCCGTCTACCTGCGCGATGACGTCGCCAGGCCGAAAGGCTCCTGAAAGCCGCTCGAGCCTAAATTTGCCATGTCAGATCAACGACTAGCGTTCTTGTCATGAATCTGCAACATGCTCCATCTGTAATACCCGCGGCCCACAATCTGCAACACATGCCCGCAAAACAGGTTCTGATCGTCGAGGATGAGCGCCCGATTCGCGAGATGATCGCCTTCGGGTTGAAGCGTGCCGGCTTCGAGGTCCGGGAGGCTGAGGATTGCCGCGCGGCAAGGGCCGCGCTGGCCGATCAGCGGCCCGACCTGGTGCTCATTGATTGGATGCTCCCCGACATGAGCGGGCTCGAGCTGACGCGTGCGCTCAAGCGTGACCGTGAGACTCGCGAGCTGCCCATCATCATGTTGACGGCCCGCGCGGAAGAGGGCGACAAGGTCGCAGGTCTCGAGGGCGGGGCGGATGACTACGTCACTAAGCCCTTCTCGCCGCGTGAGCTGCTGGCCCGGATCAATGCCGTGCTGCGGCGGGCAACCGGCAACGGCGCTGACGAGCTGATCGAATTCGAAGGCCTGGCGCTCGACCAGGCGAGTCATCGCGTCATGGTGTCCGACCGCACCGTACCGCTGGGCCCCACTGAGTACCGCATGCTCGAGTTCTTCATGACACACCCCGAGCGGGTCTACACCCGTGATCAGTTACTTGATCGGATCTGGGGCGGCAACGTTTACGTGGAAGAGCGCACCATCGACGTGCACATCCGACGTCTGCGCAAGGCGCTCGAAGAATTCGGGTACGATCGGTTCGTACAGACGGTTAGAGGATCTGGGTACCGATTCTCAGCGAGAACCGTGTAGGGCCTGTCAGACACGGTCCAACGGACGGTCTAGTCTTTCACATGCAGCCAGCGACACAGGCGTGGTGGTTCGCAGCGGGTCGAATGCTCGCGACGGTGATGAGCGGCCTGCTTGTAGGCTGGCTCTTCGGAAACGTCTGGGTCGGCCTCGGGGTGGCGCTGGCGCTGCATCTGGGTTGGCAGCTGTCCAATCTCTTCCGGCTTGAATGGTGGCTGCGTCATCGCAGCTTCGCCGATCCCCCCGACGTGGGCGGTGTCTTTGGAGAGATCATCGCCCAGATCGTGCGCTTGCACCGTCGCAAGCGGTTCCACAAACAGCGCTTCGTGCAGCTCATGCGGCAACTGCAGCGCTCGACTGCGGCGCTGCCGAACGGTGTTGTGATTCTCAACGCGCAGCGCGAAATCATGTGGTTCAACCGAATGGCCGCGCGGCTGCTCGACCTGCGCCGCACGGCCGACCTCGGTCTGCGCATCGAGAATCTGCTGCGCTCGCCACAGTTTGCGCGCTACCTGGAGATCGGCAATTTCGCCAGTCCGATCGTGATCAGGACCACGATGGGCGAGGACTGCTACCTGTCTTTGCAGATGGTCCCTTATGGCGAAGGCCAGCAGCTGCTGCTCGTGAGCGATGTCTCGCGCCAGATGAGGCTCGAGGCGATGCGAAAGGACTTCGTGGCCAATGCGTCCCACGAGCTGCGCTCGCCGCTCACCGTGATCTCCGGCTACCTGGAGACATTGAGTCAGGATCCCGCCCTCGATCGCGACCTGCAAGGGCCCGTGACGGAAATGCGTCGCCAGGCTGAGCGGATGACCACCATCATCCGCGACCTCCTGGAATTGTCGCGGCTCGAGGAGACGGACGAAATGCTTGGCGGCGAGCCGATCGACATCCCGGCGCTGCTCTCCATGCTCCGCAAAGACGTGGTCGCGCGGCCCGTGCATCCCCGGGATATCCGCATCCGCATCGACAGTGACGCTCAACTCTTGGGCGATGAGCCGGAAATACATTCCGCGTTCTCAAACCTTGTAGATAACGCTGCGAAGTACACACCAGCCGAGGGCTCGATCGAAATGCGGTGGTGGGTCGACGACGAGGGCGGCCATTTCTCCGTGACCGATACCGGCATGGGCGTTCCCCCGGAGCACATCCCCCGCCTGACGGAGCGCTTCTACCGGGTCGACGCCGGCCGTTCGCGCTCTACCGGCGGCTCAGGTCTGGGCCTCGCTATTGTCAAACATGTATTGCAGCGCCACGGAGCCGAGCTCGAGATTCAAAGCACGCTCGGCAGCGGCAGCGAGTTCATCTGTCATTTTCCGCTCAGCCGCGTGCAGCTGGCGCGGGTTCCACAGGCGGCAGAAGTTTAAGAGTTGGCCGCAAGCCCCTGTTACGGCTAGGCGCCCCCGTAAAAAATACTTCGCCGGGCTGTCATCTCACCGACACACCGTTTAACGACCCTTGGCACATGACGACCGGCCATTTACGACGACCTGTCAAAGTTCGCACGCTGTTTCTGTCGGATATCCATCTCGGCTACAAGCACGCGCGGGTACGCGAGTTGTCCGAATTCCTCAAGGGGATCGATGCCGACAGCATTGTGCTGGTCGGCGACATCATCGACGCCCTGAGCCTCGGTCAGCGCTTATTCTGGACCGTCGAGCACACTAACGTCGTGCGGGCACTGCTGGCCAAGCGACGCTCCGGTGCCCGCCTCATCTACATTCCCGGCAACCACGACGCGAGCCTCGCGATGTTTGCCGAAGTGCTCAACGGCCAGCTCGAAGTGCATCGGGAATGGGTGCACAGGACGGCACTGGGCAAGCGGCTGCTGGTCACCCACGGCGACCGGTTCGACGGGATCGTTACTTGCGCCCCCTGGCTTACCCGGCTGGGCGATGCTCTGTACTACGTCGTCGTCGCTTTGAGCCACGGCGTAAACAACCTGCGAAGCCGAATGGGCAAGCCCTACTGGCCATTCGTCGAGCGGATCAAGCTCGGCATCGGCACCAGCCTCCGGTACATTGAGCGCTTCGAGGAGGTGGCCACGAGCCACGCGCGGGCGGAGGGCTACGATGGAATTGTCTGCGGGCACATACACCGCGCCAACTTGCGCCAGATCGATGGTACTGTCTACTGCAACACTGGCGACTGGGTCGAATCCTGTTCAGCACTGATCGAAACCCTGGACGGCGAGCTGCAATTGCTGCGGTGGCCAAATGGTCGGTATCCGGCGCGCCGCCCGACGACGCAGCTGGTCGCGGATGCCGCTTGAAGATCACGATTGCGACCGATGCGTGGGAGCCTCAAACCAACGGCGTCGTGACAACATTGAAGGCGACGATCGAGACACTCGGCCAACTGGGCCATGAAGCCCGGGTCATCTCCCCGCAAGGCCTGGTCAGCATCCCCGCACCGAGCTACCCCGAGATCCGCCTGGCCATTGCGCCCGGATTTCATATCGCGCGCGAGATCAAATCATTCCGCCCCCACGCGATACACATTGCGACCGAGGGGCCCATCGGCGCGTCGATGCGCCGGTATTGCCGCCGGCATGGGCTGCCGTTCACGACCTCATATCACACCCGTTATCCCGAATATCTGAACGCCCGGTGGCCGATTCCACTCAGCGTCAGTTACGCGTGGCTGCGCAGGTTCCACGGTGCCGCGGCACGGACTTTCGTGAGTAGCAACAGCCTGCGCTCGCAGCTCACGTCCAAGGGCTTCCCGCACTTGCACCAGTGGCGGCGCGGCGTAGATCTGGAGCTGTTCCGGCCGCTGAACACGCCGCTTCCGGCAGAGCTCGCGGGCCTGCCGCGGCCCATCATGGCCTACCTGGGGCGGGTGGCGGTCGAGAAGAACATCGACGCCTTTCTGCGTCTGCAGCTGCCGGGCACCAAGTTGATTATCGGCAACGGGCCTGCGCGGGCCGCTCTCAGCGAGCGTCATCCCGAGGCGCTGTTCATCGGCTATCGGTTCGGTGACGAGCTGGCAGCCATGCTGAGCGCCGCCGACGTGTTCGTCTTCCCGAGTCTGACCGATACCTTCGGGCTCGCCATGATCGAGGCTCTTGCCTGCGGCGTACCCGTTGCGGCGTTCCCCGTCCCCGGACCCATCGATGTGATCGAGCCGGGTGTGACGGGCGTCCTGAATGAAGATCTCGCGGCTGCTATACGTTCTGCTTTGCTGCTGGACCGGCAGGTCTGTGCAGAGCGTGCCAAGGCCTTCACCTGGGATGCGGCCACCGAGCAGTTCCTCGAAGGGCTCGAGCCGATTCCCGCCGGCGCACGCGCAGCGCTGCCCGCTCCAGGTTCAGCTATGATCGCCAGCAATGGCGCTCGTAGTCAGCCGAGCGCCGGAGACGCCAACTGATGGAAACAGCGGATCTCAGTCACCACATCTCGCGCCGCTTCAACGAAGACCTGGAACGGGTTCGCAGCAAGGTGCTCGGGATGGGCGGCTTCGTGGAGCAACAGCTTCACAAGGCCGTGACGGCGCTCGTCGAAGGCGACAGCACGCTGGGCGAATCCGTCGCCATGGACGACTACCAGGTCAACAACATGGAAGTCTCCATTGACGAGGAATGCAGCCGCATCCTCGCGACCCGCTCACCCGCTGCCGGCGATCTGCGCGTCATTGTCGCGATCATCAAGACGATTACCGACCTCGAGCGAATTGGCGACGAGGGCGAAAAGATTGGCTACATCGCTTCGCGCCTTGCAACGATGGAGCGCCCCGCGGACAAGTATCGCGAGATCAAGCATCTTGGTCGCGTGGTATCAGAGATGGTGCACGACGCGTTGGACGCGTTCGCGCGGATGGATGTCGAATCGGCTTTGCGAGTCGCGCGTCAGGATAGACTCGTCGATGAAGAGTACGAGTCCATTCAACGGCAGGCCATCACCTTCATGATGGAAGATCCGCGCACCATTCGCCGCGCGTTGGATGTGATGTGGGTGGTACGTGCGCTCGAGCGTATAGGCGACCACGCCAAGAACATCAGCGAATACGTCATTTATATGGTCCACGGAAAGGACATCCGTCACACGTCATTGGACGACGTCGAGCGTGAGCTCAGGGAGCAGCGACCCGCCACTACCGTCGGTGGCGGCGTAAAGCCTGCAAGTTCCTGATGCGATAAAGGCTTCGGTCAAGTACGATCCGCAGCGTGTCGACGAATCGCAGACTGCTGAATTTCGCAGGCTTCATTGCTTGCGTTGCGCTCCTTGGGTACGCGTACTACACGCAGTACAAGCTCGGGCTCGAGCCGTGTCCACTGTGTATCTTTCAGCGCATCGGTATCGCCGCCTTGGGCGTGGTCTTCCTGATCGCAGGGCTTCACAGCCCGCGGGGGTGGGGCGCGTCCGTCTATGCCGTGTTGATAGGGCTGGCATCCCTTGCCACGGCCGGGGTCGCGATACGCCACCTGTACGTTCAGAGTCTGCCGCCAGGCACGATTCCCGCCTGCGGTGCGCCGCTCGATGTCCTGTTGCAATTCACGCCGGTCACCGAGGTGATCCGCAAGGTGTTGACCGGCAGTGGCGAATGCAGCCAGGTCAACTGGAAGTTCCTCGGCCTTGCGATGCCGGCATGGGTGCTGATCTGGGCCCTGGTCCTGGGCGCCGTGGGTGTCCTGATCAACACCCGGCTGCGCAAGACTAGGTCAGCAGATTTCGCAACACGTTGAAGTACATCCGGTGGAGCTGATCGATCTCCTCCACCTGCACCGATTCATTGACCTTGTGAATCGTGGCATTCACGACACCCAGTTCCACCACCTGAGCGCCCAGCGGCGCAATGAACCGTCCGTCCGAAGTGCCTCCGCCCGTCGACAGCTTGGGCCGCATGCCTGTCACCTGCTGAATCGCAGTCCCCACGGCATCGGATAGCGCGCCAGGCGCCGTGTAGAAGGGCTCGCCGGACACGTACCACTCGATCGTGTAGCGCACGCCGTGCTTGCGCAGGATGCCTTCCACTGTCTCCTTGAGCCGTTCCTGGGTCTGAACGGGCGAGTAGCGCAGGTTGAATCGCGCCTTGAGCTCGCCGGGGATCACGTTGGGAGCACCGGTGCCCGCGTTGAGGTTGGATACCTGGAACGTCGTGGGCTGGAAATGCTCGGTGCCCTGATCCCATACGCGGCTGGTGAGCTCGGCCAATGCCGGAGCCAGCGTATGCACCGGGTTCTCCGCGAGCTGCGGATAGGCCACGTGGCCCTGCACACCGTGGACGGTCAGCCGCCCGCTGAAGGATCCGCGGCGGCCCACTTTGATCGTGTCACCGATTCTGGTTTCGCTGGAGGGCTCACCCACGACGCACCAGTCGATTCGTTCCTTGCGGGCCGCGAGTGTCTCTACGACACGCTTGGTTCCATCTACCGACGGACCTTCCTCGTCACTCGTGATCAGGAACGCGATCGATCCCTTGTGAGCAGGATGGGCCGCGACGAATTCCTCAGACGCGGTCACCATCGCCGCGAGGCCACTCTTCATATCGGCCGCACCCCGGCCGTACAGCCTGCCGTCGCGCACGCTGGGAACAAATGGGTCGGTTTTCCACTCTTCCAACGGACCAGTCGGAACGACATCTGTATGACCCGCAAAGCAGAGCACGGGGCCGCCGTTCCCCCGCTTGGCCCAGAAATTCTCGACGCTGCCATAGCGCAGCGGCTCGACGTGGAACCCGGCGGCTATCAGCCGGGCCATCATGACCTCCTGGCACCCTTCGTCGGCCGGAGTCACCGAGCGGCGTGCCATCAGATTGCGAGTGAGCTCAAGGGTTTGGGACATGTAGCGTGCGAGTCCTGATGCGCAGGGGACGGTGGCGTTTGCAGGCCCGCGTTTATACGGCCCAGCACTGTCCCGCGGCAAGCCGTTTATCGGGAGGCGCCTGGCCCGGCCGGCCAGCCCTGTCATTAAACCGTCACATTCCGGTCATGTAATGCGCTCCTGCGGTGCGCGATGCTTTCGCTGCGCCGAGGGACGCAGCTTAGCGCCCGGAAGAATTCCACAAATGAGGAGGATTCGATTCATGAACTTTTTCAGCGTGAGACGAGGGCTGGCAGCAGCGGCAGCGCTGTCCTTGGCCGTGACCGCGCAGGCGACGGACATCTCGGGTGCCGGCGCTACGTTCCCATACCCTGTGTATTCCAAGTGGGCGGATGCCTATAAGACCCAGACCGGCGTCGGTCTCAACTACCAGTCCATCGGCTCGGGCGGTGGCATCAAGCAGATCAAGGCCAAGACCGTCACCTTCGGTGCCTCCGACAAGCCGCTGGAGCCCGCTGAGTTGAAGGAGTCGGGTCTCGTGCAGTTTCCGATGATCATCGGCGGCGTCGTGCCGGTCGTGAACGTCAAGGGCGTCAAGGGCGGCGACCTGACACTGGATGGCGCCACGGTCGCCAGCATCTACATGGGCGAGATCACCAAGTGGAATGATCCGAAGATCAGGAAGCTCAACCCGAAAGTGACGCTTCCGGACACCGCCATCGCGCCGGTGCAGCGCTCGGACGGTTCTGGCACCAACTTCCTGTTCACCGACTATCTGTCCAAGTCCAGCCCGAAGTTCAAGGAATCGATCGGTGCCAACGCCTCGGTGCAGTGGCCGGTCGGCATCGGTGCCAAGGGCAACGAGGGCGTGGCCAACATGACCACCCAGACCGACGGGGCCATTGGTTATGTTGAATACGCCTACGCCAAGCAAAACAACATGGCGTACGCGAAGCTGATCAACAAGAGCGGCAAGGCCGTCGCCCCGAGCGCCGAATCGTTCCAGGCCGCAGCCTCCAACGCCGACTGGTCGCACGCTCCGGGCTACTACCTGATCCTGACGGACCAGGCGGGGGCTGCGAGCTGGCCCATCACCGGTGCGAGCTTCATCCTGGTCTACGGCA
>JAQGOF010000029.1 GCA_028293745.1 Gammaproteobacteria bacterium | reverse complement strand
TGATGCGATCCAGGGACTCCGCGCAGTTGTTGGCGTGGAGGGTCGCGAGCACGAGGTGCCCCGTGCCTGCGAGGTTGATCGCCGCTTCCATGCTCTCGCGGTCGCGGATCTCGCCGATCAGAATGACGTCGGGCGCCGCACGCACCACTCCGCGAAGCGCACGGGAGTAGGACTTCGTATCGATACCCACCTCGCGCTGATTCACGATCGAGCGCTTGTTGGTGTGCAGGAACTCGATCGGGTCCTCGATGGTGACGATGTGGTCGGAAGCGTTCTCGTTGCGGTAGTTGATCATTGCCGCGAGCGAGGTTGACTTGCCGGAGCCGGTAGCGCCCACCATCAGGATGAGGCCACGCTTCATCAGCACCAGGTCGGTCATGATGTCCGGCAGCCCGAGAGATTCCATGCGCGGCATGTCAGCGGTGATATACCGAAGCACCATCGCGGGAAAGCCGCGCTGCATGAACACGTTCACGCGGAAACGGCCGAGGCCCGGCTCTGAGATCGCGAAATCGAGCTCGAACTCGTGCACGAAGTGCTCGCGCTGCTCCGGACTCATCAGCGCGAACGCCGTCTGCCGTACGGTCTCGGGTGTCAGCACCTGCTTGTTGACCGGCAGGATCTGCCCCTCGATCTTGATCTTGATGGGGGCGTTGGAGGTGAAGAAGAGGTCGGAGGCCTTCTTCTCCACCATGAGTTTGAACAGCGGCTTCGTGTTGAGGGTCGGATGACCGCCGGCGTTGAAGCTGTCAGCGGGTGCCAGCGCGGGCTGCGGGCCCGTGGTGGCCAGTGTCGCATCGACCGCCGCTTTCGCCGGCGCCTTGTCTTTCACCGGCGCGGTGTTGGATTCCATCGTTTAGGGCGCTCTACAATGATCGGCCAGCATCTTCTTCGACAATCTGCAGCGCGCCGCCATCGTCGATGGCCTTGGACTCGCGCTTGCTCTCGAGCTTGATTCGCAGCCGCAGCTCGTTCTTGGAATCCGCGTTGCGCAGGGCATCCTCGTAGGAGATGAAGCCCGTTTCGTACAGCTCGAACAGCGACTGATCGAAGGTCTTCATGCCGAGCCGGGTGGAGCGCGACATGACCTCTTTGATTTTCGCCACCTCGCCTTTGAAGATCAGGTCCTGGATGAGCGGCGAGTTGAGCATGATTTCCATCGCTGCAATCCGGCCTGCGCCGGACTCGCGGGGAATGAGCCGCTGCGAAATCAAGGCCCGCACGTTCAGCGACATATCCATCAGGAGCTGCTCGCGCCGCTCGTCGGGGAAGAAGTTGATGACGCGGTCGAGGGCCTGGTTGGCGCTGTTCGCGTGCAGAGTGGCCAGCACGAGGTGGCCTGTCTCGGCGAACTGGATGGCGTATTCCATCGTCTCGCGGTCACGGACTTCGCCGATCAGGATGACATCGGGTGCCTGTCGCAGCGTGTTCTTGAGAGCGGTATGCCACGAGTCCGTGTCCACTCCCACCTCGCGGTGCGTGATGACACAACCCTTGTGCTGATGGACGTACTCGATGGGATCTTCGATCGTGACGATGTGGCCGCGAGTCTTCTCGTTGCGGTAGCCCACCATCGCTGCGAGCGAGGTTGACTTGCCCGAGCCCGTGCCGCCCACGAGAATCACGAGGCCGCGCTTCGAGAGCACGACTTCCTTGAGGATGGGCGGCAGGTCGAGCTCTTCGAAACTGGGAATCTTGGCGTTGATCAGGCGGATGACACAGCCGACGGCGCCCTGTTGGACGAATGCGCTGACACGGAAGCGGCCGATGCCGGGCGGCGCAATGGCGAAGTTGCACTCTTTCGAGGCGTCGAATTCCTTGGTCTGCCGGTCGTTCATGATCGCGCGGACCAGGGTCGCAGACTGTTCCGGTGTCAGGGCACGCTCGCTCTGCGGCCGGATTTCGCCATCGAGCTTGATCGCGGGCGGGAACCCTGCGGTGACGAACAGGTCAGAGGCTTTCTTCTCGGTTACGCGGCGCAGGAGGTCCTGCATGAGCTTGATGGCTTGATCACGATCCAAAGTAGTCTCCCGCAGTCGAGCGGTTTACAACGCGTCTTTGTTTTGAGCCTTGTAGCGTGCTTCTTCCTTGGTAATGAGGCCCTTGCCCATCAACTCCGTGAGGCACTGGTCGAGGGTCTGCATTCCCTGGGCCTGGCCGGTCTGGATGGATGAATACATCTGGGCGATCTTGCCCTCGCGGATCAGGTTCCTGATGGCCGGCGTGCCGATCATGATCTCGTGCGCGGCCACGCGGCCGCCGCCGGTCTTCTTCAAGAGGGTCTGGGAAATGACGGCGCGCAATGATTCGGACAACATCGAGCGCACCATGTCTTTTTCGGCCGCGGGGAACACGTCGACGATATGGTCGATGGTCTTGGCAGCCGAGCTCGTGTGCAGAGTGCCGAACACGAGGTGGCCGGTTTCCGCGGCAGTGAGGGCCAGGCGGATGGTCTCGAGATCGCGCATTTCGCCGACCAGTACGACGTCGGGATCTTCGCGCAATGCCGATCGCAAAGCCTCGGTGAAGCCGAGGGTGTCACGATGTACTTCACGCTGGTTCACCAGGCAGCGCTTGGACTCGTGCACGAACTCGATCGGGTCTTCAATCGTGATGATGTGGTCGGGCCGATTGTCGTTGCAGTGGTTGACCATGCCGGCCAGGGTCGTGGACTTGCCCGAGCCCGTAGGGCCCGTCACCAGCACCAGTCCCCGGGCAACATGCACAGGTCGCGGAAGATCTTAGGTGACTGCAGATCGTCCAGGGACATGATGACGGAGGGAATGTTGCGGAACACCGCACCAGCGCCGCGGTTCTGGTTGAAGGCGTTGACGCGGAAGCGTGCCAGCTTGGGAATTTCGAACGAAAAATCAGTCTCGAAGAACTCCTCGTAGGCCTTGCGTTGCTTGTCGTTCATGATGTCATAGACCATGCTGTGCACTTCTTTGTGCGCCAGCGCGGGCATGTTGATGCGCTTCATGTCGCCATCGACGCGGATCATGGGCGGAACGCCGGCGGACAAGTGCAGATCGGACGCATTGTTCTTGACGGCGAATGCCAAGAGTTGCGCGATGTCGACAGCCATGGAAGCTCCTAGAGCGACGGATACTCGAGGCAGGACAGGCGGAAGGTAGCGCGCGAAACCTGCATCTGAGCGCAGCGCGAGTATAACGGAGGGGTTCCATATCCAATATGTTAATGGGTCCGCAGAATTTGCCGGAGCAGGTGCGAATCGTCCGCAATCGCATCAGTTCAGCCGCCCAAGCTGCGATGCGGAGCGTCGACTCGGTCACACTCCTGGCAGTGAGCAAGGCGCAGCCGGCCAACAAGGTGCGCGCGGTAGCCCAACTGGGAGTGCGGGACTTCGGTGAAAGTTACCTGCAGGAAGCCCTGGACAAGATGGAGGCCTTGCGCGACCTGTCCCTGACCTGGCATTTCATCGGTCGCCTGCAGGCGAACAAGACGCGGCCCGTAGCAGCCTCTTTTGACTGGGTCCATGGTGTGGATCGCCTGAAGATCGCCGAACGGCTTTCGGAGCAGCGTCCGTTCCATGCCCCACCGTTGAATGTGTGCCTGCAGGTGAACATCGCGGGCGAGGCCTCCAAGGGAGGCGTCACCACCGCGGAATTGCCTGCTCTGGCCACAGCGGTAGCCGCGTTGCCAAGATTGAAGCTGCGCGGGCTGATGTGCATCCCACCTGACCAGGATGATCCCACGCGACACTGGTTTGCCAGCACGCGCCGCCTGCTCGAAGCACTGAATGCTGCAGGGGCGAAGCTCGACACGCTGTCGATGGGAATGAGCGGGGATTTCGAGTCCGCGATTCTCGAAGGCGCGACGCTCGTGCGTGTCGGAACTGCACTCTTCGGTAGCAGACCGGCTGCAACGGGTGCGACGCAGACGTAGCACGCGCAACCGCAGTAACCCGATACAATCGACGCGAATGAGCAACAAGCACCTGGCAATCCTCGGCGGCGGCAACATGGGTCGCGCCCTCATCGGTGGAATGCTCCGCCGCGGAACTCGACCGGAACACATCACGGTCGGGGAGAGTTCCCCAGCCGCACGCGAGGCTCTGTCGGCTGACTTCGGCGTTCAGTCGACGGCTGACAATGCCGCTGCGGTCGAGCCGGCGTCAGTCATTGTCGTGGCCGTAAAGCCGCAGATGGCGGGCGCCGTCCTGGCCCCGCTCCGACCCGCGTTACTGCGGGCTCGCCCGGTAGTTATATCGATTGCGGCCGGTATCCGCCTCGCAGCACTCGAAAGCTGGTGCGGCGCCGGTGTTCCGGTGGTCCGCGCGATGCCTAACAGGCCCGCGTTGGTGGGTGCCGGTGCAACCGGCCTGTTCGCGCCTGCGAGCGTTGCCGCCGAGCATCGCGAAGTCGCCGAGCGAGTCATGCAGGCGGTAGGTGAAGTTATATGGGTCGCCGCCGAAGATGACCTCGACGTGGTGACGGCCTTGTCGGGCAGCGGACCGGCCTATTTCTTTCTGCTGGCGGAGTTGCTGACGCAGGGCGCCATTGATCTCGGGCTCGCCCCGGAGGCCGCGCGGCGCCTTGCGATCGCGACTCTGCACGGTGCAGGCCAACTCGCTCACTCCGGTGATGGTGACCTGGCCCGCATGCGGGCGGAAGTGACTTCCAAAGGTGGAACGACCGAAGCGGCGGTCAAAGCCTTCGAGGCTGCGGACCTGCGCGGCAGCGTCGCTCGCGCCCTCGAGGCTGCGATGCGCCGCAGCCGCGAGCTCGCCGCGCAATTCGGCGCCCAGTGACTCACTTGATTCAACGCCCCGTGGAAATTACATGAGCGCGCTCGTTTTCATCGTCGACACGCTGCTGTCGCTGGCTTTGTTCGTCGTATTGGCACGACTTTTGTTGCAGTGGGCGCGCGCCGACTTTCGGAACCCGATTGCGCAGGCCATCGTGCGGCTGACCAATCCCTTGATTCTGCCCCTGCGCCGCGTATTGCCGCCGGTCGGGAAAGTCGACACGGCCTCGGTGGTCGCTGTTGTGCTCATCGCAATCATCAAGGTCGGAATTCTGTTCGCGCTCACAGTCTATGGAACGCCGGGACTCGAGCTGTGGGTGCGGAGCATTGCGCTCGAGCTGGTGATTGCCCTGCTGAGCACCTATTTTTACGGAATCATCCTGTATGCATTGCTCAGCCTGATTGCTCCAGGTGGCTATTCACCGCTGCAATCGGTGCTTGCGAGCGTGTGCGAGCCGGTGCTCCGGCCGTTCCGGCGCCTGATTCCGCCGATCGCGGGTATCGATTTCTCGCCGCTCTGGGCCATCATCATCATCAAGGCCACCCTGCTGCTGTTACCCGGCCTGCCCTACTAGCTGCCGGCGGCGGCTCGCGGATCCAACGGCTCTGTCACTCCGTTGTTGGACCTCGCCGGCTGCGGCGAACGTCCCAGACGCAGCGCAACCGAAACAGCGCCAAACAGCCTGATTTACAGCACCGCCTGAACGACCCGGAAATGCGCCAAAGGTGCAAAGTGCTGTTACGAAACACGCGCTTAGCCGTGACTCCGCATCGCAAATCGAAGCCTCCAAGCCACGCTGCGCACACGGCTCGTACGCGTCCAATGCGCGCCGGCACGTCGCGCCGCTGCGACCTTGGTGGCGCAAACACTGAAAAAAAAGGCATTTGCGAATCAACTGCAGACGAAAAAATACTTGCGAAAGCTTGCTGGTGTGCTATTTTTCGCGGCGATTAGCACTGCGCGGGCGACACCGCGCTTACTGACACTATTCGAGGAGTAGCGAAAAATGGCGAAAAAAGGTGGCGCACCGACCAAGTCGGAGGTTCTGACGCAGATCTCCAAGGACACGAGCCTGTCACGCAAGCAGGTTTCATCCGTGTTCGATTCCCTCGGCGGCGTGATCAAGAAGAGCCTGCGTGGCAATGGTCTGTTCACGATGCCCGGCTTGATGAAGTTGAAGGTCGTGAAGAAGCCCGCAACGAAGGCGCGTGAAGGCGTCAATCCGTTCACGGGTGAGAAGATGACGTTCAAGGCGAAGCCCGCGAGCAAGAAGGTGCGCGTGCTGCCCTTGAAGAGCCTGAAGGCGATGGTGAACAACTAGCCCAAGACGGGGTAGTCTCTTAGCGCTTCGACTGTGAAGACGCACTGAACCCGGCCAGGAGCTCCTCCTTGCCGGGTTTCGTTTTATCTGGTCTATGGCAGCCGAGCGCGACTACTTGATCGACAGCAGCTCGATGTCGAACAGCAGCGTGGCGTTCGGGGGAATTACGCCGCCGGCGCCGCGGGCACCGTAACCGAGCGCTGGTGGAATCACGAGCCGGCGTTGACCGCCTGCCTGCATTCCGAGCACGCCCTGGTCCCAACCGCCAATCACTTCGCTTGCCCCCACCTCGAAGCTGAACGGATCGTTGCGGTCGCGCGAGCTGTCGAACTTCTTGCCCTTGTGATCCGGAGCGCTCTCAGAATACAGCCAGCCTGTGTAGTGAACGACAGCAGTCTGGCCCACCGTGATCGCAGGACCCTGGCCCGTCTTAACGTCTGTTATCCCCAGAGTCGTCGGTGCAGGCGCGCTCATGAGGAGGCACCTGCGGCGGTGTCAGAGACGCCCGCGAGTCGCACGAGCAGTCGGTTGAGCCGCTGCACGTAGTCGGCCGGGTTGGGCAATTGGCCGCCTTCAGCGAGCGAGGCCTGATCGTACAGAAGCTGAGCCAGCTCGTTGAACTGCCCGGCATCGGTGACGCTGTCGAGATATTTCACTATGGCATGGCCCGTGTTGATCTCGAGCACAGGCTTCGACTCGGGCACTTTCTGCCCTGCAGCCGAGAGAATGCGCCGCATGCTTGCGCCCAGATCATGCTCTCCGAGCACCAGGCACGCAGGAGATTCGCGCAACCGCACGCTCGTACGCACTTCCTGCACGCGATCACCCAACGCATCCTTCACTCGCTTCAAGAGGCCCTTGTTCTCCTTCAGCGCCTCCTCGCGTTCCTTCTTGTCCGCCTCGTTTTCCAGGCTTCCGAGCTCCAGGTCGCCGCGGGCAGCGTCCTTGAACTTCTTGCCTTCGAACTCATCGAGCTGTCCCATCACCCATTCGTCGATACGTTCGGACAAGAGGAGGACTTCGAGTCCGCGCTCGCTGAGCTGTTCGATGTAGGGACTGGAGCGAGCCGCCGCGACACTCTCGGCGATGAGATAGTAGATCCGTTCCTGGCCGGGCTTCATCCGCTCGACGTACTGTGCGAGGCTCGTAGTGGGCTCGTTTCCAGCTTCGTGCGTGCTGGCGAAGCGCAGCAATGGCAGGATGCGATCCTTGTTGGCTGTGTCCTGCGCGAGTCCTTCCTTCAGGACTGCACCGAATTCCTTCCAGAACGCCGCGTATTTCCCGGCGTCGTCCTTCATCAGCCTGGCCAGCATATCCAGCACGCGCTTGGTGAGACCACTTCGGATCGCGTCGACTTCCGGATCCTGTTGTAGAAGCTCGCGGGACACGTTGAGCGGCAGGTCGCTCGAGTCAACGATTCCCTTTACGAAGCGCAGATACTGCGGCAGGAACTGTTCCGCATCGTCCATGATGAACACGCGCCGCACATAGAGCTTCAAGCCGCGCGCAGCGTCCCGCTGCCACAGATCGAATGGTGCGCGGCCGGGTATGTAAAGGAGGCTCGTGTACTCGCGCTTGCCTTCTACTTTGTTGTGGCTCCACGCGAGCGGATCCGCGTAGTCGTGCGCGATGTGCTGATAGAACTGCTTGTATTCCTCGTCCTTGACCTCGGTCCGAGGCACCGTCCACAACGCCTTTGCCTCGTTGACGAGCTCGTACTCCAGAGATGCTTCGCCCTCCTTGCGCATGCGAACGGGGAAGCCGATGTGATCCGAATAGCGGCGAATGAGCGATCTGACGCGATAAGGGTCCGCAAATTCTTTGGCATCGGCCTTGAGGTGCAGCGTGACCGTGGTTCCGCGCTCCGCGCGTGCGATGGTCTCGACCGTGAAATCGCCATCGGCGCTCGATTCCCAGCGGACGCCGGACTCGGAAGCGCCTGCCTTGCGTGAAATGACTTCGACCCGTTCGGCCACGATGAACGCAGAGTAGAAGCCGACGCCGAACTGCCCGATCAGAGCCGAGTCCTTTTGCTGGTCGCCGGACAAAGAACGGAAGAACTCAGCAGTACCCGAACGAGCGATGGTGCCAAGGTTCGCAATGGCCTCCTCGCGCGTCATCCCGATGCCGTTGTCGCGGATGGTGATGGTGCCATTCTTGGCATCAGCATCCACGCGTATCTCCAGATCGCGGTCTTCCGCCAGCAGCGCAGGGTCTGCAATAGCTGCAAAACGCAGCCGGTCATTGGCATCCGACGCGTTGGAGATGAGCTCGCGCAGGAAAATTTCCCTGTGGCTGTACAGGGAATGGATCATCAGCTTCAACAGATCGCGGACTTCCGCCTGAAAACCCAACGTCTGTTTTTCTGAGGAGGTCGTTTCTGTGGTCGACATGCTTGCGTCCCCGTGCGCCTGTGGCGTGCAAGCGAGCGATCTTGGGAATCCCCACGGAAAATTCAAGGGGTCCGGCGCGCGCAGGCCCGGAACTGCCGCCGCTGGGCCGCCTCAGGCGGCCGCTGGCCTCAGGCTTGGAGACGCAGCAGGAGCCAGGCACCCACGGCCGACAGGCCAGTGACGAGCGGTGCCGAAGCGGCAGCCACTTCGGCGAGAGCCGAAGTCGCGAGGTGGCGACATGCGTGGGTGAGATCGTCCAGGTCGTCCCACCAGAGGAGTAGAAATTCCATTGGGAAAGAGTACGGATCGTGTGTGACAGTTGGCGTGCGCGAACTCACAGTCATCGCATGCTCCGACGCGCTCGCCTTGCGCGCCCATCCGCGCCTGCGTACGCTTGAACCGAATCAGGTCAGTACCTGACAACAAGGTCACCATGAAGCGCATCGTCGTCCTGAATCCCAAAGGGGGTTCCGGCAAGACGACCATCGCAATCAACCTGGCAGGCTACTTCGCCTCGCGCCAGCAGAAGCCTGTCCTCATGGATTTCGATCCCCAGGGCTCTTCGCTGCGCTGGGTCAAGAAACGTCAGCCAACCCAGGCACCGATTCACGTGATTGCTGCATTCGAGAAGGACAACCGGACCACTCGGGCATTCCAGCTGCGCGTGCCGGATGACTCCACTCACGTAATCGTCGATACACCTGCGGCCGTCGACTCCAAGCAGTTCCCCGAGGTGACCCGGGATGCACATAAGATCGTCGTGCCCGTGCTGCCTTCGGACATAGACATCCATACATGCTCGCGTACCATCCGCGACCTGTTGCTGGTAGCGAAGATCCGGCGCGAGGATGACCGCATTGGAGTCGTGGCGAACCGCATTCGGCGCAACACGCTTACCTACCAGGCGTTGATCCGCTTCCTGCAGACGCTGGGTATTCCGATAGTCGCAACGATCCGTGACTCGCAGAACTATGCGCGAGCTGCGGAGCTGGGCGTGGGCGTGCACGAGATGAAGAGCTACATCGCGCGGGAAGATGTAGAGCAATGGGAACCGCTCATTCAGTGGCTCGATAAACCCACAGCTGCGCGCGAGTCGGCACATGGGCCGCCGACTGCGGCCATTGTCAGCGCCTGAGGATCAGCGCATCCCTCAGCGTTTGGGCGTAGGCGGCTTTGGGGCGCCGTTGTTGCTGTCTGGCTTGGCTGCGGGTTCGTCTTCGAATGAATCCCGCATGCGGTCCGCCCAGTTCTTGTAGTTGGACCACGTATACAGGTTCTTCGTGATCGCCGCGTGACGCGCACGGGCGCGTTGCATGCGATCCAGCCAGTTTGCATACGGGTCTGCGGCATCCGCGGGACCGGGTGTTGCCGCAGGAGGAGGAGCGACGTCCGGACGTGCGGTGCGGTCTCCTCTACCCCTGTCTGATGAGCTCATACATGCTCCATGAAGATTTCCAGCAGAGTACGTCGTAGCTGGAAGCTCCGCAGGAACTGGTTCACACGCATGTCGCAGCCCGCATACGCTGGGACGCGCCTCTCGCGTTAATGCTTCCGAGTGCGAACTGTGCGCAACGTTATGTCACGCAACCAGGCGGTATACAGGCCTGTACGTGCTGCCGGGCAACTTCATACGGCGTTGTGCGACAAAAGCCGCAAGCAACTCATCGAGCAGCTTCATGATGGTGGGATCACCGGCCAGCTCGTAGGGGCCGTAGCGCTCGATGGCCTTGATGCCCGATTCCTTTACGTTGCCAGTCACGATGCCGGAAAACGCACGGCGCAGATTGGCAGCCAGTTGATGCGGCGGTTGCGCGCGGTCGAGTTCCAGGGCCCGCATCGACTCGTGGGTTACCTCGAACGGCTGTTGGAAATCCGGCCGCACTGACAACAGCCAGTTGAAGTTGTATGAATCGTTGTGATGCCGGCGGAATTCGCGGACGTCCGCCATGCCGCGCACCATGTGCCGGGCAACTTCAGCCGGATCATCGATGATGACGGTGAAACGGCGCACGGCTTCCTGTCCGAGCGTCGCGCCGACGAAACTCATGATGTGATCGAAATACACGGCGCTTTCCCTGGGTCCCGTGAATACGACGGGAAAGGGCTGCTCGCGATTGGCAGGATCGAGCAGCATGCCGACCAGGTACAGAATTTCCTCTGCCGTGCCCGCCCCACCGGGGAAAACAACTATGCCGTGCGCGAGGCGCACGAATGCCTCGAGGCGTTTTTCGATGTCGGGCAGGATCACCAGCTGATTGACGATGGGGTTCGGGGGCTCGGCGGCGATGATGCCGGGCTCTGTAACACCGATATACCGGCCGTGCTCGATACGCTGCTTGGCGTGTCCGATGGTCGCGCCCTTCATCGGACCTTTCATGGCTCCCGGCCCACAGCCTGTGCAGACGTCCAGGCCACGCAGACCCATCTCGTACCCCACTTTCTTGGTGTACTTGTACTCCTCCGTGCCGATCGAGTGACCACCCCAACATACGACGAGGTTGGGGCGTGACTTATGGTCGAGGACGCGCGCATTGCGCAGCACATGGAACACAGCGTTGGTGATTGACGCGGAATCGCTCAGATCAAAACGGCCGCTCGCAATGATTTCGTTGGAAATGAAAACGACGTCCCGCAGGACTGCGAAGAGATGTTCCTTGATGCCGTGGATCATCTGGCCGTCGACGAAGGCGGCAGCTGGGGCATTGTGCATCTCCAGCTTGACGCCCCAGGCCTGCCGGACGATCTCGACCTCAAAGTCCCGGTAACGATCGAAGATCTCTTTGGCGTTGTCGGTATCGGCGCCGCTGTTCAGTACGGCCAAGGCGCATTTGCGGAACAGCGGGTACAGGCCACCCTGGCCGGTGTCGAGGAGCTTGCCGATCTCGTCCTGGGAGAGGTTCTCGAGGCTGCCGCGCGGGCCGACGCGGGCATCGACGAAGTCTGAAACGATTACGCTGCTTTCCACACGGGCCGCTTGTTTACGGGAGGATTTCTTTACGGACGGATTTCGATGGGCGCGTTGTCCGGTGTCAGCAGCCAGATCTCGAGCATGTCGGAATTCGATACGGCAATGCAGCCATCGGTCCAGTCGACATTCTCATAATAACTCGGATCGTGTTTCAACTGGTTCGGCAGGCCGTGGATCATGATGGATCCGCCCGTATCCCAGTGGTTGCGGCGAGCGTGTTTCAGGTCCGAATCATTGGGGTATGAAACCTGCATCGAGAGGAAGAAATCGCTGCGGGGATTGCGGCGGATCAGCCGGTAGGTACCCTCGGGGGTGCGGAAATCGCCTGAGCGCTCTTTCGTACCGATGGGGTTCAGGCCAAGTGCCACCTTGTAGGTACGCACTATGGTCTCGCCATGCATGAGGATCAGTTTGCGATCGGCCTTCCGGACGACGATGTGATCCACCACGGGGAGATTCTCGGTGGTCCGCATCGTCACGCGCTCGGTCTGCGGCAACGTATCCGCCTGCGCACTAAAAGCGGTGGCGGCCAGCAGGGCTGTGATGAAAAGCTGTCCTGAAATAGACTTCATTGTCCGGTCAAACAAGCACTTGCACACGTCCTATGATTATAGGCGCGTAACGTTTACCGGGCGATGTACATTCATCACAGCTTGGACTGCGCGTCACGGTTTGGGTTCGGTTCTGTACGGGGATCTCACAATGAATAATCTGGATGGTGCTTCCAATGGTCGCAAGCTGGGGTATCCCGTGTTCCCGGGAACGTCCGCTGCCGGTGCACTGGCCTGCGGGCTTGCGGCGGCCCTGCTCGGGGCTTGCGCCACGGCGCCCGGCGAGCCCGTGAGCGAGAAGCTGGATCCCGACACGGCGACGACTGTAACGATCCTCAGCCATCCCATCGAGCTGCTGTCGCAGACCAACCGCAGCAAGCAGACCGATCCGTTTGCATACATCGCCCCTTTCGAGACGAACCGGATGGGTGCCCGTGATTTGTTCCTGTGGATTTCAACCCCGCAGGCTCAAGGGCAGCTCACGCAGCCGCAGGTGCTCTGCAACGGACAACCGCTGAGCTTGCAGCCTCTGAGCCAGGAAAGTGGAGCTGCGGGCGCCCAGGCTGGGCCGGGCGATAACGTCGCGCCTGCCGGCCCGTCGGGCGAGCTGGTCAAAGTTGATTTGTCGCGGCTGAATTTGTCCCGGGCGCCTTATGAGGCGCCGGTGCCGTGGAGTACGCAGTGGTATTTCAGGCTGCCGGCCGACAGTTTGAAGTGCCTGGCCGACGCTGAGGGCATTTCCCTGGAGGCACGCGCCGCCGATGGTGGGGCAGAGCAGTTCACCACCACCGGTCGGAAGAATCTCGCGTCATTGGATGCATTTACGCACCGTTAGCCGGGACCGCCGACGACATTCTCCACGCGGGGCATAACGATCTGCGTACCGGGATGCAGGTCAGCCAGATCCACGTCGGGGTTGTATTGTTGTAAGAGCCAGATGGGGAGTTGAGCGAACCGCTGTGTAACCGTCCACAGAGCATCGCCGCGCCGCACAATGTAGACCTCCGTACCAATGATGCGATGCTCCGCGAAATAGGTGGCCTGGAGCTCCGCGTGGTACTCGCGCCGCTTCGTTTCGAACTCCTCGCGCGACACACGACCGAACTCCAGTTTGATCTTGTGCCCGATCAACACCGGTTTCGCGAAACTCATCCGGTTGAGCTGCCGCAGACGTCCTGCCGAGACGCGCAGCCAGTCGGCATAGTGCCCGAGCGTTTCCGCAGCGGCTACACGGATCGTATTGTCCTTGCTCACCGAGTAATCGGTGGGATCGGCGTTTTGCTGAGTATCCGCGGATGGCCCCAGCGCCGGGCTCAGTTCTTCTGCCTGCGCTGCATTCACCGGCTGCGCGTTCTGCGCAGGCGCTCCAGCTTTCGCGACAGCATGTGCTTCTTCGACGCTTTCGCGCGCCGCCTCCTCGATTGGCACCGCGCCTGCGGCTACAACCGGCACAGGCGACGTGTCGGGCGCAGAGGCCCCCGTCAGCCGCTCGCGGCTGGGCACGTTCGTGCTTGGAACGGCTGTGCTCGCCACCGGAGCCCCTGACGCGCCGCCTTCAAACGTCTTTGCAGGAGCTGCGGCGGACGCTGCCGAGGGGACCCCCGTGCCAGGACCGCCGGTTGATGCGACAGCCGACGGCGGGGTAGCCGTGACCAACAGCTGCTGGCCCTCGAAGATGAAGTCGCGGTTGCGGATTCCGTTGAGTTTGAGTAGCTGCGCCTCGGTCATGCCAAATTTGGAGGCGATGTCGGCAAGAGACTCGCCGGTTTGCACTACGTAGACGCCCGACGGTGAGGAAATGATGCCGCGGCGTGGGCCAGTGTTGATGCCATTCGCGGTCCCGGCAGCACCGCTGCGGGTGTTAGTGCCAGACGTCGAGCCGCTAACTTCGGCGCCTACGCCGGACGGAACGCCATTGGCGGTCGTACCAGAGCCGCCGGCGACGATGCCATTGAGGATGCTGGTGCCGGCCCCACCACTTGCCGCGGCGCTATCGGCGCCAGTAGTTGCGGTCGAGCCGTTTGCGGCGCCGCCGTTGAGAACGCCGATGCCGGAAGTAACAGAGGTCCCGCCGCTGCGGCCGGCGCTGCCGGAGGCGTTGGCAGCCAAAGTCGCGGTCGTGCCAGGCCGCCCAACAGCGATGCTGCCTGCAGGCGCACCAGCCGCGGCCACCAGAGTACCCGCGGTTGATTCCGGTAGATTGATCACGCGGCCGACTTTGAGCTTGCCGCTGGTCCGCACGCGGTTGAGACGCGCGAGCGCTTCGGCTGTGACGCCGTACTGATCGGCGACGCTGGCGACTGTGTCGCCTCTGCGTACGCGATATCGGCGTGGCTCGGGCTGACCTGCAAAGAAATCTCCGGGCGACAGGCGCGCGGCGAGCAGGTCACTGGTCCATTTGTCACCGTCCATGGGCAGCCGCAGGTGATACGCCTTTGGAACGTGTCGCTGCCCGTCCCAGACGGAACGCAGCAGTGCAGGGTTGAGCTCGCGCAGCCTCTGACGATCTATTCTCAGAGCGCGCTCCAAGGCGGACATCTGCACAAAACCGGGCACGGTCACTTCCTGGAAGCGGGCTTCGCTCGCGCGCTCCACCCCGCCAAAGTACTTCTCGGGATTTCGATCAATCTCGAGGGCGGCCAGAAACGAAACGTAGAAGTTGCGAGACGCAAAACCGAAAGTGCGGCCCTTGTAGGTGCGCACGATCCGCACGATGTCGTCGGTTCCAAGGGTCTCCTTTGCCCGGCGTACCCCTTCTGCGCCGTGGTTGTACGCAGTCAGGGCAAGAGGCCAGGACCCGAGGAGACGATAGTTATAGGCGAGCAGCTGTGCTGCGGCCTCGGTCGCACGGAAGGGGTCCAGCCGGTCATCGACGGCGTTGTCGATCCGCATGTAGCGACGGCCGGTCGAGCGCATGAACTGCCACAAGCCCGCGGCACCCACCTTCGAGTAGGCCGCAGGATTGAAGGATGACTCCACGTGTGGAAGTACGGCGAGCTCGGCGGGCAGGCCGAGATTGGCCAGGGTCTCGGCTATGTGGGTTTCCCACGCGCCTGAACGGATGAGTCCGGCTCGGAAGCGATCGGATTGCCCGAGCTGGAAACGGATCTCGTCAGTGGCTTCCAGCAGTCGGGCCGGCGTGCCTTCGCTGCCCCACATATCCAGGATGCGCTGATCTTCTTCGGACAATGGCCCGCCGTTGGCCGCCGCAATCCGTCGCAGGGCCGCTGTATAACGTACCTTGCCCTGGTCGAGGATCTTCTCCCGCTCACGGGGCGAGGTATTGGGTGCGAAATGCAGCTTCTCGTAGACGACACCGAGATTGCGCTCGTCGTGAAGGAAGCCGCCGTTCGTGTCGACTTCCGAATAAATACGGATCCAGAACTGCACGTCGCGTTCGAGCTCCGGCGGCCGCGGCATCGGATCCTCCGCAGCAAGAGCGCGCGTCGCCGCCAGCAGGACGAGCACACCACCGAGCAGCAGACGCTCGAGACCCGCCCGCGCGATCGCCTTCCCCCATGTCGAGTTCATTTACACCCCGATTAATCCAAAATTCGACAATGCATTCAAGGGTTTGAGCCCGGCAAGACTGTATGGCGAGCAGCTCCGCAGCCGCAAACATGTCGATGATCTTGACACCACCCGCCCGGCTGACCTCCCCGGGACCTCGTGGCGAGCCGCGACCGCAACCGCATCTGAGGTCAAAAGCCTCGCATAACGGGCATTGCGTCACACTTGAACCACGTCCCAGATACAACATGTCACATCAAAGCCGGTCGCACAGGCGCTGGCACGGCCATTGCTTATATAACAACCAGAAACGAGGCGACCCGCACCCGGGTAGCCGGAAGGTGAAGCAAGCTAGGGATTCGAAGAAAGCATGGGTTCGGGTAAGCAGGATGGCCCAACCGGACACCGTGTCATTGAATAACAACGAAAAGACGCTCCTCCACACACAAGCAAGCGACCGAACGCCCCGCCAAAAGCGGGGCGGTTTTTTTGTGTTCTTCAATCTGCTTCGAATGGCTCGGTCGCCATTGCCGGCAGTTCAGCCAGCCGTTACCCGCACTTCGAGTCGCCGCAACTCAGGCAGGTCATGCAGCCGTCCATCATTACTACAGCGGCGGTGGAGCACTTGGCGCACAGTTGCGCGCCTTCCGGAAAGTGAGACTTCGAGAACGCGTCGGTTTGCCTGGCACGTGCCTCGAACTCGGCGCGCTTCTGGTCTACGAGTTTCTTCTGGTGCTCATCGAGCTGCGGCTTACGCATGAGCCCGATGGTCTGCAGGTGCTTCTCGATGACGTAGCCGAGCTCCGCAATGATCGAAGGCATGAACTTCCCGCCGGGCTGCCAATAGCCGCCACGGGGATCGAACACTGCCTTCAGCTCCTCGACCAGGAAGGTGACGTCGCCACCCTTCCTGAACACGGCCGAGATGATCCTCGTCAGCGCAACGATCCATTGGAAGTGGTCGAGGTTCTTCGAATTGATAAAGACCTCGAAGGGTCGGCGCTGCTCGTGCTCGGTGCCTTCGTTCAGGACGATGTCGTTGATCGTCACGTACATCGCATGATCCGAGACCGGAGTTTTGATCTTGTACGTTGAGCCGATCAGTACCTCCGGACGCTCGAGCTTCTCGTGCATCCGGATGACTTTGGCGGTCTTGCCGTTCTTATCGCGGAAGACGTCGGGATCGTTTGCAACGGCAGAGGTCTTCCCGTCCGCGGACTTTTCGTCCGGCTTGCGAACCCGGTACTTGACGATTTTCTTGTCGATTTTCATGGCGTATTCACCTACAAGCGACTACAGCTTGCCGTAGTAGCCTTCCTTGATGGCGTCGAACAGATTGGCGGCCGTGTGCTTCTCACCGTCGTACTCGATCTCCTCGTCGCCTTTCACTTCGACCTCGGTGCCATCCTCCAGCGTGAATATGTAGGTGGTGTTCTTGAGGTCTTCTTCCTTCACGAGCACGCCCTGGAACGCCTCTGGATTGAAGCGGAAGGTCGTGCATCCCTTCAGCCCCTTCTCGTGGGCGTAAAGGTAGATGTCCTTGAAGTTCTCGTACTTGTAGTCGGTCGGCACGTTCGCGGTCTTGGAGATCGAAGAGTCGACCCACTTCTGGGCCGCTGCCTGGATCTCCACGTGCTGCTTCGGAGTGACCTCGTCAGCGATCGTGAAGTAGTCGGGCAGCTTCTCGGCCGCATTGGTCGAGCCGGGAATCGCCTTGGCATTCACGATCTGCCGGTAGGCCAGCAGCTCGAAGGAGAACACGTCGACCTTCTCTTTCGACTTCTTCCCCTGGCGGATCACGTTGCGGAAGTAATAGTGCGCGAACGTGGGCTCGATCCCGTTCGAGGCATTGTTCGCCAGCGACAGCGAAATCGTACCCGTCGGTGCAATCGAGGTGTGGTGCGTAAAGCGCGCACCGACTTCGGCAAGCTCGTGTACGAGCTGCGGCGCAACTTCCGCCACGCGCTGCATGTAGCGACTGTACTTGGCATGCAGCAGACGACCGGCGATCTTCGCGCCGACCTTCCACCCATCCTTCATCATCTCCGGACGCTTGCGCAGCATTTCCTTCGTGACCGTGAACTCTTCGTTCATGATCGGCGCAGGACCTTTCTCGCGCGCCAGCTCCAGGCCCGCTTCCCAACCCGCCACCGCCATCTCGCGAGAGACATCCTCGGTGAACTTCACTGATTCGGGCGAGCCGTATTTCATCCCGAGCAAGCTCAGCGTGCTGCCGAGGCCGAGGAAACCCATGCCGTGGCGGCGCTTGCGCAGGATCTCTCCGCGCTGCTGCTCCAATGGCAGCCCATTGACCTCCACTACGTTGTCCAGCATCCGGGTGAACGCCTTGACGACTTCGCGATACTCGGTCCAGTCGAATTCAGCGAATTCACTGAAGGGATGCTTCACGAAGCGCGTCAGGTTTACGGAACCCAATAAGCACGAGCCGTAAGGCGGCAGCGGCTGCTCACCGCAGTTGTGCGCATGAAAGCCGTTTGCGTCGAAGGTATTGATGCCGGGCACTTGGACGTCGTACACCGCTTCGACACCCTCCGGGGCAACGCTCGCCACGGTCGCCGCAAATCGCTCGCGATTTACAGCACGCCGATACTGACGCAGGGCGTGATCGAGGCGGCCCAACTTGTCCGCGTCATCAAAGCCAACAATTTCGCGGAAGTGGGCAATGTTGTCCCCACTGATGATGAGCTCATGCTGCGGCAAGGTCGGATAAAGCGCCTGTCCGCCGCGTCCGTCAGAAAGACGAGTCTCGCCGGCGGGACGTCGCAGATGGATTGAACTCGCAATACCCAGCCGCAGCAGCATTCTCTGCGCAGCTTCGAGCAGAGCCCGATCCGATTGTGCGAGCCGCACCGAGATGCCCTTCGCCTGGGTCCCCTGGACCGAACCGTCCGCATCGAACAGTCCGCGTAGCAGACCTCGATAAAACTCACTGGACGTGCGTTCGATCTGCGGAGTAATCGTCTTGCGTCCAGGAGCGAGTCCCAGTCTGGCTGCCAAATCGCGCAATCCGGATGAGCGGAAACGGTATTCCCCTCGTCCCGGGATCAGATTCCAGCTGGGCGGAGCGGCACGGCGCGTGATCGATCCAGCGGCGCGGTTAACCGCGTTCATGATGCTCTGTGCTGCCGCGCTGGGGGCGTTGCTACCGTTGACAACAGCGGCGGTGCTCCACGTAGACAGCACAGCTTGATCGTCCTTCAGCGTGCCGTCCCCGATCAACAGGCCAATCAGATACCCCTCATCGCGGGTGTACGCACCAGCCCAGTGCGCAGCGGCCCGGTGATCGTGAAGCAGGACGTTATCGCCCGGACGCAGATCGCCAGCCGCACACCACTCGGTCTCGGACACCCACCGCGTGAGTTTCGTGAAACGGCGAACGCGATGGTCTGCGGTCAGCTTCAGGGAGTAACCCTCGGCAGTCGTGAGGCGGACAACCGGCTTGTGCGCCGTGAGGAAGAATCCCTCGCTACCGGTCGCGTGGTCTGTGCCGTCCACTCGCGCGAGAAGTTGCTGCCCGATCAGTTCTGATACCTGACGGGGACCCTCGCCGGTCTGCACCCACGTGTCAGCAGTGACGCACGGGTTGGTGGCGCGGATGTTCTCGCACCACCAGTTGTTGTTCATCTCATTGACGCGATCGATCAGGATGAATCCGGGCTCGGCAAAGTCGTACGTAGAGGACATGATCA
>JAQGOF010000039.1 GCA_028293745.1 Gammaproteobacteria bacterium | reverse complement strand
GTAGAAGCCGGCGTGTCGTATCGCGCGCGCCGGCCTCGTCCTCAACGAGGAGAATGTGAGCCCCACTGAGTCCCTCACCAGGGTTTCTTATTTCTGCAGTAGGATCCTCCGGTGACCCGGACCTGCCGGGAAGCGGCATGCGCACCGTGAACGTCGTCCCGTGACCTTCGCCTTCGCTGTTGGCTTCAATGCTGCCACGGTGCAGCTCCGCCAGTTGCTTGGCAATGGCAAGCCCAAGCCCGAGGCCACCGTGGCTGCGCGCGGCGCCCGCCTCGGCTTGACGGAAGCGGTCGAACACGTGCGCGAGAAATTCCTTGCGAATGCCGATACCCGTGTCAGTGACTTTGATTTCCACGGCGTCCCGATCGCGGCGCGCGACAACTTCGACACGGCCACCCGAGGGAGTGAACTTGACTGCGTTGCTCAACAGATTCCACACAATCTGTTGAATCCGGTCGGGGTCGGCGCGGACGATGCCGATATCGTCCGATATTTGCGAGCTGAAGTGGATTCCCCGATTCTCGCTCACCGGGCGCACTGCCTCGACAGCATCCTGGATGGAGCCGGCCAGGCGCGTCTCGCGCAGCGTGAGACGCAGCTTACCGGAGGCGATCCGGGACACGTCCAGAAGATCGTCGACCAACTGCTGTTGTGCGATCGCTGCACGCTCGATCATCCGGATGCCTTCCAGCCGGTCGCTGTCCGGCAACTTGTCGGACTGCAGCATTCGCGTCCACAAACGGATCGTGTTGAGAGGCGTGCGCAGCTCGTGACTCACCGTCGAGATGAACTCATCCTTCGACTTGTTCGCGCTGACCGCTTCGGCCTGCGCGTTCTTGGCGGCCACCGTGGCGGCATACAGCTGGTCTTCGGTCAGTTTGTGCTCGGTTGCATCGCGCATGAATTTGACGAAACCACCGCGCCCATCCGCGGAGGGTCCCAACGAGGCGAGAACGCTGCTCGCCCAGAATCGAGAGCCATCCTTGCGGATATGCCACCTTTCATCTGCGGCACGCCCAGTCTGCGCGGCCTGCTGTAATTCGCTGCGGGGCGTTCCCAGAGCCCGATCCTCCGCGGTGAACAGGGTGTCGATGGGCCGGCCGACGATTTCGTCCCGTGTCCAACCGAACATGCGAGCTGCACCCGTGTTCCAGACCATGACTTTCCGGTCAGGATCGGTGAAGATGATCGCGAAGTCAGTTGCTTTCTCCACAAAGAGACGGACGCGCTCCTCGGCATCGCGCAGCGCGCCCGCGGTGGTCTTTCGCTGCGTAATGTCCGAGAAAGCCCCCACCGCGGCGACAGTAACTCCGCTGGCATCGCGTACGGGCGATGCGCTGACTGACAGTATTCTCGTCTCGCCGGCGGGGTTCGTTACTTCGACCTCCTCGTCAGTGATCACCTCATTTCTCGCGAGCGAACGTGCAAGCGGCCACTCCTCTGGCCGATACGCCCTGCCTCCCGCATGGCGGCCCTGGATTACAAGCAGAGCGGGCGCGTCACGATCCTGCTGCGGAATCCCCCCGGCCACATTCGGGAACAGAGCCTCCGCCTGTCGATTTGCAAACATCAGGCGGCCGGAAGGAGCCTGTGTGATCAAAATGGCCATGGGCATTTGCTCCAACACCGCCTGCACGCGCTCATGGGCCGCCAGGATCTCCTGCTCGGCCCGCTTGCGGGCACCCACATCCACAAAGGTGATCACCACGCCTTCGATGCGGTTCTCAGCAGTCCGGTACGGAAGCGTCCGGCGCAGGTACCATCGGCCGCTGTGACTGCGCACCTCCCGCTCGACCGGAACGAGTCTTTGCAGCACGCTGTGCGCATCGACCAGCAGGTTGCCGTCGGTGAATTTCTGCGCAAGGTCCGTGATACGGCGGCCGATGTCCGATTCGATCAGTTCCAACAGGTCGCTCACCGCCGGCGTGAAGCGCCGCACCCGGAAGTCGGAATCGAGGAACACGACCGCGATGTCCGTACTGCTGAGCAGGTTCGCCAGATCGTTGGTCGTCGCTTCCAACTGCGCGATCTTCGTCTGCAGCTGGCTGTTGACGGTAGTCAACTCCTCGTTGACCGACTGCAACTCTTCCTTGCCAGTCTCCAACTCCTCGTTGCTGCTTTGCAGCTCCTCGTTGATCGAGGTTGCTTCCTCGTTGGAGGCTTTGAGCTCTTCGCTGGTCGCCTCGAACGCTTCGATGGTGTTCTGCAACTCCCGCCGCAGCGTCCGGATCTCGGCGACGGCCTCGCCCACAGGCGATTCTTCTGGTTGCGCCCTGAGTACCGCTTGGCCCGCGGCGTCACTCCCGGCCAGTTGGCTCTGCGCCCCTGGGCCGGACACCACGCGGAAACTGACCATGAAGTATTCGGGCGACTTGCCCTGAATGACCGGCTCGGCGGTCACTTCGACGGTGCGGGAGCTGCCCGGCGGCTCGCCCATTTCCGCCTGCGCCTGGGATGGCTGGTTTTCGCGCGTGGCCGTGCGTAACGCACTCCTCACTGCCATGCGCAGAGAGGGCCGTACGAGCTGGAGCAGGTCACGTGTCGGCTCACCAACGGGATGTTGGAGGAAAGCATCCGTTGCGCCGTGAAAGTACATGATCTGATCCGTCCGATCGACTACCACGGTTGGTGGCCCATAGCGCTCGAGCAACGCCCTTTGCAACATGAGTGTCGCAGACGGGCGGCTGGCGGCAAGCGTTGGAGTCTCCAACATCCGCACCGTATCGTCCGGAGCGCGCACGGCGAAACTGGCGAAACTCGGGACCTCCGCAAACCGATGCTGGGCAGTGCCCGTCCGGCGATAGATGCGCCATCTCTTGCTGACCAGCTCGAACAGATGCTCCGAGCCGCCAAAGGTCTCCGTATTGCCGAGGAACATGTAGCCGCCATCCCGTAGCGAGAAATGCAGCAGGGAGATCACACGGCGCTGCGTCTCGGGCTCGAGATAGATGAGCAGATTGCGGCAGGTGCACAAATCCACCCGCGAGAACGGCGGATCGCGCAGCACGTCCTGCGGCGCGAACACCACCATGTCGCGGATGTCCTTCTTGATCCGGTAGGTGTACTCGTCCTTGTCGAAAAAACGCTCCAGCCGCTCGGGTGACAGGTCTCCCTCGATTCCGCCCGGATAGACCCCGGCCCGCGCCAGGGCGAGCGACTTGTCGGCCGTATCGGTCGCGAAAATCTTGACCTCAAGGTTGTCGAGACGGCCTTGGGCGCGCGCCTCTTCGGCTATCAACATGGCGAGGCTGTACGGCTCCTCGCCACTGGCGCAGGCCGTAACCCAGGCGCGAATGGGCTGATCGTCCTTCTGCGAGGCCACCAGTGGAGCGATGACGGCGGCACGCAATGCTTCCCAAGCCTCCGGATCCCGGAAAAACCCGGTGACATTGATCATCAGATCGTTGGAGAGCGCGGCGACTTCCGCAGGGGTTTCGCGTAGAACAGAGGCGTACTCACCGATTGTCGGCACCTCGCTCAACCCCATGCGCCGCTGAATCCGGCGGAGCAATGTTGGCTTGCGATAGCCGCTGAAGTCGTGACGAGTACGTGTGCGCAGAATTGCGAGCACCTCACGCAGGTGCGTCCGATCACGCTCGAGCGACTCCTCACCGTCAAGGCCATCCGGTTCCGGACCCAAGTACGGGTGGCTCGCATACTTCTGCAGGACCGCAGGGATGTCCCGGGGCGCGAGGACCTGATCCGCGTAACCCGCGTGGATCAAGCTGCGCGGCATGCCGGGAAACGCGGCGGTCTCGGGATTCTGGGCTATGCAGATGCCACCAGCCGCCTTGATGGCCTGGGCACCAGCGGTGCCATTTGTCCCGGTTCCCGAGAGAATGACCGCGATCGCCCGCTCCTTCTGCTCTTCCGCGAGCGAGCGCAGGAAATCGTCCACTGGGCGCCGGTGGCCCCGCTTCTCGACCGGTTCGCCCAAGTGGAGGTGTCCTTGCTGAAGCGTCAGCGTAAAACCCGGCGCAATGACGTACACATGATTCGCGGCTATGGCCATTCCGTCCCGGATCTGGATCACGGGCATAGACGTGTGGCGGCTCAGGATCTCCGCCATCAGGCTCTGGTGCTCGGGCGAGAGATGCTGAACGACGATGAAAGCCATCCCGCTGTCAGCCCTGGTGCCATCGAAAAAGGCTTCCAGCGCTTCGACGCCGCCCGCGGATGCGCCGATTCCTACCACAGGGAATGGCAGGAAGGCCCGATCCGCGAGATCGACCGGCCCGAGGGGGCCTGTCTCTGGCACCCCCTGCCCATCGGCCGATTGCTCTTGGCGCTCTTCCATTCTAGTGCTCGCTACCCCCGGGGGACCTAGGGGCCCCTGATCGTATGTTAACGCGCCGGCTGCTGTTCCGGGTGCATACAGCGTGGGGGGCACGCCGACCGGGTGCATGCCAAGCGGGTATACAGGTGCGGGTGTACGGTGGGCGTGCTTGCGGTAAGCCTGCAGCGAAGGCGCCAGCTCAGGTCGCGAACAACTGCGCCTCAATGTCCTTGAACGCCTTGAATTCCAGGGCATTTCCGGAAGGATCCAGCAAGAACAGGGTGGCCTGCTCCCCCGGCTCGCCCTTGAAGCGCACGTAAGGCTCGATCACGAATTTGACTTGATGTTGCTGGAGCCTGTGCGCAAGCGTGCGCCACTCATCCATTTCCAACACCACACCGCAATGCGGCACCGGCACTCCGTGGCCATCAACCGGGTTGTAGTGCGAAGGGATCCGCCCCTGCGGTCCCAGGGCCGGATTCAAGTGACACACGAACTGATGGCCGAACAGGTTGAAATCAACCCACTGCGCCGAACTGCGCCCCTCCGAACAGCCGAGGATCGTCGTATAAAAATGTCGTGCCTCGCCGATGTCGCGCACCTGCACGGCGATGTGAAATGGTGTCAGACCCATGTTCGGTTTCTCCGTAATCCCGTACCCGTCACCGAAAGCGCGATGCATTCGGCACAACCGCGGCTGCTGTCGCGAGACGCCCCGGCGACAACATCTGTGCGTTCAGCCCGAAGTCTGCAATGTGTTGTGGGAAAGGCAGTCCGCGCGCAAGCGCCGCACAAGCCTCTCCCATTGCCGCCGAAGTTTGAATGCCATAACCGCCCTGCGCCGCCACCCAGAAGAAACCCCGCGTGTGCGCGTCGAATCCACCTACGAGATCGCCATCGGCCACGAACGATCGCAGTCCCGCCCAGACGCGAGCCGGCCGTGGAATCGTGAGTGTCGTCATCGCTTCAATCCGGTCGATGGCCAACGCGATGTCCAGCTCCTCGGCCTGTACGTCCTGCGGCTCGACGGGATCCGCATTGGCCGGCGAGCCGAGCAACATCCCGGCCTCGGGTTTGAAATACCAGTCATCCTCCGCCCCCATCACCGCCGGCCAGGCCGATGTGGCAACCCCTGGCGGGGGCGGAAAGGTGAACGCTGACCGGCGTCTCGGCTCGATCCCGATCGGAGCCACGCCCGCCATCCGCGCGACAGTGTCAGCCCACGCGCCCGCTGCATTTACAACAACAGGAGCTGAATGTGCTGTCTCGCCGACATACACATGCCATTGCTCGCCTTCGCGCTCGATGCGCGTGACTTCCGCGTCACAATGCAAGACTCCACCTCGGCGACGCATTTCACGCAGATACCCCTGATGAAGTGCGTGCACATCGATGTCGCATGCTTCTGGTTCGTAGACCGAACCAATTACCCGGTCCGGCCGCAGCACTGGCACCATGGAACAGCTCTCGGCGCGATCAAGCTGCCGCGTGACCGTGGACGACGAACGAACCTCGTTCCAATACTCCTCTAATAGACGCTCCTGTTGATCAGACGCGACGAACAGCGTTCCACGCGGTGTCAGGAGGGGGTGTTCGGCAAATCCCTTGCCTGGGCATTCAAAAAAGGCACGACTGGCACGAGTCAGGGCACGCACCTGGGATGTGCCGTAGCTCTCGATGAAAAGCGCAGCCGAGCGCCCCGTTGAGTGATATCCGGGTTGCGGCTCGCGTTCCAACACCGTTACCCGCACATGCGGAGTGAGCCAGTAAGCCACCGAAGCACCCGCGATGCCGCCGCCGATAACGATGAAATCAGCGTTGGTGCCAGGGGACATGCGTATTTAAGCGATTTGGATGCGTCATCATGAAAGTATGCCACAGCGTCACAGAAACCGTGCGGGGGTGGTGTCCTGTGCACGAAATGGAGACACGCGGGCCGGTCAAAGTGGAATGAGACTCTGTATAGGCAACACCATCTACGTATTGTCCGCAACGTCGGAACACCTGCTCCGCGCTTGACACAGTCATCCAATTCGGTGCAAAGTTTTTTCGCGCGGCAGGACGCTGCGCGCACCCCACGGACCAAGCCCCAGAGGCAAGGAGAGTGTTGTGGGCACCCCGCACTTTCGACGGTGTTGCCTCTACGTTGGATGCGCTCGACAGCGATGCGCCGGACGTACTCGTCACCGATATTCGAATGCCAGATCGATCTGGGTTGGAGCTTCTGCGCAAGGTTCGGGAAACCCGGCCAGACCTCCCGGTCATTGTCATGACGGCGTACTCAAACCTCTACAACGCGGTCTCAGCTTACGAAGGCGGCGCATTCGAGTATCTGCCCAAGCCGTTTGACCTCGATCATGCCGTCTCTCTAGTCCGACGCGCCGCCAGCGCCAACGCAAAGCCGGCAGCCGACAGTTCTCCCGTGCCCGAGATTCCGGAACTACTGGGTATCGCCCCAGCAATGCAACAGGTATTCCGGGCCATTGGCAGGTTGGCTCGCTCCAGTGCCACGGTGCTCATTACTGGAGAATCAGGCACGGGCAAGGAACTCGTTGCACGCGCACTACACGACCACAGCCCTCGTGCTGGACGACCGTTCGTAGCCCTGAACACCTCCGCGATACCTGCTGATCTGCTAGAGGCCGAACTCTTCGGTCACGAGAGAGGCGCATTTACCGGTGCCGACATGCAGCGTCGTGGACGCTTCGAACAGGCTGGTACCGGCACCATCTTCCTGGATGAGATCGGTGACATGTCCATGGCAATGCAGACCCGGCTACTGAGGGTCCTGGCTGAAGGAGAGTTCTATCGGGTTGGGGGACAGACATCGATTCACGCTGACGTGCGTATCATTGCGGCCACGCATCGGAATCTTCAGGATTGCGTGAAGCAAAGCGTGTTCCGCGAAGATCTCTATCATCGGTTGAATGTCATCCACATCCAATTGCCACCCTTGCGCGATCGCTCCGAAGACACAAGTTACCTTCGATGCCAATGGAATCGGACCGATGGGGAAACCGTACGTGTACGACAAGTCCAATGTCGCCCAATTTGCGCACGTGTTCTGAGCGCCGGTCAACGCGCAGCGCGACCGGGTAGGATGAACATGTCTAATCCCACTTCGGCTTCCGGTTCCGGCCCGATCCTCAGCCTGCGAAACATCTCCAAATCCTTCGGCGGCACCCGAGCGCTCACTGACGCCCAACTCGATCTGCACTCCGGGCAGGTCACCGCCCTGATTGGTGAGAACGGCGCGGGCAAATCAACGCTGGTCAAAATCCTGACCGGCATCTACCAGCCCGACGGCGGCGTCATCCGGCTGGACGGCTGGCCCGTGCGCATCCACTCGCCAACAGATGCGCAGAAGCTGGGTATCAGCGTAATTCATCAGGAGTCCGTAGTTTTCGACGACGTGTCCGTCGCCGAGAACATTTATGTCACCGCACGTCGCCAGTGCCGTGGCCTCCATCCTTCTGACTTCGCGCCTCGGATCGACGCGGCCGTCGATCGCCCAGGGTTGGGAGCTTGAGATCATCAGCATGGTGATCCTTGGTGGTGTATCCGTGGCGGGAGGACGAGGAACCATAATAGGAGTCGTGCTGGCCGCCGCCCTCATGGGTTTCGTCACGTTCGGGCTCGGTCTGAAGAATGTTCCCGGCATCGTGATGTCCATTGTAGTGGGCTCGCTACTCATCGTCGTGGCGGCAATCCCTGCCATCAGTCGCTGTATCGGCGCTCTCGCTCGTCGCTGACCGCCAATGGCCGACGACCTCATCGCCATAATCGACATCGGCAAGACCAACGCGAAGTTGAGTTTTGTCGACGCGCAGTCGGGCGAGACCACGTGGAGCCTGCAAAGGCGATGCACAATCGTCGAACGGTCGGGAATTCGCGCGCTGGATGTCGCGGGTGTCGAATGCCTGTTGCTCGACGGCATCACAGGAGCCCCGGGCAAGGAGCGTGTACGCGCCATCATGCCTGTGGCGCACGGCGCAGCCGCCGTGTTGCTTGCGGCGTCCGGGGAGGTAATCACCGCGCCGGACTACGAGGATTCCGCCTTTGGTAGCGTGGGCGAAACGTATCGCAGGTTGCGCGATCCGTTCGAGCTCACGTTCTCGCCTTTTCTGCCGCTCGGACTAAACCTGGGACGCCAGCTCTACTACCTGCGACACACTCATCCGGAACTGTTCCGCGCCTGCACGGCTATCTTGTTGTATCCTCAGTATTGGGCTTGGCGGCTGAGCAATGTGATGGCCAGCGAGATTACCTCACTGGGCTGTCACAGCGACCTGTGGCGGCCCCGCGAGGCTGATTTCTCCGCGCTCGCAAAATCACTGGGCTGGGACAAACTGCTGCCGCCGCGGCGTGCCGCGGGCGATGTGTTGGGGACTATCACTACGACAGTGGCAAGAATCACGGGTCTCGATCCAGCCTGCCGCGTGCTCTGCGGGCTCCACGATTCGAATGCATCGTACCTGTGTTATCGCGCCAGTCGTCCGGCGGACGAGCGCTTTGCAGTCGTGTCGAGCGGCACTTGGACGGTAATCATGGCGCACGGTGTCGAGCTCGAGCGTCTGCGCGAACAACGCGACATGCTCGCGAATATCGACGCCTTCGGCTCTCCAGTGGCGACGGCCCGCTTTCCGGGTGGCCGGGAGTACGAAGCAATTGCCGGCGATGACCCCTTCACCCGGCAACCAACACTCGAATCGCTCAAAGGTGTGTTGCAGAAACGCGCTGTTGCCCTGCCCTCGTTCGCCGGCACGGGCGGGCCGTTCGTTGGTCAACGGGGCAAGCTCGTGAACGCTGAGCAACTCGACGCTGGCGAGCGGGGCGCGCTCGCAACACTATATTGTGCGCTGCAGACCGACCTACTTCTCGATCTTCTCGGCGTGCCCAGTCCCGTGATCATTGACGGGCCCCTGACTGAGAATCCCTTGTACGGCCCCGTGCTGGCCGCTTTGAGAGCCGCACCGCAGGACGACACGAAGAAAGCCGACGCGCCCGTATTCGCCGGCGACAATCGTGCCGGCCCAACCGAATGCGCGCGTTTCCTACTGGGGCACAGTCCCGCCACGCAGCTGCGCCGCGCAACACCGCTCGATTTGCCCGGTCTGGCGGACTACCGTGCCCGCTGGCGCGCGGAAGCTACTTCGCGTTCTCCTTACGCAAATCCGCCACGTTAGCGGCCGTCAAGTTGGAAGGCGACGATCCGAACCGCGCCGTGATGTAGTTGGCCACGGCCGCAACTTCCGTATCCGAATAAGCACTGCCGAAGTCCGGCATGTACAAGCTGCCGTGTGCGCTATCACGCGTGGTGCCCGACAACATGATCTGCACGACGTTGGTCGCTGTTGGATCGTTGACCGCGCGCGCGCCGGTCAGATTTGCGTAGTCGAGCACCGGGCTCAACCCGCTCCAACCGTGGCAACTGACGCAGGCACCTTCGTATATCTCCTTGCCGCGCGGGTCAATCGCAGCTTCGACTCCCATGTTATGGTCGTCGGGAGCCGGTGAATTCTTGACGGGCGGCTGATCTTTCGCCTTGACCGGGGGAACGCTGATTACGTATGCAGTCAACGCGGAAAGGTCACCGGGAGTCAGGTACCGCAGGCTGTATTCGACCGCCTCCCCCATCGGGCCGTCGGCGGTGCCGTGACCGGCGGCATGGCCGGAGCCGATGTAGTGCGCGAGCTCCTCGGGCTTCCAGTCGCCAATCCCCGTCTCCTTGTCGGTGGAGATGTTGTAGGCCATCCAGCCGGCCTGCTTCTCGCCCGCAAATTTACGTCGGTTGTCCAGCGAAAACGCGAGATTCCGCGGCGTGTGGCACTCGCCGCAATGGGCCATCGCCTCGGCGAGGTACGCCCCGCGGTTCCACTCTGCGCTGCGCTCGGTGTTCTGCTCGAAGCGCTTGTCCGGATTGAAGAACGCGGACCACATGCCCATCAGCCAGCGCTGATTGAAGGGAAACGAGAGCGTGTTGGTGGGCCGAGGTGAATCCACGGGCTGCAGACTGAACAGATACGCCTTGATCGCCAGCGCATCAGCATCGGTCATGTATGTATACGACGCGTACGGCATCGCCGGATAGAGGCGCGTTCCGTCGCGCGCAATCCCGTTATGCACCGCGCGTAGGAACTCCGCATCGCTGTAATCGCCGATACCTGTCTTCTTGTCAGGCGTGATGTTGGTGGAATACATCGTGCCGAACGGCAATACGAAGGGCCTGCCGCCAGCGAAAGGCTCACCGCCCTCCTTCGTATGACAGGCAAGGCAGTCAGCCGCACGGGTCAGATACTGACCGCGCTCGATGAGACTCGCACTTGCAAGCTCCGCGGGTACCCCAGTAGGACCCGCACCAGAGGTACTCGCCAGGGAGACACGCTTGCCGCCAGCGAAATCCATCGGTCCGGGCCCCAGGACCAGCCACAAACCAAACGCCACGGCAATGAGCACCACCACGGCGATGCCAATGAGAAGAGGCCGGGCCACGGCGCCCCGTTCGGAAAATCGTGTCATTGTTTCTCCCGCGGCCGTCTTCTTGCCGGCCTGAACATCAGGTAGCAGCTTTCTTGCCCGCCAACAGCTCGCGATCGATCGGCAGCCGCCGCAGCGCGACCCCGGTAGCCGCGAAAATCGCGTTGCGCAGAGCCGGAGGTCCGGCAGTCGTTCCGGTCTCGCCAATGCCACCCGGCGCCTCGCCGCTCGGGACGAGGTGCACTTCGATGACTGGCGTCTGATCGATGCGCAACATCCGGTAGTCGTGAAAGTTACTCTGCCGGACACGCCCCTTGTCGATCGTGATCTCGCCGTACAGCGCAGCGGTCACCCCGAATATCAGACCGCCCTGTAGCTGGGCGATCACGGTATCGGGATTGACGACAATACCAGTATCCACTGCCGAGACGATACGGTGCACATGTACCTCCCCGGCCGCGTCCACTTCCACTTCTGCAACGGTAGCAATGTAGCTGCCGAAGGCTCCCTGCACTCCTACACCGCGGCCAGTTCGACCGCCGTTGCGTGCGGGCAGCGGGTCTCCCCACCCGGCTTTGCTGGCAGCCCGTTCGAGCGCAGCCTTCAGTCGTGGCGTGTTGTTGAGCATGGCGTGCCGGAACGCGACCGGGTCCTTGCCGGCCTTCTTGGCCAGCTCGTCCACGAAGCTCTCGATGGCAAACACATTGTTGTTGGGACCCACGCCCCGCCAGAATCCCGTCGGCACCCCTGGAGGCTCGTTGCGCACGTACTCGATCTGCAGATTCGGGATGTCATAGGGGACATCAATGGCGCTATCCACGGCATCGATGTCGATTCCCTTCTGAAACGCGGGCGGAATCCACCGCGCAATGACGGAAGACCCGGTGATTCGATGCCGCCAGCCGATGATCTTCCCATCGGACAGCGTTGCAGCGAGGCGGTCCCGGTACACAGGCCGGTAGACGTCGTGCTGAATGTCTTCTTCGCGACTCCACACCACTTTCACCGGCCCATCGACCTTCTGGGCGATGCGGACAGCCTTTTCGACGTAGTCCACCTCGAGCCGCCGCCCGAAGCCGCCCCCGATCAACTGGTTGTGTATCAGGACTTTCTCGGGAGGCAGGCCCGTGACCTTTGCTGCGATGTCGTGCGCGCGGGACAGCACTTGCGAGCCCACCCAGACCTCACAACTGTCGGGGCGGACGTGCACGGTGCAGTTCAAGGGCTCCATGGTCGCGTGAGCGAGGAAAGGCAACTCATAGTCCGCGTCGAATCGCTCGCCCTGGCTCAGTCCGCGAGCAGCATCGCCAACCGACTTGGCGACGGCGCCTTCCTGCTCCGAGGCGGCGCGAAGTTGCTTCCAGACTTCGTTGGAGTCGACGGTCGCGTGAGGACCGGACGTCCAGCGGATCTTGAGCGCCGCGAGGCCCTGCTTGGCTGCCCACATATGGTCGCCAACGACCGCGACGAGATCATCCAGGACGACCACCTGTCGAACACCCGGCAAGGTCTTTGCCTTCGTATCATCGACACTGCCCACCTGGCCGCCGAATTCCGGGCAAATCGCCAACGTGGCAAATTTCACACCGGGCGGCATCACATCGATGCTGTACTGCAGCTTGCCGTTGACTTTGTCAGGGGTATCCACCCGTTTCATCGGTTGGCCCACCAGCTTGAAGTCACTGACGGCCTTCAGCGGTGGGTCCTTGGGCGGTGTCAGGGCGGAGGCGCGATCGACCAGTGCACCATAGCTGAGTTTCTTGCCGCTCGCGGTGTGGATGACTTCACCCTGTTCCGCCTTGCAAGCGGCCGGGTTTGTATTCCAGACCTTTGCCGCGGCCTCAACCAACATGGTACGGGCGCTGGCGCCGGCTTTACGCAATGGCAGCCAGAACGCGCGCACGGAGTTCGAATTGCCCGTGACCTGGATTCCGAACGTCGGATTGCCATACAGCTTGTCGTTGGGAGGAGCTGCTTCCAGCACCACTCGGTCGAACGCAGCGTCGAGTTCCTCCGCCAGTATCATGGCAATTGCCGTATAAATGCCCTGCCCCATCTCCACCTGCGGCATGACCAACGTCACCACGCCCTGGCGGTCTATCCGGATGAAGGCGTTAGGCTCAAAGCGCTTCGCCTGCGCCCCGGCCGGCGCCTGACGTTGGGCACCTTGTCCAACAGGTAGATAGAAACCCACCAGAAGGGCCCCACCGGCTGCCGCTCCGGCCTTGAGTACCGTGCGCCGGGCGGGATCTGCGGGTTCCGCCGCCGTCGAACGGGTCATGCCTTGGCTCCGGATGCACGTTTGATGGCATCACGGATACGTACGTACGTGCCACATCGGCAAATATTCCCTGCCATTGCGGCGTTGATATCGTCGTCGCTGGGCTGGGGTTTTGCGTTCAACAACGCTGTCGCGGACATGATCTGTCCCGATTGGCAGTACCCGCATTGTACAACCTCCAGCTCGAGCCAGGCCTTTTGCACCTGGGCCCCCGCAGGCGTAGCCCCGATTCCTTCAATGGTCGTGATGGAGCGGTTGCCAACCGCACTGACCGGTAACACACACGAGCGGACGGGTTTGCCGTCCAGGTGCACGGTGCAGGCACCGCATTGGGCGATTCCACACCCAAACTTGGTTCCAGTCAGGCCGATGAGATCGCGTAGCACCCATAGGAGAGGCATATCTCCCGGGGCGTCGACGCTGCGATCCTCGCCGTTGATGCGCAGAGTGATCATTCAGTGATGGTAGGTATAGTAGGCCTCAGTTACTAGTACGTTATTGCTTTCGCTCGTAAGATCCGAGCCAAATTTCCCACCAATCGGGCCAAAGCCCACTACAGCTTGGACCGGTACTCGGTCTGAACGGACTTGATCCGCTTGTCCGTGCCGAAGAACGCATGCTTCGACATGTCTACTGAGTACTTGCTGCCCTCTGGACGCCGTCCAAGGCCTTCAGCCAGTGCCCTGATGTGGTGGGGACCTGCTCCGCAGCAGATTCCCAGGTACTTGATGCCCATAGCGTAGGCCTCACGTCCGAAATCAAACATTTCCGAGCGCGTGGCAACAAACGGATCCAACCCGACCGGAAACGCACGCGCATTGTCGCAACACGGATCGGTGAGGGACATGAACGATGGCTGTTCTTCGGTAGTGCGGTAAGGCACGGGAAGAGCCGCCACCTCGCACTTCACGGTAGCCCGGATCTCCTTGAGCAGTGGCATCATGGTCTTGGGCCCGCGATGACAGTTCAGACCCACCACTTCCGCGCCCGCCGCCTCGAGCCGCTGGCAGGTCTCGGCCGCGCTCCAGCCCTCCCGAACCGGCAGCTCTCGGTGGATGGCCATGGTCACCACCGCGGGCACCTTCGAATACTTCTTGATGGCCTCGAGCGCCATCAGCGCTTCCTGGCCCCACGAGAAAGTCTCCGCGACGATGTAGTCCACGCCGGCATCAGCGGCCCAGCCCACCTGCTCCTCAAAAATCCGCGCCACCTCCTTGATGGACTTCTTGTCGTTGGGGTCGTAGATGTTGGTGTTGCAGATGTCACCCGCGAACAGCGTGTGCGTCTTGCGAGCCACCTTTTTCGCGATCTTGAGCGCAATGCGGTTCATTGGCACGAGATCCTTTTCCCGGCCGATCACCCGCAGCTTTTCGCGGTGCACATAGTAGGTCAGTGCCTGCGTGACGTCAGAGCCCGCATGCACGAAGTCCATGTGGAGCTGCTCGACCACTTCCGGATGCTCGGTGAGTACGGTCGGTACGAAGGCGCCCGCCTGCAGATACCCACGGCGCTCCAGCTCAAACACGTAACCTTCCGCACAAATCACAGGTCCCTCGGCCAGCCGCTTCATAAGGCCGGGTTCCTTGTAAGGTTTGGAGGTCGATTTCTTGGCTGATTTCTTAGTGGCCATCGAGTTCTCCGGAAACATTAAATCCGCATGCGGGAGCCGTCGGCATCGAATGCCGGCGCTGTGAGGCGCTCCGCCTTGCAGCGTTCGCCGATAATCTCGATCTCGAATCCACCGGTCGCTTTGGCCAAACTCGCCGGGACATATCCCAGCGCGAGCGAGCGATTCACGGTGTGCCCGTAGGCACCCGAAGTCACCCAACCAACGACCTTGCCGTCGTGCCAGATCGGCTCATCGCCCAGGCAGTCCGCATCGGTTGCGTCCACGGCGAAGGACACCAGCCGCAGGGCGCCGCCGCTCTCTTTCTCTTTTAATGCTGCTTCGCGGCCGATGAAAGCGCCCTTCTTGAGATCGACGAACCGGCCTAGGCCAGCCTCGTAGGGTCCATAGATAGGGCGAAACTCGCGCGCCCAGGTCCCAAATCCTTTCTCGACGCGCATACAGTGCAGCGCCCGTCCGCCGAACGACTTGAGCCCGTATTCCTCGCCCGCCTTCTTCAGGAGATCAAAGAGCACGCGCTGATAGTCCGTCGTTACCCAGATCTCGTAGCCTAGGTCGCCCGTGAACGAAACGCGGCCCACGAAGGCCGGAATCATCCCGACATCCATCCGCCTGAACGACATGAATGGAAACGCAGCGGTTGACAGGTCGTCGCGTACCAAGCTCTGCAACAGCACGCGTGACTTGGGTCCGGCGACCGACAATCCCACGTACTCCATCGCACACGGACGCAAGGAGACACCAGACGACGGCATCGTTCGTTCAAACCAGCGTAAGTAGTAGCTCTCCGCCGCGTAAGTGCCGATCAGGAAGAAGCGCTGCTCCGACGGGCGGCACATCGTGAAATCACCGATCAGCTTGCCACGCTCGTTGAGCATGGGCGTCAACGCGATGCGGCCAACATTGGGCACATGGTTGGTCATCACGCGCGACAGCCATTCGGCCGCACCGGGGCCGGTGACCTCAAACTTGCCATAGTTGGATATCTCAAGGAGACCAACGCTCTCGCGCACGACCTTGCACTCGGCGGCAACGTGTGAATGCGCGCTCGAACGTCGGAAAGTGACTTCTTCGGATGCCTCTGCAGCAGTCGGAGCGAACCACAAGGGATGCTCGAGTCCGCAATAGTCACCAAACACCGCATGCTCTGCCTGCAACCGGTCGTATATAGGTGTCGTGCGCAAAGGCCGCGCCGCAGTGAGTTCCTCGTTCGGAAACCGAATGCGAAACCGGCGTGAGTAGTTTTCACGGACCTTCGCGTTAGTGTAGGGAAGAGTCGCCCAGTCCCCGTAGCGCGAGACATCCATTGCCCAAACATCCGCGCCAGGATCGCCATTGACGATCCACTGCGAGAGCACGAGACCAACCCCGCCTCCCTGGCTGAAACCGGCCATCACCCCACACGCCACCCAGAAGTTCTTCAGCCCCTTCACCGGGCCGACGAGCGGATTGCCGTCCGGCGCAAACGTAAAGGGTCCGTTGACCACCTTCGCGATACCGGATTCGGCCAGCACCGGGAAGTGCTGGAATGCTACTTCCAGGCTCGGCGCAATCCGCTCGAGGTCATTGGGCAGCAAGTTCTGACCGAAGTCCCATGGAGTCTCGGTTGCAGACCATGGCACGCAGGCGCGCTCATACGTACCTATGAGAATCGCATTGCGCTCCTCGCGCAAATACAGCTCACCTTCGAAGTCGATGATGTGGACCTGCTCATTCCGGCCCTCCGGTCGAACCATGGAAGGAATCTTTTCCGTGATGAGGTATTGGTGCTCCATTGCAAGCACGGGGAGCTCCAACCCCACCATCCGGCCTACTTCGCGAGCCCACAACCCACCCGCGTTGACTACATGCTCGGCGTGTACGTTGCCATGGGTGGTAATGACATCCCAGGAACCATCGGCTCTCGAGATAAGATCCGTCACTCGTGTGTGACGGACAATCTCGGCACCCGCAATCTGGGCGGATTTCGCGTACGCATGCGTGACGCCGTAGGGATCGATGTGGCCTTCGATCGGATCGTAGATCGCACCGAGGAAGTGTTTCTTGTCCATCAGAGGAAACAACTTCGCCGCCTCGTCAGGGGAGATGATCTCGAGATCCATTCCCAGGTAACGGCCGCGAGCCTTGGCCATCCTGAGCCAGTCCATCCGCTCGGGCGTTCCGGCCAACATCAGGCCACCCGTAATGTGCATGCCGCAGGAAACACCTGAGATCTGCTCGAGCTCCTTGTACAGATTGATGGTGTACTGCTGCAGCTTCGCGACGTTCGGGTCGCCATTGACGGTGTGCATGCCGCCGGCAGCGTGCCAGGTGGAACCTGACGTCAACTCCTCACGCTCGATGAGCAGAACATCGGTCCAACCCGCCTTGGTCAGGTGATACAGAACGCTGGCGCCCACGACGCCTCCGCCAATCACCACGACTCTGGCAGCACTCTTCATAGGCATTTACTCGTTTGATACAGCTAGATGGACCGAGGACTCGGGCACTTTTGCAGGAGTCCCAAATCGCTCGATGAGCCAAGACCGGAACAACGCAATCGCCGTGTCGCCCAGGGCTTCGGGATGCGTGATTAGGTAGTAACCATAACCGTCATCCAACGACGCATCGAAGGGCTTGACGAGGCGGCCCGAGCGGATCTCCTCGGCGAACAGATGAGTGTCGCAAAGCGCAACACCCTGGCCACTAAGCGCATACTGCACGGCAAGCACCGCAGTGTCGAACACCAGCCCGCGCTCATAGTTGACCGTTGGAATCCCGTTCTGGCGCACGAACTGCGCCCACGAATGGTGTCGCGGCAGGTCGGCGATTCGTACGTGGACGATCTCGTTCGCCTCGATGAAAGCGGCCAGATCCTTGCCTGCATGCTTCGCAGCGATGCTGGGATGGCACAGCAGGCTTGGACGAACGGACCATAACAAGTCAGTCACGAGATCCGTTACGGTGGGCTTGGAATAGACGACAGCCACGTCGACGTCACCTAACGGCGGACCAACACCGTACGGGCTGATGAGATCGATATCCACATCCGTGCTGGCGCTGCGGAAATCACGAAGTATGGGTACCGCAAGTTGGACAGCGAAGCTCGGCGGCATCTGCACTCGAAGGGTTCGCTGAATCGGGACGCCGTCATTGCGGATGTCGTCGAGCGCGTATTCGAGCCGGTCGAATGACTTCACGACAGCGGGAAGCAGGTGCTGACCGGCCTTGGTCAACGACAGCGCGTGGGGTTTACGGTCGAAAAGTTGCACGCCTGCCAGGCGCTCCAGCGCAATGACGTGGCGCGATAACGCGCTCTGGGAGATCAGCAGCGCGTTCGCAGCGGCCGTAAAACTGCCGTGCTTCGCGACACCCTCGAAGGCGCGCAAGGCATTCAATGGCAGCCAGCGCCGATCGATGCTTTTCTTGGTCATAGCTCGCTCGCTCTAGGACGGCCCCCAACCAATTCTAACGTGGGCGGGCCGGCGGTAGCCGCCCCAATCCGATGCCTTTTTTCGATGCAGGTAGCCAATTTCTCGGCTTTGACCGCCCCGCCCGATATGGAAATCTGCGCCATGCCCGACCACAAGATTGCCTCCATCCGAATCACCCAGCATCGGCTGGAGCTCAATCCTGCGTTCATTGCCAGCTGGGACAGCAAGCCCCGCGTTCACTTCGATGCGACCCTCGTACGTGTCACGACCGACACCGGCCTCGTGGGGTACGGCTCGGGCGACCTGATGGTGGGCTTCAAGGGCCACGAGAGCCTGTTCATTGGCCAGGATCCGCTCGCAGTCGAGCGGCACCACCGGGTTCTGTCGAACATCGACTTTCACTATGGCCGCTGCTGGCCCCTGGATTTGGCGCTGTGGGACCTGGCCGGGAAGATCACCGGCCAGCCGTGCTGGAAGCTGCTCGGCGGATTGTCCAATCGGGTCCGCGCCTACGCCTCGTCTGGAACCCTACGTGATCCTGGAGCCATGGCGGAAGCTGCCGAGCGCTACCTGGCCCAGGGTTTTCCTGCACTGAAGCTTCGCTTTCATCGCGGCGACTGGCGCGACGATGTCAAAGCACTCGAGGCTGTCCGGGCGCGGGTCGGGGAGCGGCTAGAGTTGATGGTCGACTGCAACCAGGGTTGGCGTCAGCCCTGGGATACTGAAGCACCGTGGACTCTGAAGGACGCTGTGACCGTCGCCCGCGAGCTAGAACGCTTGGGCGTGTATTGGATGGAGGAACCGCTGCACCGCGGTGACTACCACGGCATGCGTGCACTGCGGGAATTGGTCGATGTTCGTATTGCCGGCGGCGAAATGACCCGGCAGGCACATGAACTGCGCGAGCTCGTCACCGGAGGATGCGTGGACGTTCTGCAACCGGACGCAGCGCTCGTTGGCGGCATCACCGGCCTGCGCCGGATCGCCATGCTGGCGCAGGAACACAACATCGTGTTCACCCCGCACACCTGGACCAACGGCATGGGTGTCATGGCCAACACTCAGCTCGTTGCCGGACTCGGCCAGGCGCCGTTCATCGAGTTTCCCTACGATCCCCCACAGTGGGATCTCGACCGCCGCGACTACATGATGGCGGAACCGTTGGTTGCCGATGGTGACGGCTGGTTGAACCTAAGCAACGCTCCCGGGATGGGCTACACCGTCGACGAGGCCCGGCTTGCGAAGACGCTCATCGGATAAGAAGGAATCGCTGCAGTCAGCTCTCTGTCCGGTACACCAAAGAGCGCATGTTGACCCTTACACTACAACGAGAACCCCGGATAGACGAAGGCGCCACGAAGGAGTTCGGTGTCCTTTTCAGATACGCTGCTGGCGCGCAAGGTCTCGTACCATGTCGCCTCGACCTGCGCCTTCATATTGTTGATGCTCTTCTGCGCCTCGTCCTTATCGAGCAGGAAGCGCGCATGCTGCGACAGAATGTTCTTAGCATTGGCGTAGCGGCCCATGTCGCCGCAGTCCAAGGCGAGGTCGCGGCGCTCTAGGCTCACGGGCACTGAGGGCGTGAGGTCGTAGGCGGGCGAGAGCTTCCAGTTCCTTTCCTTCGCGATGACCGCGTGATTGCGCGGATGATCGTCGAGATTCGAGATGAGCGCGTTGAAGCAGATGCGGCGGAACAGTTCGCGGGCATCCTTCTTCGCGTCCTCGACAATTCGGCGAAGCTCTTCGACCAAAATCACATAGGACCAGTTCTGCCTCGCTTCAGGTGCTTCATCGGCGCGCAGGATGGTCAGGGCGCTGACCATGCGCGCCCGCATATAGCCTTTCGCCGTTTTCTCGCGGTCGAAGCGCTTCACGAGCAACACATCCTTGCCGCCGACCGTCTCTATCCGGCTCTCTGCAGTCGTGATTCCGCATTCGCGGGCCAGTCGGAGCATGGCATGTTCGACCCGCGTATTGTTCCAGCGGTCGTCCGGGCGATTGAATTTTGCTATCCACAGACCGTCGCCGTCTTGCACAACGGCCTTCGGGCGCGCGCCGCCCATCGACGTGCCGAGCAGCATCAGGTCTTGGACCTGCTGCGTCTGCGGATCGTTTGGGATTTCATCCTTGACCAGAGCGTCAGCGAGTGCCTGGAGCTTTTCGAGATCGATCGTCTTGTTGAATGTCCGTTGCGGGGCGGGTGGGATCTTGTTGTGCCCGAAGCCAAGCGCGCCCGCGCGGTCGTCGGGTGACTCCAGCAAGTAGTCCAGTTCACCCAGCTGGGCGCGGCCTGCATGTTTCTCGATGACGCGGCGGCCCCAGTGATCGGGGCCAGCATCGCGCAGAGCACCGAACAGGCCATTCAATTGCGCGGTCTCGTAGGTCCGGGTCGAGACTTTGAGTTCGACAGGTTCGAACTCAACGGCGTCCGGGTTCTCCAAGTAGGAGCGGCCGTAGACAAACCGCCCGAGGGCGTCGCCTCTGGCGTTTTTTTCCAGCACAAAGCGGCCCGCCGTGACTGCTGATACCTGGCCCGGCAGCGTGATATAGACAAAGCACTCCGAGGAGGACGCCCTAGAAATCATTGTCGAGCCCTCCGCTATTGCGGGCGCGGGTTTTCGCTTTGGCGGCTACCAGCGTCAGCCCTTGTTCATCCTTGGTTGGGTTCGCCACGTCGTTCATCTGTGGAAGGAGGTCGTAGACCCACAGCAGGGCGAGGTAAACCGCGATGCCGGTCGAAGGCTTACCTTTTTCGGCGTCCATGGCGGCGCGCGGTCCGGTCCCGATTTTTCGGGCAACCTCATGAATCGTGAGATTTCGCCTGACCCGGGCCGTGCGGAGGCTTTCGCCGAGGCGCTTGAGCGCCTGTTCGACGGGATAGGGGGGAGCCTGCAATAGCTGATTTCTGGCGGACATGTTCTCTCAAGAGCATATTAAAGTGGATAAGTTGCTCTTGACAGCATATGGTGTCCTCTCAAGAATTTCAATGAGTGTGCTCTCAAGAGCACTTTAAATGGCTTAGTGTGCCTTCAAGAGCATAGCCAGATGGGTCGACAGCGTGTGCCGAACGAGCCCAGGCCGCTACAAAAGGGCCGCGCCGTGCTCTCCGCCATTGGCTCAGGACCCACGCGCGCGCCTCGTTGGAGCTTCGGCCAGTGCGCGGCAGCGGCGCCGGCTGGAGATCCCTGTCCCCGTGGAAGCTCTGGCCACGCATTCCACGGAACGCTTGTGATCGTGACGGCTGGTCGAACCTAAGCAACGCTCCCAGGATGGGCTACACCATCGACGAGCCCCGGCTTGCGAACACCCTCATCGGATAAGAACGGAATCGCGATCGAGGCCACCACAGCAGCCAGCATCACGTACCACGCCGGAGCAAACACAGACCCCCCCGGCCGGTGCGTAAACCAAGTGAGAATCGCCGGCGCAAAGCCCCCGAAGATAGTGAACGCCCCATTGTAGACAATAGACGTTCCAGTCGACCGCACCCCAGTGGGAAAGATCTCCGAGATCCCCGCCGGCGCAACCCCCACGAAGCTGGCCACCAACACGCAGAACGCCGTGAGCACGGCCACCAGGGTCGTAGTAGTGGGATAGGCCTGAAGGAGCACGAACAGCGGCAGTACGCAGACGAACAGCAAGGCTGCACTGATAAACAACATCGTGCGCCGCCCGATCCGGTCGGACAGCGCTCCAAAGATCACACAACAGGCCACAAACGCCACGTTCGCCACCAGGGACGCCCCAAACGCCTGCCGAGCGCTGTAGTGAAAGGTCAATTGAACGTAGACCGGCAAATAAACGATCAACACGTAGACCGCAGTCGCCCAAAGAATACAAACCCCAAATCCGATCAGCAGCTCGCGCTTATGGTCCGCGAAGATTTCGACTAACGGCGATCGCCCAGCCTTTCCATCGTGGCGCCGACGTTCGGCTTCCGCCTGAAAACTGTCCGTCTCGTGCAGCGTTCGACGCAGCCACAGACCAGCCGGAAGAATGAGAAGTCCGAACAGAAACGGTATGCGCCACCCCCACGCCAGAACCTGTTCGGCGCTGAGGAACGCCGTCACCGAAAACGCCGCCAGCGCGCCGAGGATATTGGCCATCCCCATGCTCGCCTCGAGCCACGAAGTCACAACACCGCGCCGCTCCGGAGGCGCGTTTTCCGCAAGAAATGCGGTCGCGCCACCCACCTCGCCGCCAGCCGAAAAACCCTGCAGAACCCTGCCGACCAACAGCAGCAACGGAGCGCCAAGGCCAATCGCGGCGTAGGTCGGTGCAAATGCAATCGTCCCGGTACCCACTGCCATCAACAGGATCGTCAGCGTCAACGAAGCCTTCCGTCCGGCGCGATCTCCATAATTGCCGATGAGCACCGCGCCCAGGGGCCGGACGACAAACCCCAGTCCGAAAGCGAGAAATGCCTTCAGCAGGTTGGCGGCCGCATCCTCACCAGGTGGAAAGAAGTTCCTGGCAACATAGGCAGCAAAAAGCGCATACACCGTGAAGTCGTACCACTCGAGCATGTTGCCAACGGAAGCGGCAACGATCGCACGGGTTCGGCTCTTCATCTAAAGCGTCGGATGCACTGGATTGAACACCGGCCACAACAGGTACTTGCGCGCCAGCACCCAGTAACCGCTGAACACGAATTGGCCATTGCCCTGCAGCAGCTCATCTCTGTTCTCGCGGTAGTGGCGTGGGATGTCGTACCACGGCATCGCCGGGTTTCGGTGATGGACGACGTGCAGATTGTTATAGAGGAACAACATTCCAAACACGAAGTTTGATTCGCACGAAGCGGTGCGTTCAGCGGACTCTACCGCCGCCCGGTGCTCGTAGAAGGCCCGCAGGAGACCAAGGCTCATGCCCGGATAGGCGACGAGCAGGACGTATTGCCACCACACGAACCCACAGACGCCGGAAATGAACCAGAACAACAGGCCAACTGCGACCACGTGGATGCCCCAATGCGGCAAGTGACTCCGGTCGCCGCGGCGCACGCGCTGAAACTCCCGAGTCACCAATATGCGCAGCCGCAACAGCGGACCCAGGGTCAACCGCCCCAACAAAGTCTGGTTGAACAACAGCAGCCCGCGTTGAATCGGCCCCATCCGTTCCCAATCCTCGCGCCGGACGTAGTACGACTCGGTATCGATACCCGGCACGGCAAGATCCTCGTCGCGATGATGGGTGCGATGGCTCTTTCGATACAGCGGGAAGGGAAACCACAACCCGAGCGGTGGGAAGACAACTGCGAACCGCAGCCACTTCGGCACGCCGCGAAACGAGTGAATGGCCTCGTGTTGCAAAGAGAAATGCCAGGCGGTCAAGTAGGCGCCCACGGGCATGATGACGTACCACGGCAATAGCGCGTGATACCAGACCAACAGGAACCAGGCGGTGTACAAGACAGCCGCCACCAGCCACGTGGGTCCATCGATCTGCCGGAATTTCAGTGCCAGGGCGTACATCACTTCGTACCTGGCAACGGCCCTGTCGCCAACTCGGCAAATGCCGGGTGGACCGAGCATGCAAACGGATGCTGTCGCCAGAAGGTAATAGCCGCGTCGAAGCGGCGCTTCAACACGTCATAAGCTTGCAGGTCCGGGCGTACGAACCGTTCGAGCTGCAGGTCGGCCATCAGGGGTGCCATAGAAGCATTTTTATGCGCTTCCAGGAACGCAGATTCAAGTGACGGCTGCACCGGGCGGGAGGAGACGATCGGCGGGATTGCCGTGGAGGGCGTCCGCGCCACCGCTCTAAGCTGAGACGTCAGCTCGGGCATGTACTGCCGGGCGAGTGAAAACGCGTAGGAATCTATGGGCGCGACGTCTGCGAGACCTTCGATGACCGCGGTCATTGCGCCCAGAGGCGTCACTCGCGGCTCGATGACCTCTCGGTATAGAGCGCTACTCCCTCCTGAGGCCAAGGCCATCAGGTAATACAGGGCGGCGAGGCACCCCGACTGCGAATCCATTGCTGTCAGGGCGATGCGATGGCCGAAAGTATCCTCAATCACCCCGAAGCGGCTGTCCGCGCGTACGACCAGCTCGCTCCAGTACTGCGGTTGACCCTGAAAATCAGGCGGTGACGGGACCGGAGCCGCGACAATTGCCGGACGCGGCACCGACCGTGAGTAAGGCAACCCGCACATGAAGACTGCGCCCAGATCCTGCCGACCCCACAACTCACTGATCGGCGCCGGCGGCGGGTGTTGCAGGTAGGTGAGCGAAGCACCCGCAGCCTCCGAGATGGCATCGAGCAGTCGCTCCCAGGCCTGACCGGCGGCCGGTGCGAGCGAATACATGCGAGCGTTTGCGATCACGGCGGGGTGGGAGCTCCGCCAGCATAGAAATTCGCGACCGGGTTGGAACGGATGAACGTTGCGGCCAGCTCATGGATGGGACGCGAGTCATCCTCCGGCCCCTCCGCAAATCGAAGTTTACCTCTGAACGCCTGCCACACCGCTGTCGTAACCGGACCGAAGCTCCGTCCGCCGCTCTGCTCCTTTCGCATGTCGAGCCAATAACACCCGCTCAACAGGTCTTCGGCCAACAGCTCCAGCGTGTCGTCCACGGCCAAGCGTGCGCGGCCAACCTTCAAACGTGTCTGTGATTGCAGATCCTCAACCGTCTGGATCAACGCATTCCCCTCGGGCGGAACAGGCACCGCCAGCCCCTGGATTTCCTGCATCATGGACGAAGCGTCCAGTCCGCTGCCCTGGGACGTACCAAAACGTCCCGGCTCGCCCGGATCGTATTCCTTCTGAGGCATTCCGGTGAAGAACGTGCTCGTAAAGCGGTTGAGCCGCTGAGCGACGGCGGCATCCATGTTGGCAAGCGCGATGGTAAAGGCTTCGATCTCGTTGGCCAGCGGGTACGGGTCCCAGTTTGCGTCCGACAGGATGAAACCGTGCTGACCGTGACTCAGCGGCCCTCCCTTTACATAGAACTGCCGCATCTGCGGCGTATCCAATTCCCAGGAATCCGACGGAGCCGCACCCACACGCACCGCAGGGTTATGGTCCGACGAGTTGATCTGGATCAGCAGGTCACTGCGCAACTGCGCCCACGCCTGCCAGGCGGAGCCCTGCCGAATGGACGAGGCGCGCAGGCTCTCCGGGTCCTGGATGATCCTGTTGGGATCGTCTTCGAACAGATAGCTGCCCTTCAGCATGTCGAGCATCCGCGCAGCGTGCCAGTTGAGCCACTTGAACGGCCTGTTGGCCTGCACCGGCGCGGACAACGGCGTGATGCTGCTGTTCATGCCATTCAGGTCGATTGCATAGATCAGATCGGCCCAGGACAACACGTGTTGGGCATCATAGACCAGGAGCGCGGCTTGCCCGGTTGCGTAGGAGTTGGAGCTTTCCAAGGCGCTGTCATCAGCCGCAAACGGCTGCAGAGGTTTGAGATCAGCGCGCTTCAGCGCTTCGGCAGCCGGCAGGCGCTCGCCTTTGTAGTAGGCTTCTCCGGCGCCTACCATCACACCTGCGACATTGGTCAGGGGCCCGAGGTCGCCTTCGCCTATCGTGCCTCGTGATTGCACTACCGGGGTGATGCGTTCGTTGAGCAGGTCCAGCAGGCGTTGGGTCAGGGGCGGACTGGCAGCCTCGAATGTCATTGTGTTGGCACGGACGACAAGCATGGCACGCACGATTTCCTCGTCGCTGATTTCAGGGCCCATGCCGGCACGAGCTCCGCGACGGAATATCCCCAACTGCCGCTTCTCGAGCATGCTCTTGTTTTCCGGCGCGAGGGCATCCCCTGCGAAAATCACGGTCTGACGCCCTGCTCCCGAGCCACGATTGAACCAGTACACGGGCACGCCCTCTGCGGCCGCCTCGAGGAGCAACCCGTAGGCATCGGCCGAGCGCTGGCGAGCCTCGGGACTGAGCGCAACCTTCGCTCCAAACCGGGCGACCGCAACGACCTGCTCGACAGTCAGGTCATGCCCGGTCAATACGACGGTCTGGGCAGCCTGACTGGGAGTGATGAAGTGGTAGGCCGGACCGGCCGCCTGGGCCGGCGCCGCCGCGCGGGCCGCTGCTTGGGCCCCCAATTGGGCAACGGAAAGCGCAACCATCCCCAGCAAAGGCCGCCCAAACAGTCTGATCATGGACCATCCACAAACTTGTTGATGACATCCGCAACGGCCTGCGGATCCTCCCAGAACGGATTGTGACCCAGCCCGTCGAACACCTTGACGGTCGCAGCCGGCAGCGCCTCACGCAGCGTCTGCCGGACCTCCTCCTCCATGATGGGATCGTCGCTCCCCCAGATGAGCAGCGCCGGTGCCTTCAATTTCGGCAGCCCGCGCTGCAGATCCGCGGAATTTGCGCCTTGGTCCAGAACCGCCAGCCACACACCCAGCGGAATGTTGGCCGCGTCGCGGCGCTGCCGGCGGATGAAGTCCGGGTTCACCGGCCTGGGCGAGTCCCACCAGGCAATCATGAACGGCGAGTCCGGATCGATCGGCTCCTTCAGCTTGCGGATCTCAGCAGCATAGTCGAACGCGGGCTTCCGCGGCGGCGAACCCGCCCGGGGACCTGCGGTGGAAGACACGAGCACCACCTTGCGCACCCGTTCCGGCCATTCTTCAGCCAACACCTGCGTGATCATGCTCCCAAGGGAATGCCCCACCACATCCGCCCTGGCAATGTGCAGGGCATCCAACAACAACTTGATATCGTACGCAAAGTCGATTCGAGTGTAGCAGCACTCCGGCTTGTCAGACCGCCCGTGTCCGCGAATATCGACCACGATGAGCCGGAACTTCCTGGAAAGATACGGAATCAACGGCACCCAGTCGCGTGAGTTGTCCGTGTAGCCGTGGATCAGAACGACGGGTGGGCCTTGTGGATTGCCCATGTCGATGTAGGCGAGGTGCTGGTTGTTTGGCAACAGCACCACCTTCTTCATTGCGTCGAAGTCGTCGAGGTTGATCCTGAGGGGCGGGGGTCCGGCGCCGAAGGCTTCGGCGCATAGCAGCAGGGTTAGAAATGCCTGCAAGCAGCGGGCAACAAAGCCAGGTGTCAAGATAGGGCCTCCTTCAGCGGTTCTAGCCACAGTTCGAAGTTTCGCCACTGATTCAGGCCCTCCTTGAAGAGGGGCTGGCGGACCTGCTCGGAGCTCGCGGTACGCACGTTGCGCTCGGTCTTCCAGAACTCCAGGCACGCCGGCTCGAATTCCAATCCACAGAACTGCAACACGCGGCGCACACTGCCCTCCAGGTCCTCGACCACCTCCTCGTGCTGCATGCGCAACACTTTGCCCGGCAACACTTCGTCCCAGTGCTGCATCAACTCGATATAGGTGCGGTAATACCGGCCGATGTCTTCCAGGCTGTAGGTGAATTCCTGGCCATGGGCAAACAGCTGCTTGAAGTTGCTGAAGCAGCAGGCCATGGGCTCGCGCCGGGCGTCGACAATCTTCGCGTTGGGCAGAATCAGGTGGATGAGCCCGAGGTGGCGGAAGTTGTTCGGCATCTTGTCGATGAAGAAGGGTTTGCCGGTGCGGTACACCTGGGTATCAGCCAGGTACTTCTCCCCAAATTTGCGCACCTGCTCCGCGCTCAGCTCCCCGAGCACGGACGGGTAAAGTGGCTGCGCATCGTTCGGCTGGCGCCCCTGCAGCAGTTGAACCAATCTGGGGATGTCCGCCAGCTCCATGGTGCCCTCGACCTGGGAGTGCGATGCCAGGATCTGCTCGAGTAGCGTGGAGCCCGCGCGAGGCAGTCCGACGATGAAGATCGGGTCCGGGCTGGGATGACCCCACCCGGAGTGGCTCGCGAAGAGCTCGCGGTTGCAGACGGCTTTCTGCAACTGCGTATTGCGCTCCATGAGCTGCGGCTGATAGCGGACTTCTGTCTTCTTCAGCCGGTTGCCGCGCTCGTAGTAAGTGAACGACTGTGCGAAGTCACCCTTGTCCTCGAATGCCTTGCCAAGAGCGAAACACAGATGGTAACGATCGACGAGCTGCGTCGACGCGGCACTTTCGTGCGCCCTCATCTGCTCGAGCTCCTCGTCGCTGAACCGATAGGTCTTGAGGTTAGCCAGACTCCAATAGGCGTCGCCAAAGTCCGGCCGCACGACCGCGGCGGCCCGGTAGGATTCGATAGCTTGCGGTTGCTGGCCCATTGTCTTCAGCGCATGGGCAATCGACAGATGCAAGTCGGGATTCTGCGGCGTCTCGGTCAGAAGCTCCCTGTAGATTCGAATCGCGCCCGTGTGATCTCCCAGCCCGACATGAGAGTTGGCTTCCAGCACGCGGAACGAGCGGTTGCGCGGCTCGACCTGCCGCAGCTTGCGGACTTCCTCGATGGCCTTCTGATGCTTATGCCGCCTTGCAAGCACGCTCGCATAGTCATAGCGGGCGGCGTGATAGTCCGGAGCGAACACGAGGACGGATTCGAGCAGAAATTCAGCATCGTCGAGGACGTCGAGTTTCATGCCGATCTGCGCAAGCAGGCGCATGCCCTCCACATGATCGCCATGTTGCTGCAGGTAGCTGCGTACGAGGTTCTCCGCTGCGTAAATCTCGCCTTCCGCGAACATACTGGTGGCCGTAACGATCGCAACAGGCAGGCTGGCAATCTGCCTCGCGAGGCGGTCGGCCGCCGCCGCTTCCTCAGTACGACCCGCAGAACGGCACAGGTCCGCCAATGCCCGCCAGCTGGCGGGCAGACCTGAGTTCAATGTAACAGCCCGCTGGTAAGCCTCGATGGCAGCGGCCGTCTGTCCGACGGCTTTCAGACAATGACCGCGCTCCTGGAACAACCGGCCATAGTCCGGGTGTACCTGCTGCAACCGTTCAAGTGTCCTCAAGGCATCAGCAATGCGGCCGAGATAGCGCTGATTGACCGCAATCAGGTACAGGACATCGCGGTTCTCCGGTACCTGCGGTAACAGCGCTTCGACTGCCGCAAGGGACGCGGCGAACTGCCGCTTGTCCAGCAATGCCCGGGCACGCAGGACCTCTGCCTCGATGCGGGATGGGGGCGGATTCGGTTCCGCTTGGGCCACGGGGATCTATCCTGCTGCGCCACCGGGATATCCCGGTGGCGCGAGCATACACCGGCGACTTACTTGCTCGAGAACTTGTATCCGAATCGCAGGCTGAGGGTGCGAGGCCGGATCACCGTGTCCTGCTTGATCCATTGCGTGAAAGTCGAGTAGACGATGCCGCGCGTGTCAGTCAGGTTCGTGCCGTACAGCTGCACATTCCAGGCATCTTTTGCGACGCCGATCGACGCATCCATCGTCGAATAGCCCGGCATGTCATAGGCGACCGTGTTGCCGTTGAAATCCTGGCGCAGCTTGTCGGTCGTTGAAAGCGAATGCGCCCGGTGTGTGCCGATGACCTGTACGAACGCATCGTAGTCACCGACGACGAACTCGTAACGGCCACGGATGCTGCCCTGGAATGGCGGGGACTGCGCGAGCGGGCTACCCGTCTGCCCATATGGATTCGCGAGTCCGAGCGCCGCGAAGTTGATGGGTTTCCCGTCCTGCCCAAAGAGGGTCGGGGTATTGATCAGCTCTGAGTGGTTCCACGCGGCGGACGCGGACACCGTGAACTCGTGAGTCACGCGTACGTTGAGCTCGGTCTCGATGCCCTTCACGCGGTAATTCGGACCATTGGTGGTAAAGGTCAGATTTCCGAGCACGCCAGGATCGAAGAGACTGATCTGGACGTCCTTCCAATCCTCTTTATAAACCGCGCCATTGAATTGGACCCGATGGTCCAGCCACTCGGTTTTCCAACCGATCTCGTTGTTGGTGAGCGTATCCGGCTTGAAACCGATGGGCGTGAGGAAAATGCCGTTCAGCGGCGATTTTGAGTTGCTGACGAAACCGGACGAGCGGTTGAATCCACCCGGCCGGAACCCCTGTGACCAGGTGTAGTAGACGAGCGCGTCGTCTGTGACCTTCCAACTCAGGTTGCCGCGGCTCTTGAAGCCGTCGTAGCGCTTCTTCAATCCTATCGCGGAATCGGAGTAGGCAGCATTGCCCGCGGGCACCTTGTAGGTGGCCAGATTCAGGCCGGTGTCGCAGGCGCCCGGGATGTTGCCGGGCGTGTAGGCGTACAGCCCGCCGGGCCGGCAATCGAAGCTGCCCTGCTTGGCGCCCGTTTCGTACGTATCCATCTGGTACCAGCGCGTGCCGCCCGTGATGGTCAGGCGCTTCGGGATGATGTCGAAGTCCACCGAGGCGAAAACGGCCTTCTGTTTGTAGCCGCGCCGCACGTCGTCATAGAAGGCCTGGGTGGAATCGCGTACGTTCGGGTCGTTGACACCCGATCCGGCCGGCGCAATCAGTGGAGTAAATCCGGCTTCCGGCGCCTTGTAGTGCCATTCGGATCGATCGTTCACCACGAAATTTTCCCAGAACAATCCGCCGATGGCCCGCACACGCCAGTCATCCGGCGTGCTCAGGCGGAACTCGTGATTGTGGTGGAGATTCTTCTGGATCACGTGGAAGCTGGAGACCGGCGAGAAACACTGACCGCCCGGGATCCCGAGCTTGGTCGCCTGGGCAGTTCCCGGAAGTATGCAGGCGTAATAATCGGCATACACGCCACGCGTGTAGTTGGTGTAGTCGGCTACCTGGTCGACGTTACGAACGAGATATCCACCGGTGTAGACGGCTTTCAGCATTGCGATGCGGCCGGTGAACGTCCACGCCGTGTTTGTGAACTTGTCCTTGTCGACTGTCGGGCTGAAGAACTCTGCTGAGAGGTCAGGCAGCTTCGTCACGCCGTCGTTGCTGACAGGCATCTGCGAAAAGACGCCGTCCGCTTCCATGTTCTGATACGACTGCGTAAAGAGTGCACTCCAGTCATCGGTGATCTGGAAGAGCACCGAGGCGCGGATACCCTTGTAAGTGACAGGGTTGATGTCTTTGCCGGCAATTGCGAAGTTATTCGCCGACTGATCCAGGGCCGGCACCTGCCCGGTGCCTGCATGGCCGTACTTTACAGTGTTGAAATAGTCCACGATGCCGACGTCGGTGTTGGCGCGTTTGAAGGTCGCCGGCACGTTATCGATGTAGCCACCACGCGTCTCGTTATAGATCACCGCGCGGGCCGACAGCCTGTCCGGGATGAGCGGAATGTTGAGTGTGGCGTCGAGGTTGCTGCTGTGCGCGCCGTGGGCGGTCGTTCCGTAACCCGCGTTGAAGATGGCTTCAGTCGTGTTCAGCTTGGGCTTGTTGGTGATGTAACGGATCACACCAGCCTGGGCGCCCGCTCCAAACAGCGTGCCCTGCGGACCTTCGAGCACCTCGATGCGCTCGATGTCCGCAGCGTAGATGTCCAGATTGCGGCCTGGCAGCTGTGCGGACTGCTCGTCCAGATAGACGGCCACGTTTGGAAAGCTTCCGGTGGCGCCCGATGACTGCTCACCGTCCTGCGTGGTTGCAAGTCCCCGCATGTAGATCTGACCGAGGCCGGGGCCCTGGCTGCTCACCGATACGTTCGGCAGGAACTTGACGTAGTCATCAAACGTCGTGACGGCGAGGTTCTTGATGGTCTCTGCCGTCAGCGCCTGCATCTGGATCGGAACGTCCTGGGCGCTCTGCTCGCGGCGTTGAGCGGTAACGACTACCTCGGTCAGCGCGAGCCCGGACTCTGGTTCTGCCGGCGTTGCCTCGGCGGGCGCGGCTGCATTCGCTGCGGCGGCGTGCGCCCCCAGAATGGCGGCGACGGCGCAATACACTCTACGGTTCGCTTTCAAGACGCTCTCCCCGATATTTAATAATCTTTCGGAAGAACCGCCGAAAGCCCCCTGATCGTCAGTCGCGCCGTCGCGCGCGTGCAACAAGGCTCCCGGCGGGCGGCACCCCCACCCCAAACTTTCACGTTTGCGCCGTCCCTTTCAAGCGGATTAATTGGATTGGCCCATCCAGAAAGGTCATGGCCTCCGGTCTGGACTCTACTCCGCTCAATCCCTGATTTAACGTTGGCCAATCGCAACACAGGAGGGGATGTCGCGAAATGAACGGCAGCGACATATCGACTGTATGGACGCGTCGGACCCGTCCGACAGGGAAGCGGGGCCGTCTCCGATAACGGCAAGACAGGCCTGACAGCAATATCCCAGCACAACGCCAACGCAAAAATCGCGAGCGGCGGGAGACTCCACATGCTTCATTACGCAGTCGTCTTTTTTATTATCGCCATTGTCGCCGCGATTCTTGGCTTCGGCGGCATTGCAGCAGGTGCGGCCGGGATCGCAAAAGTATTGTTTTTCGTATTCCTGATACTCGCAGTCATCACGTTCCTGCGCCGTGCTTAGCGTCGCTTAGCGTCGGGCGAGGCACTCAAGGCATAATCGAGGGCATGAAAATGCCCTCGATCTTTACGTGGTCCTTGATCATCGCCCTGCTGGCGGGGACTGCTCTGCGGCTGTGGCTGGCAGGGCGGCAGATCAAGACTGTCAAAGCTAACAGCAGCCGTGTGCCGCCCGCCTTTGCGGACCGCATCGCGCCAGCCGAGCACCAGAAGGCGGCCGACTACACCGTTGCCAGCATAAGACTGGGGCGCCGGGCCGTAGTGCTCGACACCCTTGTTACGCTGGCCCTGACCGTCGCAGGGGCTATTGGTGCAGTGGACCTTGTCTGGCAGCGCAGCGGGTGGGCCTTGCCATGGCGTGGAGCCATGGTCGTATTAACGGTGGTCTGTCTGACCGCCGTCATAGACCTGCCCTTCTCCATCTGGCGGACCTTCAGGATCGAGGCCCGCTTCGGATTCAACCGAACCACCCCCGGACTGTTCGTCGCGGATCTCGCCAAGAGTTCCCTGCTCGCATTGGTGTTGGGTGGGCCGGTCGTGCTCGCGGCGCTGACCCTGATGGACCGGGCGGGGCAACTTTGGTGGCTGTGGGCGTGGGCGGGATGGCTTGCGCTGATGCTGCTCATGACATGGGCATGGCCTGCGTTCATCGCTCCCCTATTCAACAAATTCACTCCCTTGGAAGACGCGCAGCTCAAGGTCCGGATTGAGTCGTTGCTGCAGCGGTGCGGCTTCACCTCCCAAGGTGTCTTCGTGGTCGATGGCTCGCGCAGGTCTTCGCACGGAAACGCCTACTTCACGGGCCTCGGCCGGCACAAGCGCATTGTGTTCTTCGACACTTTGCTGGCACGGCTGACGCACTCGGAAATCGAGGCGGTGTTGGCTCATGAGCTCGGGCACTTCAAGCTGAAACATGTGCGCAAGCGGCTGCTGGCGACGGTCGCCGCCTCGTTCGGCGCACTGGCGCTGCTCGGGTGGTTGGCTGCGCAACCCGGCTTCTACTCAGCATTCGGGGTGCAGGTACCCTCCGCGCACGCGGCGTTACTGCTGTTCATGTTTGTTACGCCCGCATTCGCTTTCTTTGCCACCCCGCTGGGTGCGCTCTGGTCGCGGCGCCACGAATTCGAAGCCGACGCGTTCGCGGCTCGCCATGCCAGCGCGGACGACCTGGCAAACGCGCTCGTAAAGTTATATCGCGACAATGCGACGACCCTGACACCCGACGGAGTGTATTCGGCGTTCTACTACTCCCATCCGCCGGCAACCGAGCGGATCGCCCGCCTACGGCGCAATGAAGTACAGATCGATCGTCTTGCCGATCCGCTCGACCGGCCGATACGCGTTTAGCCAGGCGTAGCCCGCCGGCTCGTGCTCGCGAGTCAATGCGGTGATGGCCACCCACCCGGTGGCCGGCTGCCGCGGTGGCAATCGGACGTAGGGAGGCAGCATTTCCTTGGAGAGATCTGCAGTACCCTGGTAGGCGAGACTGACGCTGGGAATTTTGCGCTCCTGCAGGCGAAGCTCCAACCGCCTCAGATCCTGGCCCCAGTCGAGATCCGAATCGACCAGCACCCGCTCCGGATGGCTCACGGTCTCGTTGAAGTACGGGAAGTAATCGGGATAGGCCGTCGCAAGCGTGCTGACTTGCCATGCCACCAACAGGACCGCCACGCCCTTTCCAACTATGGAGCGCGCGAGCGAAGCGCGCGCGCTCCATAGGCGGCCAAGAGCGTACGCGCCACCCATAGCCATGAACGGGTACAGAATCAACACGTGACGGATGCCGATATTGATCCGGCTGAAGAAACTGGCGAATGCCAGCACTGTTAGAAACAACACCGGGGGCGCCACCTGCCACGGGTTGCGGTCGCGCCAACCGTCACGTGCGAGCAGCCACAGGCCGATTAGACCTGTGACGAGCAGGGGCAGTGGCGTCTTCACCGCAAGTTCCACGAGATAGAAGTACCACCAGCCGCCCGCCTTGACGTGCCCGAGCAGGAAAGACAGATGGCCCGTGTCATTGTGGGCCTTCAGCGCAACGATGCCCTCGGCAAAATCCCAGAACGCTTCCGGCAGGCGCAGTCGCCCGAGAAGTGCATAAACATCGCTGTGAGCGGCACTGCCACCCGGGAACAGATACTCCGTAACCCAGCCGAAACGAGGTGGCAACTCGGTCAGGTCGATGGAGCGGCGCCCGTATGCGAGTACGATCGGCACCATTGCGGCGAGCACCATCAACGGAAGTCCCGACGCTCGCCGGTACCAGCTTGCCGTCGTCGGAACTGCCAGGAAGAACTCGCGCGACAAAAACAAAACAAACATCCCCAAACCGATGAACGGCATGGCTGACAGCTTGGTCCCGACAGCCACTCCGGTGGCCAGCCCAAACAAGAGGGCGTCCCGTCGCGAGCCAGTACTAAGCCATTTCTGACACAGATACAGGGCCAGCAAGCTGGTCGCCGTACCAGGAATGTCGAGTGCCGCAAGCGCCGCGTGTCCGATGATCGGTGGCACCGTTGCAAGCAACAACACCGCAAGCAGTGCCTCCCAATCGGATGTCGCCACACGACGTGCCCAAAGCCACATCGCCAACAGCAGCACAATCAGGAAGGGCAACGCACCGAGCCTTGCCAGCATCAACGTGCGATCGTAGTGACCCCCGTCATACAGGATGTCGATCCCCTCCTGCGTCCCATCGGGAGGTGCGGTGCCGAAAGAATGCGCACCGGCGATAAATGGACCAAGTGCAATGAGCACGCGCGCAATCGGCGGGTGCTCAGTGTCATATTCGTACTTGCCCCGGTCCAACAACTCGAGTCCGGCGGCCAGGTGCTCGGGTTCGTCCCACGTATGCCCGTATACCCGCCAGGTGCTGGCGGCAAGCAGGGACGCGACGAGGATGAGGAGGATGAGCCCGAAGCGGATCAAGCGCCGAATGGATGACGCAACACGATGGTCTGATCCCGATCCGGCCCGGTGGAAATCATGCCGATGGGCACGTCCACGAGCGCGGCCAGACGCTCGAGATATTTGCGCGCGTTAACAGGCAGCGCATCGTAATCAGTAATACCCACTGTCGACTCCTTCCAACCAGGGACTTCTTCATATACCGGCTCGACGCCGGCATAACCGTCGATACTCAGTGGCGGCTCGGCCACGACTTCGCCATCGATCCGGTAACCAACGGCCACCCGGATCGTGTCCAGGCCGTCGAGCACATCCAGCTTGGTGATGCACAAGCTCGAAACGCTGGAGTGAACGATCGCGCGCCGCAAAGCAACCGAGTCAAACCAGCCGCAGCGCCGCCGGCGGCCGGTCACCGAGCCGAACTCGTGACCCACCCGCGACAGGTGCTCGCCGTATTCGTCGAACAGCTCGGTTGGAAATGGACCTGCGCCAACACGCGTCGTGTACGCCTTTACGATGCCAATGACTTCGTCAAAGGCCCGTGGCCCGAGGCCGGTTCCCGTGCCCGCATACCCGGCAGTCGTGTTGGAGGACGTGACGAACGGATACGTTCCGTGGTCGATGTCCAACATCGCCCCTTGTGCACCTTCGAACATGACGTTCGCGCCTTCCTTGCGCAACCGGTGCAGCGCCAGCGTGACATCGGTGACGAGCGGCGCAATCTTTTCCGACAGCGCGAGTTGTTGATCGAGTGTCTTCTGGAAGTCCACGGGCGGCAGCCGGAAGTAGTGCTGCAGCACGAAGTTGTGGAAATCCAGGACCTCGCCGAGACGTGCGGCGAAGCGGTCCCGCTGAAAGAGGTCGGCCACGCGTACGGCGCGCCGAGCCACTTTGTCCTCGTAGGCCGGCCCGATTCCGCGGCCGGTCGTGCCGATGGCATTGAGGCCGCGGGCACGCTCGCGCGCCTTGTCGAGCTCGACGTGGGACGGAAGGATGAGAGGACAGTTTGGAGACAAACGCAGGCGCTCGAATACCGGCACCCCTTGGTCCATCAGCATCTTGGATTCAGTAATCAATGCATCGAGCGAAAGCACGACGCCATTGCCGATGAAGCAACGTACCCGCTCATGAAGAATGCCGGACGGAATGAGCGACAGGATCGTCTTGTGACCCCCAATGACGAGCGTATGGCCCGCATTGTGCCCTCCCTGGAAGCGCGCAACGGCGGCAGCGCGCTCGGTCAGGAGGTCTACGACCTTGCCTTTGCCCTCATCGCCCCACTGCGTGCCGATGATGACGACGAACTTGCCCACAGGCTGCCCCTACCGCACCAGAAAAAGAATGATTACACCCACGAGCATGCTGCCGAGGCCCGCAATGCGCAACTCGCGGTCGGTCACGTCCATCAGCTTGGCGAACGCGCGCTTCACGCCACGCGGGTGCAGGAACGGGGCAATTCCTTCGAAAACGAAGAATAGCGCCAGGGCCGCAAGCAGGTCCGTGAAATTCAAAGACACGAGGTGTTCCAGGCGCTCGCTAGCGCTTGCCGGGGCTGGGATCCTTCAGGTACTTGAAGAACTCGCCGTCCGGCGTCACGACAAGCAGGTCGCCGTCCTTGCCGAGCGAGCGCTCATACGCCTGCAGGCTTCGGTAGAACGCATAGAACTCGGGATCTTTCGAGTAGGCCTTTGCATAGGTCTGGGTCGCAACCGCATCGCCGTCGCCGCGAACCCGCAGCGCATCGCGCTCCGCGTTCGCGAGTATCTCGGTTCGGGAACGCTCCGCAGCGGCACGAATCCGGACACTGGCACTCTGTCCTTCCGCCCGCAACTTGCTCGCGATCTTCACGAAATTCTGTTTCATGCTCTCGTACACACGCGTACTCACGTCGTCCGGCAGATCGATCCGTTGGACGCGCACGTCAACGAGATCAATACCCAGGTTTGACACGTTGCGGCCGGCCTGCCCGATCATGTCATCGGTCACGGCCGCGCGGTCGGCCGAAACGATCTCTTCCAGCGTTCGCTGCGCCACCACGCCCTTGATTCCATCCTTCACGATCTCGGCAATGCGCTCGCCAGCAAGATCCTCGCGGCCACCGGTCGCCTGGAAGTACCGCGAAGCATCTTTGACCTTCCACTTGACGTAGAAATCCACGATGAGCCCGCGATTGTCGTTGGTGAGGAAGGTCTCGCCCGTGTACGACAGAGACAATATGCGTCGGTCAAACTTCACTACCTGGTCCCACGGCCACTTCCAGTGCAGTCCAGGTGAATAGTCCAGGCCCAGGATGGCGCCGAACTCGGTGCGGATGGCCACCTGCGCCTCGGTGATCGTGAACAGCGAGGTCATGGCGATAATCAACGCCACGACCAACGCAACGATCGGAGCAACCTTGCTCGGCATCACCGGTCCCCCCGACCACGAGCCTCGACGGTCACGGAATCCGGTTCGTTCTTCTGGCCGGACACGGCACTGCCGTCATCCCCCCGGCCAGTGATCACGCCGCTGCTTTCGCCATCGCGCGCATTGGCCTTTTCCAGCAGCTTGTCGAGCGGCAGATAAAACATGTTGCCCCCGGAGGACCCGCCCGCCTTCGAATCGATCAACACTTTGTGCGCACGTGACAAGACGTTCTCGATGGTGTCCATGTACAGGCGCTTGCGGGTGACTTCCGGAGCCTGTGAATACGCCTGCTCCAGCTGCAGGAAGCGGGAGGTCTGTCCCTCGGCGATGGCGGTCACCTGCGACTTGTAGGCTTCTCCATCCTGTTGCATGCGGGCAGCGGCGCCCTGTGCAACCGGAATGATGCTGTTGGCATAGGCCTGGGATTCCTTGACGAAGCGCTCCTGGTCCGCGAGCGCCTTGTTGGCATCGCGTTGCGAGGGAATCACGGCCTCGGGCACCTGCACATCGGTCAGGTTCACCGTGGTGATGGTGATACCGGTGTTGTAGTTGTCGAGCGTGTGCTGGATGAGCTCCTTGGTGCGGCGTGTGATCTCCGGGCGCGTCTTGCCGACCAGCACGTTATCGAGCTCACTGCGGCCGACGACCTCGCGGATCGCCATCTCGCTGACCTCGCTGAGCGTCGCCTCCGGATCCTTCACGGCAAACAGGACTTTTTTCGGATCGCTCAGCTGGTACTGCACGGCGAAACGCAGATCGACGAGATTGACATCGGAGGTCAGCACGCGCGACTTGTACTCGCTCGAATTCACGCTCGCGACATTGACCTTGATGAGGGTCTCGACCCACGGCCAACGCCAACCCCAGCCCTGCTGGCGTATATCCACCAGCTTGCCGAAGCGCAGGATCACGCCCTGCTCGGCCGCCTTGATCTGGAAGAATCCGCTCAGGATGAAGACGGCCACCGCCACGGCAGCGAGCAGGATGAACAGGGAACGGCTCTCGTTGCCGCGTCCGCCACCGGGGCGAAATAGCGCCTCCAGCCGGCGCTGCCAGCTTTTGACCCGCTCGTCGAGGTCTGGACCGCCGCCCTGACCTGGCCGGCGGCCCCAAGGATTATTCTGACCTGGTTGATTCCACGCCATAGGAGAAATTCAGGATCTCGGGCAAATCAGGATCTCGGGCTAGGCCCGCCCGAAACGGCCGTCGATTGTAGGTAGGTGGTCTCGGAGGCACAAGGCATATTCTCGCCTTCCGTCTGCAGGATGCGGACACCTGCAGTCCGCGCCAGGACGAGCAGCTCCACGTCCGGCAGCTCGACGCCGAGCTCGATGGAACCATCATCTGCCGAATGCTCGTCGCGAACCGCTTTCGCAGCATAGAGGCGCGAACGCACGGCGCCCGCGCTTGCCTCGATGCGAATTCGCGCCTTGCGGGCGAAGCGCGTCAGGCGCTCTGCCACCGCATCTGCAAGCAGATCGAGGCCGAGGCGCTTTTCGGCGGAAATCCACACTGCCACCGCCTGGCCGTCGGCATTGCGATCGATCCGCGGCTGCAGGTCGAGCCGGTCGATCTTGTTGTACAGGATGATCTGTGGAATCGAGTCTGCCCCGATCTGCGCGAGCACGGCATCCACCTGCTCGATATGTTCGTCGCGCCGCGGGTCGCTCGCATCCACCACGTGCAGCAACAATGTCGCTTCACGGGCCTCGGTGAGAGTTGATTGAAATGCCGCTACCAGCTCGTGTGGCAACTCACGGATGAAACCCACCGTGTCGGCCGCAACGACCAGCGTTCCCCCGGGCAGTGTTATACGGCGCACCGTTGGATCGAGCGTGGCAAACAACTGGTCCGCTACGTAGGCATCAGCACCGGTCAACGCTCGAAACAACGTTGATTTGCCCGCATTCGTATATCCCACGAGCGCAAGCGACGGCACCGGTATCTCAGCGCGCATCTGCCGCCCGGTCTCGCGCTGTTGGTTAATCTTCTCGAGGCGCTTGGTCAGCACACGCACACGCTGCCCGATCAGCCGGCGGTCCGTTTCCAGCTGTGTTTCACCGGGACCGCGCAGGCCGATACCGCCCTTCTGCCGCTCGAGGTGGGTCCATCCGCGCACCAGCCGGGTGCTGATGTGCTTCAGCTGCGCGAGTTCGACCTGCAGCTTGCCTTCGAAGCTGCGGGCGCGTTGGGCGAAGATGTCGAGAATCAGGCCATTGCGATCCAGCACGCGCCGCCCGATCAACTTCTCCAGGTTGCGCTCCTGGCTGGGCGACAACGCGTGGTCCACCAGCGCGACGTCGGCCTCATTGGCCTCGCAAACGGCACGCAACTCCTCCGCCTTGCCACTTCCCATGAAGTAGCGCGGATCCGGCCGCTCACGACGGCCCGTCACCGTTGCAACAGGTATTGCACCAGCGGAAGTCGCGAGCTGTCTGAATTCCTGGAGGTCTTCAGAGTCGACCGGTACTCCAAGCCCGAGGCGCACGAGCACCGCGCGCTCACCCGTACGTGGGCGCTCGAAGCTCTTCATGGGCTGCCGATCAAACTCATTCGGCGGGGGTGGTCTCCGGAACGGTGCCACCTTCCTCGGAAGCCAGCCGCACGTTGCGCGCCGGCACGACCGTTGAAATGGCGTGCTTGTAGACCATCTGACTGACGCTGTTCTTCAACAGAACAACGAATTGATCGAACGAGTCGATCTGGCCCTGCAACTTGATACCGTTGACTAGGTAGATCGAAACGGGGACCCGCTCCTTGCGTAATGCATTCAAAAAGGGGTCTTGCAGCGACTGGCCTTTGGCCATCGGGTTCTCCTTGTTTTCCACACACAGCTTCTAGTTGTTCGAAAATGAATCGCAAGCGAACTTCCCTGTCCCGCGATTCAGCAAGCTTCGTGCCTCGCGGTCAACGAGGACCGAATACATCCATCTTAACATGGAGCCTCCTTCAAAGCCCAAGCTCTATAAGCTCATGACTTAAGTCGCGATTCCACGACGTCTGTGACAGCGGCGTGTCCGGATCCAGCCACTCGAGCGACTGTTCGGAGCGCATCCATGTGAGCTGACGTTTGGCGAGCTGGCGCGTTGCGCAAATGCCGCGCCAAGTGGCTTCGGCGAGGTCATATTCACCCGCAAGGTGCGCCCACAGCTGTCTGTAACCGACTGCGCGCATGGAGGAATGTGTAGCGTTAAGGTCACCTCGCCGCAGCAACGACCGCACTTCATCCAGGAATCCCGCTGCCAGCATGCTGTGGAAACGCAGCTCCAGGCGCTCGTGCAACACCGCCCGGTTGGCCGGCGCCAGCGCCCAGGCCCGTATCCGGTAGTGTGCCAGCGGGCTGACGGTGTCACGCTGTAACTGTGAGATCGGCTGCCCCGTCATGTAGCAAACCTCCAGGGCGCGCTGAATTCTCTGGGGATCGCTCCTGTTGATGCGCAAGGCCGCCACAGGATCCAGGCGTGCCAGCTCGGCATGCAGCGCGGACCAACCTTCGCGAGCCGCCCGCTCGTCGATCTCGCGCCGCACCTGCGGTGAAGCTTGGGGCAATGGAGCCAATCCGCGCAAAAGTGCCCGCAAATAGAGCATCGTGCCACCCACGAGCAACGGCACCCTGCCCCGCGCGTGAATTTGCCTTATCGCGGTGATTGCATCCGTAACGAATTGTCCGGCGGAGTAGTTTTCCGTGGGCTCGCAGATGTCTATGAGGTGATGGGGAATACGCTGCCGCAGGGCGCGATCGGGCTTGGCGCTGCCTATATCCAGCCCCCGGTAAACGAGAGCGGAGTCCACGCTCACGATCTCGACGGGGGAAGCCTGCGCAAGCCGTTCAGCCCATTCGCTCTTGCCCGCGCCAGTGGGGCCGGTCAGCACAAAGACGGGCAGCAAGGCGTCCGAAGGTACAGCGCGGGCAGGCATCGCGGCCATTCAGCGGCCCCGCAGAAAAAGCTGGTCGAGCTCGGGCAACGACAGGCGGGTCCAGGTGGGCCGGCCGTGGTTGCACTGGTTGGCGCGATCAGTCGATTCCATCTGGCGTAACAAGGCATTCATCTCGGGTAGCGTCAGCCGGCGGTGCGCGTGGATGGCGGTCCGGCACGCCAATGTGCCCAGGAATTTGTCCGCCGCGCCGTCTAAGTGGTGACCGTTCGCGTCAGTTTCCAGATCCCGGACCACCGAAGCCACGATTTCCGCGACATTCTCTCCAATGAGCAGGGCGGGAATCCGGCGTAGCGCCAAGCGGGTGGGGCCGAGCGCGTCGAGGTCAAATCCCGCCTGCTCCCATTCGGTGCGACTCTCGAGGATGGCCTCCAGCTCGTGGGCCTTCAGCTCGATGACTATCGGATCCAGGAGCTGCTGAGAGGCTGGCGCTGCCGCACCATGAGCTGTCTTGAACCTTTCGTAGAGCACCCGCTCGTGGGCGGCGTGCATGTCTACGACGACCAATCCATCGCGTGTCTGCGCGAGGATGTAGATACCGTGGAGCTGAGCCAGCGCGACACCGAGAGGCTGTTCGGTCTGCAGGGTCAGCGAAGCTTCCGCAAGGGGCGAATTGTCATACGTCAATTGTGTGTCGGCGGGTGATTGACGGACTGTGTCTGCAACGGCCCACGGACTTCGAGATGGCTGATAGAACGGCAAGGGCGCCGACGCCATATAGGGCGCGCCTCGCGACACACTCGACCGGCCCGACATACCCGACGCACCATACGCAGCAGACGCACCCGAGAATTCCGCCACAGCAGCAGGTGCTGCAGCCCCGTCGGGCTTTGTATTCGCCAACACGCGTTCGATTGCACGGAATACAAACTCGTGTATCTGACGGCTGTCACGAAACCGGACTTCAAGCTTTGACGGATGTGCATTCACATCCACCAGCTTCGGGTCCAACGTCAGATACAAGACGTAGGTGGCGTGTCGGCCACCGTAGAGCACATCGCGGTATGCGACCCGCACTGCATTCATCAGCAGTTTGTCGCGAACCGCGCGCCCATTGACGAACCAGAACTGTTGATCCGGTTGCGCACGCGAGGCCGTCGGCAAACCCACCCAGCCGCTTACCTCAACGGGGCCGGCGTGATGCTCCATTGGCACGGACCGCGGGACGAAGTCTTTCCCGAGAATCTGCCCAAGCCGCCCCCCTTCGCCTCCATCCTTGGCTGCCTGCACATCGAGCAGCACACGGTCGCCACTTCGCAGCCGGAAAGTCACATCGAAACGCGAAAGCGCCATCCGTTCGACGAGCCGGGCGATATGCCCAAGCTCGGTGGCGTCGCTGCGCACGAACTTGCGGCGAGCGGGCACGTTGAAGAACAGATCGCGAACTTCGATGGTGGTACCCGGCGGATGCGCGGACGGACGAACCGGGACGACCGCCCCGCCATCCACGTTGATTTCCGAACCGTGAGCGGCGCCTGTTGGATGGGACGCTACGCGCAGGCGTGAAACGGAGCCGATCGAAGGCAGCGCCTCGCCGCGGAAGCCCAGGGTGGTGATGGCTTCCAAGTCCTCGAGAGACGCGATTTTGCTGGTCGCGTGGCGGGAAATCGCAATCGGTAGCTCGTCCGCAGGTATGCCACAGCCGTCGTCTCGAACCCGTATCAATCCGACGCCGCCACGCTCGATATCAATCTCGACCCGCTGCGCACCCGCGTCCAGGCTGTTTTCGACGAGCTCTTTCACGACCGATGCCGCCCGCTCGATTACTTCGCCTGCGGCGATCTGGTCGACAAGCTCGCCAGGGAGTACTCGAATAGGCATTGCGGAACCACCGCCCAGGACCGACGGAAAGAGCCGACGAGTCTAGCGTGTCCGCGTCAATTTGGCGTCTGGTGTGTCCGGCTCAGTTTGGCGCCTGGCGTGTCCGCCTCAGTTTGGCGTCGAGGCTGTCGCTGCGGCGCTTGCCATCGTCGAGCGGCGTGCTTGTGCGAACCGCGTCCCGGCGGGCGGGTTCTGTTCGAAGTAGTTGCGCACACCCGCGAAGATGGCATCGGCGAGATTCGCCTGCTGGCGCGGATTTTTCAGACGCAGCTCTTCACTGGCGTTGGAGATGTACGCGGTCTCTACCAGCATAGAGGGGATGTCGGGCGACTTCAGCACGACGAACCCTGCCTGCTGAACCTGCGACTTGCGCACCTGGCCCACATTGTCGAGGGCGGCAAGCACGCGTTGCGCAGCCGTCATGCTGGCGCTGATGTTGGCCGACTGGGACAGATCGAGCAGAACGGAAGCCAGCGTGTTGTCCTTGTCGTCGAGCGACACGCCTCCCATAAGGTCGGCTGCGTTCTCGCGCTCTGCCAACCAGCGCGCCGATTCGTTCGAAGCTCCGCGCTCCGACAGGATGTAGACCGAGGCACCGGTCACGTCGTGATTCGCGATCGAGTCTGCGTGTACCGAGATGAACATGTCAGCCTTGGCGACGCGCGCGCGTTTGATGCGATCGCGCAAAACCAGGAACTCGTCGCGGTTGCGTGTCAGCACGGCCCGCATCCCAGGCTCAGCGTTGATGCGTGACGCGAGCAGCCGGGCTATCGGCAGAACTACATCCTTCTCGTGGGTGCCTCGCGGCCCCGTGGCGCCCGGATCCTGCCCACCGTGGCCGGCATCAACCGCAACGACGACATCGCGGTCAGAATCGATCGGAGCGTGGGGAGCGCGCACCACTCTGGGCGTGGTATCGGCTTCGGGAGCGGCATCACCAAAACTGATTATGAGCTGGTGTCGTCCGGATGAGGTCTCAGGCATCCAGGTGCTACGCGCAGCCGCCGCTGCTCTGAGCTGGACCACAATACGCAGGGTCCCGCCCAATTGGTGGCCCGTACGGATTTCGGAAACCACCCCGGAACCTTCGGGAACGCGAAATCCAGGCGCGATGCCCGTATGAGCAAGGTCGATCACGACGCGGCGCGGCCTGTCGAGCGTGAAGACTTTCTGGGTGGTCGTGCCGCCCACGTCCAGGGTCAATTGGGCGGACGTGCCGGTTGCCGAGAGGCGAGCTTCGTGGAGCTGGGCGGTGGCGGCGCTCGCGGCGCTTGCGCCGCCGACGAGGATGGCGACGGCGACTGCCAGCTCAAAGACCTTTTTTATCATGGAGTTCGATATACAACCTGTGCCGTAATCTACGGCGCGCCGGCAGTGTTTTCAACTAGCGACAGCCATGTCTCCCCTAACGCAGACGTGGCGCTCACGTTGATCTCGTGACCGTTTATACCTCCCGCCATCGTCACGGACAGGTCCGGGAACGGCAACCGCCCCTGCCCCCGCTCTGGCCATTCGATCAACCATATGTATCCCGGGACCGCCCATTCCCGTAACCCCAGCGCCTCCAGCTCAGAAGGATCCAGCAACCGGTAAAGGTCGAGGTGTACGATAGAAACTGTTGGAGTTTCATATAGTTCCACCAGTGTGTAGGTGGGACTTCGGACAGGCCCACTCACGCCGCACGCTCGCAGGAATCCTCGTGCCAGCGTTGTTTTTCCAGCGCCGAGATCACCAAATAAGTGAACAGTGGCGAACGTGGTGGCCCCGGGCCGCGACGCCGCAAGGCGTGCGCCAAACGCTTCTGTGTCGTCAGCGGTTTTTGCGAGCCAGCGCACTCGGGAGTGCTCTACCGGAGCCCCCGGGAAATCGCGCATCTTCCTGGGCGGCGGTCGCTCTTGTGTCGCGACATGCGCGATTTCCCGGGGTGGCTCACCGGGCTTCCCCGCGAACTGCGCGTCTTCCCGGGCGGCGATCACTCGCCGTTCGCGGCATGGGCGACTTCTTGAGGCGGTTCACCGGTTGACGCAATTATGGAGCTCGCGGGCCAGATCGCTGGCCAGCAGGCCGCGCTCACCGCCCCGCGCTGCCGCATCGCCCGCCATCGCATGCACCAGTACGCCAACTCGCGCAGCTAGCGACGTATCGGGGCACTGCGCCAAAATCCCCGCCACTGCCCCGGTCAACACGTCACCGGTTCCGGCAGTCGCCATTCCCGGATTGCCTCTCTCGCAAAGACCGGGTATCCGATTCGCCGTGCCCACCAAGGTACCGGCACCCTTCAGCACGATCGTGCCGTGGTAACGCTCGACCAGATGCTCCAGCGCTGCGAGACGGTCGTTCTGAACATCGTCCGTCTTGATACCGAGCAGCCGCCCTGCTTCGCCCGGATGTGGAGTCAGAATCCAATTGTCGCGTGAGCGCGTTCCAGCCTCCGCGACGAGGTTCAACGCATCCGCGTCGACGACGAGAGGCTTGCGGGAATCCAATACGGCATTGAGAGCTTTGCGCGCCCATTCCGTCTTGCCCAGGCCCGGTCCGATGGCGACGACGTTTGCCCGCTCTATGGCTTCTTCGAGCTCGCCCTCGTGCACGAGCGGCAAGCAGATCAGTTCCGGCCGACCCGCCGAGATTGCCGCCACGTTTTCCGGGGCGACGGCCACGGTCACCAGTCCTGCACCGACCCTCAGACACGCCTCGCCCGCGAGGCGTGCGGCGCCTGGCATGCCCAATCCGCTTCCGACGATCAACACGCGGCCGAAGTCGCCTTTGTTGGAAGATCGCCGCCTTCGCGGCAGTGCACGCAGAATCTCCGTCTCCATGATGCGCTCGAGCCTGGGCTCGAAGCCCTTTGCCTGCGGCGCAACGACTTCCAAGTCATCGAAAAACACCGTCCCCGCGTACTCGGGCCCGTCACCGATGAACAGACCCGTCTTGAGTCCAACGAACGTGACTGTGCAATCGGCACGCACTGTCTCCCCGAGCGGCACGCCGGTGTCGCTGTCCAGGCCCGATGGAACGTCCAGGGCGAAAATAGGCCGGCCAGCAGAGTTGATATAGGCGATGATCTTTTCGAGGTCAGGGCGAACTCCGCCTTTGAGCCCGGTGCCCAGAAGTGCGTCAACGATCACTTCGCCTTCACGCAGCAGATCGGGCGAGAAAGGCCTCAACTGACCGCCACTGCTTTTGAAGTCGTCGCACGCCTGGCGTGCGTCATTTCGCAGCGTTTCCGGGGGAATGGCGGCAAGCACCGACACGGTGAGCCCCGCTGCCTGCGCAAAGCGCGCCAAAACGTAGCCGTCGCCGGCGTTGTTTCCTCCGCCGCATACGATGACGATTCGATGGGCCATGGGCCATCGCGTACGAAGATATCGAAGCGCAGCCTCACCGGCACGCTTCATCAGCGTATAGCCGGGAATGCCTTGCACTTCGATTGCGTATGCATCGAGAGCGCGTACTTGCGCGGTGGAATACAGAGCGATCGGCAATGCCATGCGCTGATTATACTGACACCGGTGCCTTCTCCATGACTGAGCTTGAAATTCTTAACCTCCAGGCGACAAAGCAAGCGCTCGTTGCCGGCGCCCGGGCGCTCGGCTTCAGCCAGCTCGGCGTCGCCAGCGTGGACATTCCCGAAGACGAACAGCACCTGCTGCGGTGGCTCGATGCGGGCTACCACGGCGAGATGGAATACATGCAAAGACATGGGTCCATGCGCAGCCGCCCGCATGAGATGGCCCCTGGAACTGTACGCGTGGTCAGCGTCAGGATGGACTACTGGCCCGCCGAAGTTGCCGATGCGCAAGCGGTGCTGGCCGACTCAACGCTCGGATATGTGTCGCGGTATGCGCTCGGACGCGACTATCACAAGATCATGCGGCGCGCGCTTGCGCGGCTGGCGGAGGACATCTGCGAGCGCATCGGGCAATTCGGCTACCGCGTTTGTGTGGACACCGCACCAGTACTCGAGAAGGCGCTGGCGCGGAATGCCGGCCTGGGCTGGATTGGCAAACACACCAACCTGATCGCCCGCGACGCGGGCTCGTGGTTCTTCCTCGGTGAGATCCTGACCGACCTGCCACTGCCCGTGGACCCACCGGCCACGGCGCATTGTGGAACCTGCCAGGCCTGCATCCCCGCCTGTCCAACAGGCGCCATCCTTGCCCCCTATCAGTTGGATGCCAGGCGCTGCATTTCATACCTGACCATAGAGCACAAGAGCGCCATCCCGGTTGAGTTGCGGGCTGCCCTCGGCAACCGCATCTATGGTTGCGATGACTGCCAGCTCGTGTGTCCCTGGAACAAGTTCGCGCAGACCGCAGCGCACCCGGACTTCAAGGTCCGCAATGCACTCGATGCAACGCAGCTCACGGCCTTGTTCGGATGGACGCAGAGCGAGTTTGACGAGCGGATGCGGGGCTCAGCTATCTACCGCATCGGATACGAGCGGTGGTCGCGGAATATTGCGGTGGCGTTGGGGAATGCCCCAAAATCACCGGAGGTGCTTGCGGCGCTGCACAGCCGCCGCGATGACGCATCGGCGTTGGTGCGGGAACATGTTGAGTGGGCGCTGGCGCGGCATGGCGTAACGCCGAGGCATGAGGCGCGCCAGGCGTGACGCGCGTCAGCGCCTCACTTGAACGTTGTCGATCAACCGAGCTTTGCCCAGGCGCACCGCCGTGAGCACGACCAGGTGGCCCGTATCCGGCCGCGGCGTGCTCAAATCATTCGCCTGCCGAACCGCGAAATAGTCCGGCTTGAATCCCCCCGCCTCCAACATCTGGCAGCCCGTTCGCTCCATGCTTGCAAACTCGCTGTCACCCGCCTGCAGCCGCTTCGCAGTCGCCTTGAGGATTTCGTAGATTCGCGGCGCGATGCTCCGCTCCTCGGATGTCAGGTATTGATTGCGCGAGCTCATGGCGAGCCCATCCGCATCGCGTACCGTGGGAGCACCAATTACCTGCACCGGCATGCACAAATCCGCCACCATCCGCCGGATCACCGTCAGCTGTTGGAAGTCCTTCTCGCCGAACACGGCAACATCGGGATCCACGATGTGAAACAACTTGGCCACGATCGTGGCGACACCTTCGAAATGCCCCGGCCTGAACTCGCCACACAGAATGCGCGACAGACCCGGGACATCGACGCGCGTCGCCCGCTCCGCACCGTTGGGGTAGATCTCGGCCACGTCCGGCATGAACATGAGGTTGCAGCCCGCAGCCGCCAGCATCCGCTCATCCTGGGTCGGCGTCCGCGGATAATGGGCAAAATCCTCGTTGGGCCCGAACTGCATCGGGTTGACGAAAATACTGGCCACGAACCGGTCGCCGTCACGGCGGGCCGCTTCTATCAGGCTGACATGCCCGGGGTGAAGGTTGCCCATCGTCGGAACGAAGGCAACACGCAGGCCTTCGCGATGCCACGCATGCACCCGCTCGCGAACCGCAGCAATGGTCGTGATGGTTTCCATGGGTGGCGGCTCAGAACTCGTGCTCGGGCGCGGGGTAACTGACTTCTCTTACCGCTTTGACGTAGTTGACGAGCGCCTGTTGGTTCGTACCGGCGCCTTCCATGAAGTTGCGCACGAAGCGAGGCTTGCGCCCGGTAGTGATGTCCAGAATGTCGTAGAGAACCAGGATCTGCCCGTCAGTGTCAGGTCCTGCGCCGATTCCAATGACGGGGACCCGCAGGGCCGCCGTGATGGCTTTGCCCAGGGCCGAGGGAATGCACTCGAGCAAGACAATATCCGCCCCCGCGGACTCGAGCCGTTTGGCGTTGTCGATCATCAGTTCCGCGGCATCTTCCTCGCGCCCCTGCACGCGGAAGCCGCCCGTCTTGTGCACTGATTGCGGCTTCAAACCCAGGTGCGCGCAGACTGCGATATCGTGGGCGGCGAGGAATTCAACGATCTCGATCTGTGTGCCGCCACTTTCGAGTTTGATCATCTTCGCGCCGCCCTCCTGCATCAGGCGCACGGAGTTGGACAGCGCCTCGTTCTTGGAGGGGTAGCTCATGAAAGGCAGATCCGCCATCAGGAACGGCCGATGGAGCCCTCGCGCCACTGCGCGGCAGTGATAGACCACATCGTCCATTGTGACCGGCACCGTGGTGTCATAACCTTGGATGACCATCCCCAGGGAATCACCGACCAGTACGACGTCGACCTCGGCTGAATCGAGCAGCACCGCAAAACTCGCGTCATAGCAGGTCATGCTGGCGATCTTCTGTCCGTCAGCCTTCATCCGCGCAAGCGTGCTCAGCGTAACGGGCGGCCTGTCGGAACCGCGTAGTTGCAGGTGCGTGTACATGACTCCCCCTACCTTTAAATACTGCGGCTGCGCAACGGATTGTAGTAAAGGCGACCGCGCTTCATGCGCTGGATCGCCGCCAGCAACTCGTCGTAGTCGGCCTCGTTGTTGATCGGATCAATGGCCGCCGCGTTGACAATCAGCAGCGGCCCGGTCTCGAATTCATGAAAGAAGCGTGCATACGCCTCGTTCAGCCGCTGCAGGTACTCGCGCTCGATGTGCTGCTCGTAGTCGATGCCCCGCTTGCTGATCCGCTCCAGCAGCACATCCACTGGCGCCTGCAGATACACGACGAGGTCGGGCTTGGGAGGCTGAATATCGAGCTTGGCGTAGACCTGCTCGTATAACCCGTACTCCGCGTCATCGAGTGTAACCCGGGCAAACAGGCGATCCTTCTCCAACAGGTAATCAGCCACCCGCACGGGGGCGAACATGTCCTGCTGCTTCAGAGCCGCGAGCTGTTGCGCGCGCTGGAACAGAAAATACAGCTGGGTCGGCAATGCACCCGCGCGCGGGTTGCGGTAGAAACGCTCGAGGAAGGGATTTGCGGCCGCCTGCTCCAACACTACTTCGCCGCCCAGACTGGTGGAGAGCTTCCGCGCGAGGCTCGTTTTGCCAACGCCAATGGGCCCTTCCACAACGACGAACTTGTGAGTCGGCTCGGTGGAGACAGTTGTCATAGACCACGCAGGCTGATGGCCATACCGTCAAGCCGGACTCGAAGGGCCACGACGCCTCCGCCGACGGCGACCGCCCCGACGCGGAGCGCCGCCTTCTGAGCGCTGCGTCTGGCCTGTCAGCGCATCGGCCATTTGGCCGCGCTCATCCGCCGATACCTCTTGAATGCGAGTCCACCATTGAGCGATCTCGGCAGAGGCGAGTCCATACTCCGCTCGTAACAGCAGCAGGTCGTAAGCTGCCCGGAACCGCGGATGCTCGAGGACTCGCAACGCCCGCCGGCCACGCGGGTGCTCGAGGCGCGGTTGCAGAGCAAACATCTCGCGCATGCCTAACGAGAAGCGCTTGGGAAGACTGATGTGCGACTGGACCTGGCGGGCCGCGCGGTCGCAGGCGTCCAAAATCGTTCCAAGCTCATGCCATCGCTCCGGCGGAGTCGATTCGATGATGGCGGCGATCGGCCCGTAGAGCAGCAGTGCAAACAGGAAAGTCGGGGTGACCGGCTTGTCCGCAAGCACACGCGCATCCGTGTTCTCGAGACCGCGCATCACGAGTTGCTCGACGAGGCTGCCCGGATGCTTGCGGAAATAATCGTCGACCGAAGGAAGCAGCGCCGCGAGCAACCCGCGCTGACGCAACACCTCAAAACTTCGGCGGCCATGTCCCGTCAGGAACAACTTGAGCGTCTCATCGAATAGCCGCGCCGGCGGCACGCCACCCAGCAGGCCCTTCAGCCGCTCGATGGGCTCAGCCGTAGCGGGGTCGATCTCGAAACCCAGTTTCGCCTCGAAACGGGCTGCGCGCAGCATCCGCACCGGATCCTCGCGAAAACGCGTCTCCGGATCGCCAATCAGCTTTAGCTTCCGTGCGGCAATGTCCTCGAAGCCGCCGACATAGTCCCAGATGGAGAAGTCAGCGATGTTGTAGTACAGCGCGTTGGCCGTAAGGTCACGACGCCAAACGTCTGCATCGATGGTGCCGTAGACATTGTCGCGAAGAATCCGGCCCGTCTCATCGAACATTCGCTCGGCATTCGGGTCCACGTCGAGATCGGCGGCACTCTCGTCACCGTTCGGCGGAGCGGGACGTTCTCGGTATCGGTTGGAGCGCCGAGGCACAGGCGGTGGTGGCGGATGGCCAGCATCGTCGCCCGGCTCGTCGTCATCCTCATCGTCCTCGTCGTCATCGTCGTCCTCAAGGTCGCTACCTTCCTCCAGCGAGGCGATGTCCGACCCAGCGGCGTCCAGGCCGCCCTCCTGCTCCAGATCCCGATCTTCGCCCTCCGCCACATCGGCTTCAGGCAACGGCTCCTCGCCCGGTTCCGGTGCACTCGCGGCACGGAACGTCGCAACCTCGATGATGTCGCGGCCGAAAAACACGTGCGCCAGCCGGAAGCGTCGGCCAACCAGGCGGCAATTACGGAAGAGTTTCCTGACCTGCTCAGGCAACGCATCCGTCGCGACGTCGAAATCCTTTGGCTCTATGCCAATGAGGAGGTCGCGGACACAACCGCCCACCAGGAACGCCATGAAACCGGCATCGCGCAGGCGATACAGCACCCGCAGCGCATTGGATGAAATATGCGCCCGCGAAATGATGTGCTCAGATCGCGTGATGATTCGCGGCGTTGAGGTAGGCGTCACCATGGACGCAGAAGACGCGTTCAATTAGTAGCTTTCGGCTTGAGCAATCGACTGAGTTCCCTATAATACCGCGCTCGGCGACCGCCCCGCATTCTTCGCTCCCATCGTCTAGAGGCCCAGGACATAGCCCTCTCAAGGCTAGTACACCGGTTCGAATCCGGTTGGGAGCGCCAATTAAATCAAGGACTTACTGAGCGCTTAGCTACCGTACGGAATCCGTACGGAAAGTCGGGCACGGGCAACTTGGAAACGACGCCGGCGCCCGCTCTGGCAATCACCAGGGCCGACGACTGAAGCAACGCATCCAGGAAACCACATCATGGGTCCGACGGGGCGAGATTCTAGCCGCACATCACGGCGCGCGTCATTTCATTCTCTCATCCGCACCGCTCGCTCTTGGTACGCCTCCCCCGAGGCTGCGCAGCTGCTGCCTCCGGGTGCCCCTCGGGGCGCTCCATGGCGTTGGACTGAGTGAGCGCCGCAAAACAGCTGGCGGTCGAGCTCATGTCCAACCAGCGACTGAATCAGTCAAAGACTCCGCTGTCGCAATCCTCCACCCAAGATCGCCTAAACAAGCCGAGCGTGTCGCGTTTCTTTACGTAAACCGGCCATTTTGTCGCTTTCTTCTACATAAGAGCGTGCCTGGATTCCGCGTCACCCCTTCCCCCGCGCGGACGCTGATGGCGAGCGTCTTGGTTGAGCATATACAGACTCGCCGCCTGGAAAAGGGTTGGGAGGCAGAACAGCAGGCGGCTTGATATAGGCATCAACTGGCCCGCAGGGCTCGCTCGATCCGCCGGTCGGGAATCAGCCACATCAGGGCGCTGAGGATGTACATGGCCTGTGAAGCCCAGACCCACCGTGCCGACATCAGAATCGCAAGCAGGTAGAACAGCGGCGAGCACTTGCCTTTCCAGTCATGGCCGACGGCTTTTCGCAGGACGGAATCCGATCCCTGGGACGCGATGATGAGGTGCTGGAGGATCGAATAAGCAATAGCTGCCATGAGCAGCACCGCCCCATATAGAGCCGTCGGCGCCGATGCATAGTGGCTTTCGTCCATCCACGCTGTCGCAAAGGGGATCAAAGACAGCCAGAAGAGCAAATGCAGGTTGGCCCACAGAATCGCGCCGGTCACCGCATGCGTCGCATGCAACAGGTGATGGTGGTTGTTCCAGTAGATCCCGACGTACACGAAGCTGAGCGCGTAGCTGAGTAGAATGGGAATCAGCGGCTGCAGAGCTTCCAGAGTCGCTTCATGCGGCACTTTCAGCTCGAGCACCATGATGGTGATGATGATGGCGATGACGCCATCGCTGAACGCTTCGAGTCGTGACTTGCCCATCGCCTTCCCCGCTGAGCTCAGCAGCGACTGCTGAGATTTGTTTCGAGCTGTACACATCTTTGCGGTCAGCCCGCAAACCGCACATCAAAAACGAAAGATCGAGGGCTAACTTCTGCTCGGTGCGCACAACCGCCTGCATCGAAAAAGGAAGCCCATGCCCACTGCGAACTCGACTAGCTTGACCCTGCTTACGCTCGCGTGCTGCCTGGTTGGCTGCGCCAGCCTGCCGGAAGGCAGCAAACGGGACCCACGCGATCACGTCGAACGGTTCAACCGCTCGATGTACAAGTTTAACAGCGCCCTCGATCATGCGGTTTTGCGCCCCGTGGCGCGCGGCTACGTCAAAGTGACGCCGCACCCCGTACGCACCGGTGTATCGAACTTCTTCAGCAACCTCGGGTACACCAAGACCATCGGCAACGATCTTTTCCAAGGTCAATTCCGCGACTTCGGAAGCGACGTAGGACGATTTGCGGTCAACACGACTGTCGGCATCGGTGGCGTCTTCGATCCGGCCACCCGATTCGGACTCGAGAAGCATGACAGAGACTTCGGACAAACGCTCGGCAAGTGGGGCTTGCCCACCGGGACCTACCTGATGCTGCCGTTGTTGGGGCCTTCCGATGTGCGCGACGCCTTCGGCTTGATTCCCGATCGGTTCATGAGCATCGACGGTCAAATCAGCGATCCGATCCTACAGGCGAGCCTCACCGTCTCGGACAAAGTCAACGGTCGGGCGAACCTGCTGCCCTTCGACCACATGGTCGATAGCGCCTACGATCCTTACGGGTTCGTGCGCAATATCTGGTTTCAGAAACGCGATCACAAGGTGCTTGTTGAAGGCATCCCCGACGACAAATTGCCTGACGACAAACTGCCCGACGACACGTTGCCCGATGCCGATGATGCCGGCAAGTAGGCGACGCAATGTAGTGTTCATCGTCACGGCGGTTGGAGTAGCGGGCATCATTTACGTCCTGTCTTCCCGCCGCCCGTCGAACGCCTTGATGCCGACGATGTTCGCTCCCTCGGTGGCTGTCGGCGTGGTAACGAAGGGAGATCTGCCCCTCGAGCTGCAAGCGCTGGGTACGGTCACACCACTGTCCACTGTCACGGTGAAATCGCGCATCAGCGGCTATCTGACGGCCGTGATTTTCAAAGAAGGTCAGATGGTCAGGAAGGGCGAATTGTTGGCGCAGATCGATCCGCGGCCTTACGAAGCAGCTCTGGCCCAGTTTCAAGGTCAGCTCATCAAGGACCAGGCTCTGCTGCGCAACGCGCAGCTCGACCTCACGCGACACGAGCGACTGCTGGCTCAAGACTCGACATCACAGCAGAATTTTGACACTGCGACGGCGACGGTAAGCCAGTTGGAAGGGACGGTGAAATCCGATCAGGCGTTGGTGGACGCGCAGAGACTCGATGTTGCGTATTGCCATATCGTCGCGCCGATCGACGGACGCGCGGGCTTGCGGCAAGTCGATTCGGGTAACTATGTGCAACCGACGGACGCCAACGGTCTCGTCGTGATCACCCAGATCCAGCCGATCTCGGTGATTTTCACGATTCCGCAGGCGCAACTGGGCCCCGTGTTGAAAAGACTCCGTTCAGACGTCGCCCTTCCGGTTGTCACATACGACAGCAACGACACCACTCTCCTCGACCGAGGAGTGTTAGACACCCTCGACAACCAGATCGACATATCAACCGGCACTGTCAAGTTGCGTGCGGTCTTCCCGAATCGGGACGGCGACCTCTTCCCAAACCAGTTCGTCAATACGCGCCTTCTCGTCGATACGCAGCACGATGCGCTTCTCGTCCCGACCACCGCTATCCGTTACGGGACGCCCGGTCCGTATGTGTACCGCATGCGTGGCGACGACACTGTTGCCGTCCAGGTCATTGCAGCGGGCGCGTCGCACGATGGCCGGACCATGGTGCTCGAAGGCCTATCCACGGGCGATCGTGTCGTCGTTGATGGCATCGATCGGCTGAGTGACGGAATCAGGGTTGCGATCCGACCCAGCACTCTGCGGAGCGTGGCCGACAACCCGTGAACTTCTCCCGCCCCTTCATCCTGCGCCCGGTGGCAACCACCTTGCTGCTGGCGGCGATTCTCTTGCTTGGCGCCACGGCCTTCCGCTTCATCCCAGTCGCAGCGCTGCCGGTAGTCGACTATCCGACGATCCAAGTCACCACTCTGTATCCCGGCGCCAGCGCAGATGTAATGACCTCGGCAGTCAGTGCGCCGCTGGAGACACAGTTCGGACAAATGGCGAACCTGACGCAGATGTCGTCTCACAGTTCCGGCGGCGCCTCCGTCATTACCCTGCAATTCGACCTGATCCTGGCGCTGGACGTTGCGGAGCAGGAAGTCCAGGCCGCGATCAACGCGGCAACCAGCTACTTGCCTACAGATCTCCCTTCGCCTCCCACCTACGCCAAGGTCAATCCTGCGGATGTCCCTGTCCTGACGCTCGGCATCACCTCGAAATCCCTGAGCCTGCCGCAGGTGCAAGATCTCGTTGATGTCCGATTGGCGCAGAAGATCTCTCAGCTGCCGGGCGTCGGTCTGGTCACGATAGGTGGCGGGCAACGACCGTCCATACGAGTTCGCTTCAATCCACGCATGCTCGCATCTCGTGGGCTCAACATTGACGATCTTCGGACCACGCTCGGCAACCTCAACGTCAATGCTCCAAAAGGTACGCTGCAGGGCCCGACGCAGGCCTACGGCATCGATACCAACGATCAGCTCCAGGATGCGAGCCGCTACGCCGAAGCAATCATCGCCTATCGAGACGGCAGGCCGATCCGGCTCTCCGATGTAGCAACTGTCGAGGAGGGGCCGGAGAACACCAACCTCGCAGCCTGGATGAATGACACGCCCGCGCTCATCGTGAGCGTGCAGAGGCAACCTGGTGCGAACGTCATTCAAGTCGTCGACCGCATCAAGGCCGCGCTGCCGGAGCTGCGGGCCGCACTTCCCGCCGCTATCACCGTGACGCCCCTGACGGATCGCACGACGACGATCCGGGCCTCCGTCCGGGATATTGAGTTCGAGCTCGGGCTGGCAGTCGCGTTGGTAGTCCTGACGATTTTCGTGTTCCTGCGCCGTCTTTCCGCCACCCTCATTCCGAGCCTCTCGGTGCCGCTCTCGTTGATCGGCGCGCTCTCGGGCATGTACCTGTGGGGCTTCAGCCTCGACAATCTGTCGCTGATGGCGCTGACTATCTCCGCAGGCTTCGTGGTCGATGACGCCATCGTGGTGATCGAGAACATCAGCCGGCATATCGAAGCCGGTGTGCCACCCGTCGAGGCGGCGCTGCGTGGCTCGCGAGAGATCGGCTTCACGATCATCTCACTCACGATCTCTCTCCTGGCGGTGTTGATACCCCTCCTCTTCATGGCCGACGTGGTCGGCCGCCTGTTCCACGAATTCGCGCTGACGCTCGCAATTACGATCGTGATCTCTGCCTTCGTGTCACTCACCTTGGTGCCAATGCTCTGCGCCCGATTGCTGGGACATCCTCCCTCCAAGGCGACAGGCGACGCGAGCAAGGCCAGCGTCCGCAGCCAGTCCCTCCTGGAGCGGGTCATAGCTCAGTACGGTCGGCTTCTCGATCATGTACTCGACCACAGGGCACCCATGCTGTTGGTCGTGCTGACCACGTTGGTCGCGACCGCCTTTCTGGCCTTGCAACTCCCGAAAGGATTCTTTCCGGAGCAGGATACGGGCCTCATCCAGGCGGTGACCGAAGCACCGCAATCGACCTCGTTCGCCGCAATGACAACGCGGCAGCGGGCACTGGGCGAGGCGATCCTGCGGGACCCGGACGTTGAGAACCTGACGTCCTACGTTGGTGTCGACGGCACGAACGCGGCCCTGAACTCAGGACGGATGCTCATCAGTCTGCGGCGTGGCGACGGGCGTAGGCCGAGCGCTAGTGTCGTCGCGCGGCGCTTGCAAGCGCTGGCGGCCACACTACCCGGCATCAGTGTGACCCTGCAGCCGGTCCAGGACCTGACCCTGGACACAGGCATCAGTCCAGGCCAATACCGATTTATCCTCGCCAATCCGAGCAGCAGCGAGCTCGAGCGTTGGACCGGAAAGCTCGTGGCGCGATTGAGGGAGCAGCCGTGGCTGCGCGACGTGACAAGCGACCTGCAAACCAACGGCCTCGCGGCGTATCTGACGATCGACCGAACAACCGCGGGCCGATATGGGATTACGCCGGCCACCATCGACAACGCGCTGTACGACGCCTTCGGCCAGCGCATCGTCTCCACCATATTCACCCAGTCGAGTCAGTATCGAGTCATTCTCGAGGCCGATCCCTCCATGAGGGGAACTCTCGAAGCGCTCGGTTCGATCTATCTACCGTCCGGAACAGCCAGTACCGGCCAGGTACCTCTCAGCGCGGTCGTGCAAATGACCCAGCGCAGCGCGCCAATGCAGATCGCGCATTTCGGTCGGTTTCCAGCCGCGACCATATCGTTCAATCTCGCCCCCGGCGCCTCGCTCGGTGACGCAACGGCCGAAATCCGGCGAACACGGGCCAACATCGACTTACCACGAAGCTTTCAACTCGCATTTCAGGGCACAGCCGCGGCCTTCGAGAACTCACTTGGCAACGAGCTCTACCTGATCCTGGCAGCTGTGGTGACGATGTACATCGTTCTAGGCGTTCTGTATGAAAGCTTCATCCATCCCCTGACGATCCTGTCCACCCTTCCCTCGGCAAGCGTCGGCGCGCTGCTTGCCCTCGATCTGCGCGGCGGCAGTCTGGACGTGATCGCCGTGATCGGCATCGTCCTGCTGATCGGGCTGGTGAAGAAGAACGCAATCATGGTGGTCGATTTCGCGCTGGCCGCTGAGCGCGAGGACGGGTTGTCGCCGCGCGCGGCGATTCATCGCGCGTGCCTGCTCCGGTTCCGGCCAATTCTGATGACGACGATGGCCGCCCTGCTCGCCTCGCTGCCCCTGATGTTCGGCACCGGCGTGGGCTCGGAGCTGCGCCGCCCACTCGGTCTGGTGATCGCAGGCGGCCTCGTAGCAAGTCAGCTGCTGACTCTCTTCACTACGCCGGTCGTATATCTGGCCTTCGACGCTCTATCGCGCCGATTGCAACGGCGCACACGGCCCATCGGAGACCGGAGCGTACTCCAGCCATGATCGCAACCGCCGTGGGACGTCCGGTGGCGACAACGCTGCTGTCTCTCGGCGTTGCGCTAGCCGGCTGCGTCGCTTTCGGGTACCTGCAGGTCTCGCCGCTCCCGCAGGTTGACTTCCCGGTCATCCAGGTCCAGGCGAGCATGGCAGGCGCCAGCCCGGAGACCATGGCGGCGACAGTCGCAACACCGCTGGAACGCCGCCTTGGCCAGATCGCCGGGCTGACAGCCATGCGCTCGACCAACTCCCTCGGCGCTACGGAGGTCGATCTGCAGTTCGACCTGGATCGTGACATCAACGGCGCGGCGCGCGACGTGCAGGCCGCGATCAACGCAGCTCGGAGCGATCTGCCCGTAAACCTGAGATCCCTGCCTACCTACAAGAAGGCCAATCCGACGGACGCGCCCATCCTGATCATCGCGCTGACATCGACGACGCTCTCCCAAGGACAACTCTTCGACGCAGCCAATTCAATCCTGCTGGAGAGCCTGTCGCAGATTTCCGGCGTCGGCCTCGTCAACCTGCGCGGCAGTTCACTGCCGGCTGTCCGCGTCGAGATCAACCCCCATGCGCTCTCCGCCATGGGCATTGGGCTTGAAAGCGTTCGCACCGCGATCGCCGCGACAAACGTCAATCGGCCCAAGGGCGCGATAGAGGGAGATGGCCTGCACTACCAACTCTACGCGAATGACCAGGCACTTCGAGCCGCCGATTATCGTGGCATCGTGATCGCCCATCGCAACGGAACGGCCGTGCATCTGAGCGACGTTGCCGAGGTCATCGACTCGATCGAAGACATCCACGCATACGCGATAGCTAACGGCCAGCCGGCACTCGTGTTACTGGTCTACAAGCAAGCCGGAGCCAACATTGTTGATACCACCGATCGCGTAAAGGCCGCGCTCCCCGCATTGCAAGCTGCGCTCCCTGGCGACGTGCATCTGACCTTCGCCGGTGACCGCAGCGCCACAATCCGTGCATCGCTGGCTGACACCGAGCGGACGCTGGTGCTTGGCGTTCTACTCGTGGTGCTGGTGGTTTTCCTGTTCCTGCGTAGCTGGCACGCGGTGCTGATTCCCGGAACCGCCGTGCTGATCTCCATGATCGGAACGCTGGCCGCAATGTACGTGCTTGGCTACAGCCTTAACAACCTGACGCTGATGGCACTCACGATCGCTTCCGGCTTCGTCATCGACGATGCGATCGTGGTGTTGGAGAACGTGACGCGGCATATGGAAGCGGGGATGCCACGGTTGGAGGCCGCGCTCTTAGGCACGCGTGAGGTTGCCTTCACCGTTATATCGATGAGCGCCTCGCTGGTCGCAGTGTTCCTGCCCTTGCTGTTGCTGGGAGGTATCGCCGGCCGACTGTTCCACGAGTTCGCCATGACGCTCTCATTGGCGATAGGCATCTCGCTCGTTCTGTCTCTGACGCTTACGCCAATGATGTGCGGACGGCTCCTCCGCGCCGAAACCGGGACGCCAGTCGGACGCTTGTCGCGGGCAGCTGGCGCAACTGTTGACACCGTTCAACGCGCCTACGCGGTTTCGCTGCGCGTGGCATTGCGGCATCCGGTCCTCGTGATGCTGACCCTCGTGGCGGCCATCGCCCTCAACGTCCTGCTGTTTGCCACCGTGCGCAAGGGATTCTTCCCAGAGCAGGATAGCGGGCTGATTCTTGGCAAGATCCGTGCGGATCAGAGCATCATCTTTGACAGGCTGAAGGGGAAGATGGCAGAGGTGGAGGAAATCATCCGGCACGATCCTGCGGTCGAACGAGTCACGACCTTCGCCGGCGGCCAGAGCACGACGGCAACAGTGTTCATCAGGCTCAAGCCGCTAGCCGAGCGCGTATCCTCCAGAATGTTCATGACGCGGGTGCAATCGAAGCTGGGCCAGTTGGCTGGCACCCAGTACAGCATGTTCTCGATCCAGGACCTGTTCGCCGAAGGCGGCCAGACTCAGGGCGAGTTCCAGTTCATCCTCCAAAGCGACGACACAACGCGATTGTACGAATGGACTGCGAGACTGGTCGATGCCCTCAAGCGCGATCCCAACCTCGCCGATATCACGCAGGAGCAGCAGAACGGATTGAAAGCCACGTTCGTGGCAGACCGGTCGAGCCTTGCGCGCTACCAACTGATGCCGGCTGGTGTCGATGCAACGTTGTACGACGCTCTGGGCCAGCGGCAGGTCTCAACAATCTATGGTCCGCGCAACCAGTATCACGTCGTGATGGAGGTGCCGCCCCGCTACCTGCAGGACCCAGAGAACCTCTCATCCCTGTATGTCAGCACGAGTGGAGCGGCGTTGGTGCCACTCTCCTCCGTCGGGCGGCTACAGCTGAGCATGTCGCCGACTCAGGTCAACCACCAGGACCTGGGTGTCGCGACTGTCATCTCCTTCAATCTGCCGCCGAATCACACCCTGTCGCAGGCGTCCGCCGCCATTCAACAGGCCATGGTGAGGATCGGCCTTCCGGCTTCCATTCGTGGCCGCTTCACCGGTTCAGCCGCGACCGAGCACTCAGGTTCGGCAGGCGCGCTGCTGCTGATCGCGGGTGCCCTGCTGAGCGTCTATGTCGTGCTGGGCATGCTCTACGAGAGCTACATACATCCCCTTACGATTCTGTCGACTCTCCCCTCGGCTGGGATCGGCGCTGTGGCGGCGCTGATGCTGGCCGGCATGGAGCTCACCATCATCGCTCTGATCGGGGTCATCCTGCTGATCGGGATCGTCAAGAAGAACGCGATCATGATGATCGACTTCGCGCTCCAGGCAGAGCGAAGCTGGGGCATGACTCCCGCCGAGGCCATCTACCAAGCCTGCCTGATCCGGTTTCGCCCGATCATGATGACAACTCTCGCAGCGCTGCTGAGCGCGGCGCCGATGATTTTCGACACGGGCGCCGGCTCGGAGCTGCGCAGGCCGCTCGGTATATCCATCGCCGGCGGGTTGATCGTGAGCCAGGTGCTGACGCTCTATACAACGCCCATCGTCTATCTGTATCTCGATCGCTTTCGCCTCTGGCTCGCGGTTCTTGCCGGGTCTGCAATGTTGGCTGGGTGTGCGGTTGGGCCTGATTATCAGCGCCCGGCAGCACCCGTCCCCGCGCGCTACAAGGAATCGCCAAGCGCGCCGGCCGGCTGGAAAGTCGCCGCGCCCGCGGACATGGCCGATCGAGGACGCTGGTGGGATATTTACGATGATCCGTTGCTCGATGAGCTCGAGACGAAAATCGATATTGGCAACCAGAATCTGAAGGCCTTTGAGGCCGCGTACCGGCAGGCGCGAGCGGTCGTGAACGACGCGCGTTCCAACCTGTTTCCGACGTTGTCCGTGACCTCAGGAGTGAACCGATCGCGCAGCAGTGGCGTGACCGGGACCACGCATTTTCTTGAAGCGAGCGCGGCCTGGGGCGCGGATATCTGGGGCAAAGTGCGCCGCCAGGTCGAAAGCGACCGGGCAGCAGCGCAAGCCAGTGCGGCCGAGCTCGCCTCCGTGCGGCTGGCAGCCCAGGCGGACCTGGCGACGTTCTATTTTCAGCTTCGATACCAGGACTCGCTGCAGCGACTCCTCAGTGATACAGCTACCGCCTACCAGCGCAGCCTCACGATTGCCCGCAACCAGTACGAGGCCGGAATCGTGTCGCAGTCGGATGTAATCACGGCAGAAACGCAGCTACAAACGACACAGGCGCAACTCCTCGCCGTCGGCATCAGTCGCGCCCAATTCGAACACGCCATTGCCCTTTTGACCGGCCAACCACCGTCCGAGCTCACAATCGCGGTTGCGGAACTGCCGCCGTCCGTTCCAACTATTCCGGTCACAGTGCCCTCCACACTGCTCGAGCGCCGTCCGGATATCGCGCAGGCGGAGCGCAGCATGGAACGAGAAAACGCACTCATCGGTGTAGCTGTTGCTGCCTACTACCCCGATATCGGCCTCTCGGCCGCATTCGGCTACGCGCAAGCGCCGCTGCACGGCCTGATCTCCGCATCAAACGAAGTTTGGTCGCTGGCGACGAGCGCCAACCAGTTGGTCGCCGATGGCGGCGGCCGCTCCGCTGCCATCGCGGCGGCTCGGGCGAATTACGACCAGAGCGTCGCCAAGTATCGGCAGAGCGTGCTGAGTGCCTTCAGGGACGTGGAAGATGGCCTGTCGAGCCTGCGGATCCTCGCTCAGCAGGCAGAGGCTCAGGCCGCGGCGGTCACATTGGCTCGCCGAGCCGTCAAGATCGCACTGAACGAGTATCAGGCGGGAACACAATCCTACACAGCAGTTGTAACTGCCGAGACGACAGCGCTCTCCAATGAGGAGACGGCGTTGCAGGTCGCGGAGGCCCGACTCACACAAAGTGTGGCCCTCATGAAGGCACTGGGTGGTGGCTGGAGCGAAACGGCCCTGTCGAGCGCGGCTCAGCCGACGCGGGGCAAAGTGACGAGCGCTTCCAAGCCGCCGGCAGGTTGATTGCAGAGAGTTATAGCCCCGCCGTGACCGCTGACAATGGCCTGCGCTGCCGTCAGGCCGAGACCGACGCCCCCGGTGGCCCGATTGCGCGACCGGTCGACCCGGAAGAAGGGGGCAAAGACCCGAGCCAGGGAGTCCGGCGGAATTCCGGGTCCCTGGTCCCGGACCGCAACCGTAACAACCTTGTCTCGGAAGGTAAGTTGAATGTGCGGGGGTGTTGCATATTTCACAGCGTTCTCAACCAGGTTGGTGAACGCCCTCTTCAATCCAAAGGGCCGGCCACAATAGTCCGCATGGGCAGGCCCAACGTAACCCACCTCAATACCTTGATCGGCGTAGTCGTTGGCAATGGTCTGCAGCACGCCCGCAAGATCGAAGGTCGTCGTCACTTCCTCGTCCGCATCGCCCCTGAAGAACGCGAGAGCCCCGTCGACCATCGTCTGCATCTCGTCGACATCTTTGAATAGTTTCGCCTGCTGTATCTCGTCATCGATCAACTCGCCGCGCAAACGTATTCGCGTCAAGGGCGTACGCAGATCGTGCGAGATGGCCGCCAGCATCATCGTGCGGTAGGCCATGAACTTCTGGATCTGCGCCTGCATGGTATTGAAGGCGCGGGTCACGTCTCGGAGTTCCCGGGGCCCGCTCTCGAGGACTGCAGGCGTTTGAGGGTTGACGCCAAAGCGGCGTACCGCCGCTGCAAATTCCTTGATGGGCCGGACCAGTCTGCGTGTGGTAAGGGCACAGACTGTTGCGATCGATAGCGTCATAAAAGTCAGCCAGACGGTCCAGCGTAGCGGCTCCGACAGACCCCAGGTCCTGTTGGGTACACTGAAGACCAGCCAACTGCCGTCCGTGAGCTGGACGGACAGGAAATACGCAGAAGCGTGTTGCGGCTGATTGTGGGCGAGAGGAGGAGGCAGTCTCAGCGCGCCGCCTGGCTTGTAGATCACAGCAGTTCGCTGGAGATCACCTAGAACGCGCCTGCGCACGGATGCCTTGTCGTCGATACCACTGTCACGCCAAAGCATTGCCGAGACGGAGGACGTAGCGTCGTACCACTCCAGGGCGAGCCCGTCCGTCGCCGCGGCAGCCGCCAAAGTCGGCCGCACTTGCGGCGGCGCCGCTTCAATCACGCGAAACAGGTCGCGCGCCCGCGCAGGCAGGGCCGAATGATCCAAAGGCTCCCGCGCCCATACACCTCCAAAGATAAAGAACAGACGGACGAGTACCAGCGCGACCGCCACCGTCAGGACGACCGCCCAGACGAAACGTGATGCGATGGAGTCGTGCGGCCAGGCAATCATCTTCATCCGCGCGTCACTTTGGGCGCGAAGAGATAACCGCCGTTGCGAACAGTGCGAATCAGCGCGGGGTTCTTGGGATCCGCTTCCAGTTTGTAGCGCAGCCGGCTGACCTGGACATCGATGCTGCGGTCGTACGCCGCATGCGACGCGCCGCGCGATATATCAAGCAGTTGGTCCCGCGTCAGAACCCTCTGCGAATGCTCCACAAATGCGAGCAACAGGTCGAACTCTCCGCCCGAGAGGACGACAAGCGAGTTATCCGCGGACCTCAGCTCCCGCCGTGTGACATCGAGACGCCAGTTGGCGAAGCAAAGCGCCGGCCGGGTTTCGGCCGGCGTCGCGGGAGCAGCGCTCGCCGCCGTCCGGCGCAGGACCGCCTTGACACGGGCCAGCAATTCGCGCTGGTCAAACGGTTTCGTCAGGTAGTCATCGGCGCCCACTTCGAGTCCAACGACACGATCGGTGTGGTCCGCCATGGCGGTGAGCATGATGATGGGAACGCGGGATGTCGCTCGCAACTGCCGGCAGAGGCTGAGCCCATCTTCTCCCCGCAACATCAGGTCGAGAATGACGAGATCAATCGAGTGCTCTTCCAGGGCGGCGAACATTGCAGCACCATCTGCCGCGACCGTCACCGGATGGCAATGCTTGCTGAAGAACTTGGTTAGTAGAGACAGAATATCTTCGTCGTCGTCGACAATGAGCAGATGAGGCACGGCGTTCATTTCTACCGGTTACTCTCTAGTGAGACTGGCAATCACGACAATATCAATCGAAATTGTGTGCATTGATTTGCGTACTGCTCTCATTTGTTTCATTCCATACACATTGTTTCGGCGACGTCACTTCGGCAGGGGGCCCGTGTATCGCGCGCGGGGCCTGATCAGCGGATGCCCATGGTATTGCTCCATCGCGTGCGCGATCCAGCCGGCCATCCGCCCCAATGAGCTCACCGCCAGCTCCTGACCCTTCAGTCCCAGCTTGCGGCCCACAAACAGCGCGGGCAGGATGAATTCCATCAGCGCCCCGGAAATCTCGGCAGCCGTGTCAGCGGCCCGCTGCAGGCGCTTGAGCTCGATGTCGTCACCGAACTTCCTTTTCAAAGCATCCATGATGATCGCAGCGCGCGGATCCATCTTGTCATGAACCGGTGAGCCGAAGCCGACCAATTGCTCGCCGTTTCGAAACCGGGCGACGATGGTGTCGCGCGGGTCCGGGATACTGAGAATCTCCTCGAGCAGCCGCGCGGCAGCCTCAATCCGCCCTGATTGCAGCCGCTGACCTCTGGAGGCGATTATTCCCGTAACGACGGCGTAGTACGGCGTCACGCCCGCATTGGCGATAGCGCGCACTGCGTAAGCAGTCGGATCAAACTCATGATCGGCGCAGACAATCAACAGGCGCCGGATGATGTCGGCATAGCCCTGCGGCGCGCCCAGTGACTCCGCAATGAATTCGTGCACCGGGGCGTCGCTCGGAGCATTGCTGCCGGCGAGTATGGCCGCGTACCAGCGCGACAGATCCGCGCCCGTGCGCGCGAATCCGGGTTTGGAAAGATCATAGGAGCGCGGATTGGCCCGCTCGATGAGTGGAAACAAGGCCATTGCCTGCTCGAGCACCGTCAACTCCGCGAGGTTGCGTCTGAGTCTGGCAAGCGACGGCGGGGCTGACGGCAGGCTCTTGCCAAACACGGCCTTGGGATCCGCCTCCCACAACAGCGCAGCCACCGACTCGAACGTTTCCGTCTCGGCCAGCTCAACAACGTCCCTTCCGCGGTAATACAGGCCGCGCTCGGTCAGCAGCGTGATCTTCGTTTCAGCGACCAGGCCCTTGGCCTCCTCGCCTGAGCCCGGCTGACCCTGACTATGTTCGTGCAGGACCCGCCTGCCCCTGAGACGCTCGATGTCCACCTTCCAGTACCGGCGGTTGCGCGAACCCGCAACGCCTTGAGACCGGATGAGTCCGCGACTCACGTAGGCGTAGAGCGTGGGCATACTTACACCGAGCGCGGCGGCGGCTTCTTTCGCGGTGATATACAAAGCTTCGCTGCGCACGGGCGCGGGAACAACCATACATCCCCTCCGCAACTGCTCGAGGCCTACAGATTGACATATGGAATCAAGATTGACCACGGCGGATATGCTCGCTCTAATCCGTCTGCCGTGCAAACTCGCATTCATACATTGACTGAAAAAATCAACATAGAGCGTGATGCGGCGGCCCAGCAGCCCGATGCCGCGGAGCGGGTCGCGATGATCACTGCCCGCTTCAATCGGTTGCCTGCATCGCGCTACATCTGGCAGCTGATCGCCCTGCTCTCCCTGTGCGGATTCTTCGAAATCTACGAGATTGCCCTCACGAGCACGCTGAGTCCCGGCTTGATCCGCGCCGGGGTCTTCAACGCGGATGCAAAGGGCTTGTTCGGCCTCACCGATCAGGCGAGCTTTGCGGCTGCGACTTTCCTGGGGCTCTTCGTCGGTACTTCGGCGTTTGCAGCCGTTGCCGACCGGCTCGGCCGCCGCCCGATCCTGATCGGCTCACTTGCCTGGTACATCGCCGCAACAGCGGTGATGGCTGCGCAGAACACGGCAGTCAGCGTGGACTTGTGGCGCCTCATCGCCGGAGTTGGTGTTGGCGTACAGCTGATCACGAGTGACAGTTACATCGCCGAGTGGGTTCCGAAAGATCGGCGCGGCAAAGCCTTCGCAATCAACTACGGGCTCATGTACCTCGCCGTTCCGGTAGCCGCTCTGCTGTCCTGGCTGCTGCTGCCACGAGCTCCATTTGGAATCTCCGGGTGGCGCTACGCTGCGGCGTTTCCGCTATTGGCAACGGCCGTGGTCTGGTGGGTGTACCGAGTCCTTCCGGAATCGCCGCGCTGGCTGCTGCAGCACGGTCAACTGGCGGCCGCCGAACGACTGGTTTCGACACTCGAATCGCGCCTGCGGCATGAGATCGGCGGCCAGCTCCCCGCGGTACCGCCCGTGAAGATTCAGCCTGTGATCATTCAGGAAGGGCCAGGCAGCTCGGGGGGCGGTGAACGCAGCCCCGGCTTCGGTGAACTATTTCGGCGTCCCTATGCGCGACGGACGGCCATGCTCCTCGCCTTGAACATCTTCCAGGCGCTGGGATTCTACGGCTTCAGCAACTGGGTGCCCGCTCTTCTGGCATCGCAAGGCATCAGCTTCGTCAAGAGCCTGCAGTACTCCTTCGTCATTGCAATCGTATACCCCCTGACACCGCTGCTATGCGCCCTGATCGCCGACCGGATCGAGCGCAAGTGGCTGATCGTCATCGGAGCCGCCGGCACCGCAGTCTTCGGCTTATTGTTTTCGCAACAAAACACCGCAGCGGCACTGGTCTCGTTCGGGGCCCTGGTGACGATTTCCAACATCGTGCTGTCCTACTCGTATCACGCGTACCAGACCGAGCTCTACCCAACACGCATCCGCGCCAGAGCGGTCGGCTTCGTCTATTCCTTCAGCCGCCTGGCGACCATCTTGTCAGGTTTCGCGATCGCGATCGCGCTGCGTGATTTCGGTACGACCGGCGTATTTGTCTTCATTGCCTCCTGCATGCTCGTGGTCGTCCTTGCGGTGGGCGCATTTGGCCCGCGCACGCGCGGGCTGACACTCGAAGAGGCATCCCACTGATGGAAATAAGAGTTCTTGCGGCCACGGGCGTACTCGGAGCCGGATTCAAGGTCGAGTCATTGAACCGGGGCATTGCACTCGCGCCGACTTTCATAGCCTGTGACGGCGGGTCCACCGACTCAGGGCCCGCCTACCTGGGATCCGGCAAGCCCAAACTGTCGCGGGAGGCATGTGCACGCGACCTGCGCCTGCTGCTGAAAGCTCGCGACACGCTCAGAGTGCCGCTCATCATCGGCTCGTGCGCCACCAGCGGGCGCGACGTGGGCGTTGACTGGATGGCGCAGCTCGCGCGGGAAACTGCAGGAGAGGAGCGACTTCATTTCAAAGCGGCTCTGATCAAATCCGACCAGTCAACAGCCTATCTGAAGCGGCGGCTGGCCGAGGGTCGCGTCCGGCCACTCTTCCCCGCGCCGCCCATTTCAGAACAGGTCATCGAGTCGAGTCACATCGTTGGCATGATGGGCACAGAACCCATACAAGCCGCCCTCGCCGCCGGAGCTGACGTAGTGCTGGCCGGCAGAGCCAGTGACTCGGCATTGTACGCCGCGATTCCTCTTACCCTGGGCGCGGATCCCGGTCTGTCCTGGCACGCGGCCAAGACTCTCGAGTGCGGCGCGGCTTGCGCGGTCGTGCCTGCAGCGGATTGCATGTTTGCAAGGATTCGCGACGATCACTTTGACATCGAACCGCTGGATCTGAACGCTCGATGCACCCCGCAAACCATTGCAGCCCACACCCTGTATGAAAATGCGAACCCGTTTCTCCTGACGGAGCCCTCAGGCGTCATTGATACCGAGCGAGCCGAGTACCACGCGCTTTCCGATCGCCTCGTACGGGTTACCGGCTCCCGCTTCAGGGAGGCCGCCCAATACACGGTCAAGCTCGAAGGCGCGCAGCTCGTTGGCTATCAGACGATCGTGATCGGTGGAATTCGGGACCCGTACATCATCCGTGCGCTGGAGACGCTCCTGCCGAAAGCCCAAGCGTTCTTTGACACGCGGATTGCGGAACTGTTTCCGGGGCAGCTGACCAAGAATGACTACGACATCAACTACCGGATCTATGGGCGCGATGCGGTCATGGGGCCGCTCGAACCCATGCGCGCATCCGCGGCCGGATACGAGGTTGGCGTACTCATCACCATCACGGCGCCCACACAGGACTTGGCCAACAAGATTGCCACCTTCGTCAGCCATGTGAGCGCTCATCTACCGATTCCAGAGTATCAAGGAATCATCAGCAGCATTGCCTACCCGTTCTCCCCACCAGAGTTGCCCCGGGGCGCCGTCTATCGATTCAGCGTCAATCACGTCGTCGTACCCGATGACCCCTATGAGATGTTCCGTACCGAGTTCGTGGAAATCTAACCATGGCAACGTTGTTTGATCTGTGTAGCTTGATTCGCTCCAAGAACGCGGGACCTTTCGTCCTGACGTTCGATCTCATGTTCTCGAGCCGGGAGAACTACGAGCGCGCGAAGCGGTCACAGCCGCTGACGAAGCATCTATTGGCACAAATCTATGGCCAGCGCGAAGAGGACATCACGCTCGTGTATCACGACCACGCGCTGGCCATCAAAGCCTCAATACCGCGGCCGATCTTTCAGGGCGAGTTGCGCGATGGGGATTGCTACGGGGGACAGCAGTACGTCCCGTTGCTTCAGATCGAAGTCGCCTGACAGGGCGGAGTAGCCGAATGAGAAACGTCGTCATCGCGGGCTACGCCCGTTCTCCCTTCACCCTCGCGAACAAGGGCGCACTGATGCGGGTTCGTCCTGACGACATGGCCGCGCGGGTGATCAGCGCCCTGATCGCACGTACTGGGGTGAAGCCGCAGGACATCGAGGATGTGATCGTCGGTTGCGCTTTTCCTGAAGGCGAGCAGGGATTCAACATCGGTCGTTTGGTCGCTATGTTCGCCGGACTGCCCTTCTCGGTCGCCGGCATGACGGTCAACCGCTTTTGCGGCTCCTCGATGCAGTCAGTCCACATTGCAGCCGGTCAGATCCTCCTGGGTGCCGGCGAAGTCTTCATCGCCGCCGGTGTCGAAAGCATGAGCCGTGTGCCGATGATGGGCTTCAATCCGCTGCCCAACCCGGCCATGCAGGCAAAAGCGCCGGCGGCCTATATCAGCATGGGTGAGACCGCCGAGAATGTTGCGAGCAAATGGGACATCAGCCGCAGTGAGCAGGAGGAGTTTGCTGTACGCAGCCAGCGACGCGCTGCGTTGGCTGCATCGGCTGGCTACTTCGCTGCCGAACTGGTGCCAATCGCGGGCAAGGATGGCAGCATCGAGAGTGACGGTTGTATCCGTCCGGATACCACGGCCGCGGGCCTCGCACAGCTCAAACCGGCTTTCGCACAGAACGGGGCAGTCACTGCTGGGACCTCCTCGCCGCTGACCGACGGCGCGTCGGCTGTGCTGATCTGTAGTGAGGAATACGCGATGAACTGTGGACTCACTGTGCTCGCGCGCATCCGCAGCGTCGCCGTGGCCGGCTGCGCACCGGAAATCATGGGTATCGGTCCTGTCGCCGCTACCCGAAAAGCGTTACGTCGTGCGAATCTCGACATGGCGGACATAGATGTGGTCGAGTTGAATGAGGCCTTCGCGAGTCAGGCGCTCGCGTGCGTCCGTGACCTCGGCATCCAGGACGAGACCCTCAACATCGATGGCGGCGCGATCGCCCTGGGTCATCCGCTGGGCGCGACTGGTGCCCGCATCGTCGGCAAGGCAGCAACACTCCTGCACCGCGTAGGAGGCCGCTATGCGCTGGCGACCCAATGCATAGGGGGCGGCCAGGGGATCGCCACCATCCTCGAGCGGGTTTTACGGAAGCGCCGTCGTCATGGAAGCAATCCGTAAAGCCGCAGTCATCGGTGCCGGCGTCATGGGCGCCGGAATCGCCGCGCAATTTGCCAACGCCGGCGTGCCGGTGCTGCTGCTCGACATTGTCCCTGCGGGTGCTTCTAACCGCAACGTGCTGGCCGAAACCGCGATCTCCAACATGCTGAAGACGGACCCTGCTCCTTTCATGTCGGCAAGGGCCGCGAAGTGGGTGACTGCCGGCAACGTGGAGGATCACCTCGCGCAAATCGAGGACTGTGACTGGATCATCGAGGCTGTTACTGAGGTCCTCGACGTGAAACAGGCGTTGTACCGCAAGATCGACGCCCTGCGTCGTCCTGGCTCCGCCGTTTCGTCCAACACGTCAACGATCCCGCTTCGCCTGTTGACGCGGGGACTCAGCGATAGCTTCACGCGCGATTTCCTCATCACGCATTTTTTCAATCCGCCCCGTTACATGCGGCTGGTGGAAATCGTGACCGGTACCAACACGGATCCGCAATTGGCGCGGACAGTCTGCGACTTCGCGGATCACGTGCTGGGCAAGAGCATCGTGCGCTGCAAGGATAGCCCAGGCTTCATTGCCAACCGGCTTGGCATCTATTGGCTGCAGGTCGGTGTGGTCGAGGCCATCGATGCCGGCCTGAGTGTGGAGGAAGCGGACGCAATCGTCGGAAAGCCCATGGGAATCCCACCGACGGGTGTGTTTGGTCTGATCGATCTGGTCGGACTCGACCTCATGCCGCATATCACTGCGAGCCTGACGACGGCACTTGCGCCCGGGGATGCCTTCCACGCCGCCAACCGCGACCTGCCGCTCATTCAAAAAATGATTGGGGAAGGGTTTACGGGGCGTAAGGGCAAGGGTGGTTTCTACCGCCTGAACCGCGCCAACGGCGGCAAAACCAAAGAGACGATCGACCTTGCCACAGGCCTCTACCGCCCGGAACGCAAGGCGGAATTGACTGAACTGAACGATGCGTCAAATGATCTGCGCGCGCTGTTGTCGGCTGACAGCAAAGTCGGCCGCTATGCATGGCGTGTGCTCGGTCAAACGCTCGCGTACGCGGCACGCCTCGTGCCCGAGGCGGCCGACAACATCAATGAGATCGATGAGGCGATGCGCCTCGGCTACAACTGGCGATGGGGCCCCTTCGAGCTGATAGACCGTCTCGGCGCCGGTTGGTTTGCAGAGAAACTTGAGCAGGACGGCCTGCCAGTCCCGCAGCTGCTGGGTGTGGCCCGCAACAAGAGCTTCTATCGGCTGCTGGACGGACGCCGGCAGTTTCTCGGCACGGACGGCGCCTACCATGACGTCGAGCGCCCCGAAGGGGTGCTGATGCTCGAGGACATCAAACGGCTCACCACCCCGGTACTCGACAACAGTTCCGCCGCGGTCTGGGATATCGGCGACGGGGTACTGTGTTTCGAGTTCAACAGCAAAAGCAACGCGCTCGACGAGCAGATCATGGCACTGCTCGGCAAGACCATCGCCCTGGTTCAAGAGAAATACACCGCGCTGGTCATCTACAACGAAGGCCGCGACTTCTGCGTCGGTGCCAATCTGGGTCTCGCTCTCTTTGCTGCCAACATGGCAGCCTGGAGCGAGATCGACAAGTTGGTCGCTGCCGGGCAGCAGACCTACAAGGCACTGAAATACGCCCCCTTTCCAGTCGTCAGCGCACCGGCCGGCAGGGCTCTCGGCGGCGGCTGCGAGATCCTGCTGCACAGCGACGCAGTGCAAGCCCATGCCGAAACCTACATGGGTCTGGTCGAATGCGGCGTCGGCCTGGTCCCCGGCTGGGGTGGCTGCAAGGAAATGGTGTCCCGTTGGGCCGCCAACAACTCGTTGCCACGCGGACCCATGCCCGCCCCGTCAAAAGTTTTTGAGATCGTGAGCACGGCGACGACGTCAAAGTCTGCCGCCCACGCGAAAGAACTCCTGTTCCTGCGGCCGGACGATGGCATCACGATGAACCGCTACCGTCTATTGGCGGACGCGAAGGCGCGCGCACTCAAGCTTGCCGACAACTACGAGGCGCCGAAGCCGCCCGGACTCAGGCTTCCGGGCGCCGCCGGCAAACTCGCTTTCGCGATGGCTGTCGAGGATTTTCACCGCCGAGGCATCGCAACTGATCATGACGTCGTGGTCGCTGACGCACTTGCGGATGTGCTGTCCGGCGGTACTGCCGATCTGATTGACACCGTGAACGAAGATCAGGTGTTGGCGTTGGAACGCGCCGCATTCATGCGGCTGATCAAGAGTGCCGGAACGCTGGCGCGAATCGAACATTTGCTCGTAACCGGCAAGCCGCTGCGCAACTAGTGAGACTTGCCTAAGAGAGTGACCTATGAGACCGAGGACTGACCTGAAGGGCAAAGTCGCGGTGATGATTGGAGGCGCGAGCGGCATCGGGCTGGCACTGGCCTCGCGAGCCGCGGAGCAAGGCATGAAGGTGGCGCTCGTCGACACTGAAGAGTGCCTGCTTGCCGCTGCTCTCGAGCAGGTGAAGGCCAAGGATGTCGCGGCCATCACGGTCCGTACCGACATAGCGGATGCAGATGCCGTCCGTACGCTCGCCCGACGTATTGAGGCCGAGCTCGGTCCGCCTTGGCTCGTCTGCAACAATTCCGGTCTGGGCCAGCTCGGACCGGACCGCAAGCTCACGCCAGCGCACTTGAAATGGAGCATCGGCATGAACCTCTGGGGCGTCATCAACGGCGTGCAGGTTTTTACGCCGGGGATGGTCGAGCGCGATGCGGGGCATATCGTCAACATCGCCTCCACGGACCTGTTCGGCGCTCCCGGCGCAGCGCCTTACGTTGCGACCACACACGCGATTGTGGGACTGTCGGAGTCGCTCTATCGCGAACTGGATGCGGCGGGGTCGCAGGTTGGGGTGACCGTGGTCTGTCCCGCGCTCGTGAACACGAGTGTCGCGAGCGCTACCCGCGAGGTTCCGTTTAACGTCCTGTCACCCGAGGAGTTCGCCGAGCAGATCTTCGCTGCCGTGACCGGGCGGCGCTTCTGGCTCTTTCCGTACGCGCGCGCGACGGGCGAACTGTCGAGTTCTCGGCCTGTCACGCACTAACGCAAGGCTCAATAGGATCGGAAGACTTACATGCAGACCTACACCGCCCCGCTGCGCGACATGCGCTTCGTGCTACACGAGTTGCACGACAGCACGAGCCTCACTCATCTCACAGGACTGGAGGAGATCACGCCGGACCTGGTCAACAGCATCCTCGAGGAAGCGGCAAAATTCATCTGTTCGACGTTATTGCCGCTCAACGCCAGCGGAGATGCCGAAGGCTGTCATTACGAGAACGGTGCAGTGCGCACTCCAAAGGGTTTCAAGGAAGCCTACAAAACGTTCAGGGAGGGCGGCTGGGGCGCGCTCAACGCGGATCCGGCCTACGGCGGCCAGGGACTGCCCGCAAGTCTGGGCAAGTTGGTGGACGAGATGGTCAGTGGCAGTAACCTATCCTTCGGACTGTATCCCGGCCTGTCGCACGGGGCCTATCTCGCCTTGAAAAGCCACGGGTCGGACGCGCTCAAGAACCTCTACCTGCCGAAACTGGTCGATGGCAGTTGGGCGGGCACGATGTGCCTGACCGAAGCCCACTGCGGGACGGATCTCGGACTGCTGCGAACCAGGGCCGTGCCGCAGGCCGATGGCAGCTTCAAGTTGAGCGGCTCGAAGATATTCATCTCGGCCGGTGAACATGATCTGACCGAGAACATCATCCATCTCGTGCTGGCTCGTCTGCCGGACGCACCGGCTGGTGTGACAGGCATCAGCCTGTTCGTGGTACCGAAGTTCCTGCCCAATGCGGACGGAACGATCGGCATGCGCAACGGCGTGACCTGCGTCGGTATCGAACACAAGCTGGGCATCAAGGCATCGGCCACCTGCCAGATCAATTTCGACGCAGCCACCGGCTGGCTCGTGGGTGAGCCCCACAAGGGCATGCGGGCAATGTTCGTCATGATGAACAGTGAGCGGCTATCGGTCGGTATCCAGGGCCTTGGTGTCGGCGAGGCGGCCTATCAAAGCGCCGCTGCCTACGCCCGGGAGCGGCTGCAAGGGCGTTCGCTTGCCGGCGCACAGCGGCCAGACAAGTCAGCGGACCCGATCATCGTGCATCCCGATGTGCGTCGCATGTTGATGACGATGCGCGCGTACAACGAGGGCTGTAGAGCACTCGGTGTCTGGGTTGCCAACGCGCTCGATCGGATGGACCGCGCCAAGGATTCCGCCGAGCGTGAGGCGGCCGCGGATTTCGTGGCTCTGCTGACGCCGGTCGTGAAAGCCCTGTTCACCGATCTCGGGTTCGAATCGACGAATCTGGCTCTGCAAATCCATGGCGGTCACGGTTACATCGTGGAACACGGTGTGGAGCAACTACTGCGGGATGTCCGTATTGCGATGATCTACGAGGGTACCAACGGCGTGCAGGCGTTGGACCTGGTTGGACGCAAGTTGCCGGCCAACATGGGCCGCTCGCTGCGGCGTTTCTTTCATCCAATTGCGCAATTCATTCACGCGCATGAGCGCGACCCGCAGATCGGCCCCCTGGTGCAATCCTTCGCGGAAAGCTTCGGCGCCCTGCAGCTTGCCACCGCCCTGGTCGTCCAGGCGGGAGGCATCGACCCGGAAGAAGCCGGTGCCGCTGCTACCGACTACCTGCGAATGTTCGGATTGGTTGCTCTCGGATTCATGTGGGTACGCATGGCGAAGGTGGCAGCCGACGCAGCGACGGGTGCCGCACAGGACGCGGCGTTCTACCGGGCCAAGCGCGCAACCGCAACGTTCTACATCCAGCGTATCCTGCCGCAGACCGGTGCTCTCCTGCACGCCATTCAGGCAGGCAAGGCGTCGATGACCGCTCTCGAAGAAGCAGCGTTCTGATTAGACTACGGCGTAGCGCTCACGGAGGATGCGCTTGTCGATCTTTCCAACGCTCGTTTTCTCGAGGGCTTCAACGAGGATGATGCGGTCAGGCATGGCGTACTTCGACAGCGACGCATCGTCCACACGCTCCTGAACGAGTCTGCGTAGCTCGGCAGTAAGAGAGAAGTTGTCAGCGGACCGCGCCACAACGACGGCGATCGGTCGCTCGCCCCAGCGTTGATCCGGCACGGCGACGACCGCGACTTCCGCTACCCCCGGATGTTTGGCGATCAACTCTTCGAGTTGCAGCGAAGATATCCATTCCCCGCCTGACTTGATGACATCCTTCATTCTGTCGGTGATACGAAGGTGACCAAGTTCGTCGAGCGTTCCAATGTCCTGGGTATGCAAGTAACCGTCTCGCCAAAGCGCTTCCGACGCTTCCGCGTTGCCGACGTAACCTAGAGTCGTCCACGGAGCGCGCACGACGATCTCCCCGAACGTGCGACCGTCTCTCGGTACCGGCCTCCCGTTTGGGTCCACGATCTGCAGATCAACCAGGGGAATCGGCACACCGGCGCAACAGCGCTCCTCGAGCTCCGATTGTCTGGACAGGGCCTGAGGTGGATCCCGGAGTCGGGCGACCGTCAGTGTCGGACCGGTTTCTGACATTCCGTAGCCTGCGAAGATGTCGATTCCAGCCTGTAGAGCAGCTTCTGCCAGGCTCGGCGCCAGCGCAGCGCCGCCGATCACGATCTTCCAACCGCTCAGATCATTCCCTCCGGTGGCTGCGGCACTCAACAGCATCTGCAGGATTGTCGGAACGCAGTGCGAGAAAGTGACTCGCTCTTTGGCTCGCAACGCGAGCAGCTCGCCGGGGGCATAACGCCCCGGATACACCTGCTTCAAGCCAAGGAGCGTTGCCAGGTAGGGCGTCGCCCACGCATGGACATGAAACATGGGCGTCATCGGCATATACACATCGCCGTGTCGCAGGCATTGACCGTGCGCCGGACTTGCGAGTGTGCCAAGTCCGGCGAGCGCCAGGAGAACGATCTGCCGATGACTGAAGCAGACCCCTTTTGGCATTCCCGTCGTGCCGGTAGTGTGGAACATGGTCGCGATGGCGTTCTCGTCAAAATCCCGGAAATGGCAGTCCACCGCCGCGCTCGCAGTCAGTTCCTCGTACTCGGCGCCGATCCAATCGGGCCATACGATCGGCTCGCCACCGTCATCCATGAGAACGACCGCTTTCGGGTCATCGAGTTGCGGGCGAATGGCTGCCAGCAGCGGGAGGAAGTCCCGGTTGACCAGGATCACCTCGGCGCGCGAGTCCTTCAGGGTAAACAGGATCTGCTGCGGTGATAAACGGACGTTCACCGTCTGCAGGACAGCGCCCAACATCGGAATGGCAAAATAGCATTCGAGATAGCGGTGACTGTCCCAGTCCATCACCGCGACCGTGGTCCCCAAACCCACGCCCAACTGCGTGAGCGCGCTTCCAAGACGCCCCAAACGTACCCGGAATTCACGGTACGTGTAGCGCACACGATCGCGATAGACAATCTCCTGGGACGATGCTGTAGCAAGCGGTGTGTGCAGCAATTGCTTTATCAGCAGTGAATAATCGTACGCGCCCGTTGCCGGGCATGCCAAGCGAATGTTGCCCATTTAAGACTTGTATCCCAGCACGAGTATTCGAAAAGTGCCGTCCGCAGGCGCAACTCCGCTGAGTGTCAGCTGGTAGTCGGCCGTGGGAATGTAAAGACGGCCGGTCTTTGCATCGAGGGCCCCCGTGTGGGCACCCACCGCAGTCAAAACGCTCTCCCCAACCGAAAAGGCGCCGTCGTTGGATTCGGAGATCACGGCGAGCGTTCCATCACGTCCGCATGGGATATAGAAGGTCTTGCGTGCCGCGTCGAAGATCACCGCATCGGGCTTCCGGTCGATTGGAAGGTGCGGCGCGATGACTTTGCCGTCGGCAGCGCGAATGGCAACAGCCGTGCGGTTTCCACACGCCGCAACCAACACTCCCGATTCAGTATCGATGCCCAGAGCCGATGGGCCCTCACAACCAGGCAGATCATAACTGCCGATAGCTTTGCGGCCGACCGTGTCGATCACCGCCGTTTTGTTCTGGTTTTGAATATTGACGAACAGATGGCCGTGGCCGTCGACGACGGCAAATTCCGGCTTTCCCCCGAGCGAGAGGCGTCCGACCGCTTTGCCGCCGACAGGATCGATCAGCGTCGCATCATCGTCCTTGGCATTCATTACGAATACGAGGCCGCTGACCGGATCGAAGGCAGCTGCATCCGGGTCGCTGCCCGTACCGATTTGCGCAACGACCTGGCCTGTTTTCCCATCAAACAGCGTCGCGGTATTGCTATCGCCGTTGGTGCTCAGCGCTCGTCCGCCCGGTAGTGGGATGACCGCGTGCACGTGCTGGCCCGCGACCAGCTGCGGTGTCGTTTTCTCGGTGTCCAGGTCAACTGCCATGACGCCGAATCCTCGGGCGACATAGAGGCGCCTCGACACGCCGTCTATGGACGCATAGTCCAGGCGCGCGTCCCCATCCTGATGGGCGATCATCTTCATCACGACCATACGCTGATGCCCGGCATCTGCGCTCTTCGCAAACACATGCGGGCCGAGGAAAACACTCGCAAGAAGACCCGCTAACGAAACTTCAACTCGCATAGACCATCTCCATTAAAACTCGCGCCTCACCGTCAGACCGACGAGGCGCGACGGAGTTCTGACAACCGAGTAAATCCTGTTTGCAGGGATCGCTGCTTCAGCCGGCGTCAGATAGAAGCCGGAGACGTCGGTCGCGTAAGTCACGGTGTGTCTATTCGTGAGATTGGTGGCGAAGAGCGAGACATGCCACTGGTCGCTCGCCGAGTTCCAGGTGGTGTGAAGGTTCACGATCCCGTCATACTTGCTTTGATTCAGCAGGAAGGCAGGTTCGGCGTTCGTATCGGCAAAGTGAACGGCAGTGCGGTATGTATAGTCTCCGCCCACAGTAACGTACCCGAGCGCCGGCCCGAGCACGAACTTCGTTTCAGCGTTCAGGTTGATGCTGTGCTTCGGCGTCTCCGGGATTGCATTGCCGGTGTTGTTCTGTGCGGCGGACTGTACGTACTTGGTGTACCGCGCAAGCTGGTAAGTGTAGTTGATCCCCAGCGTGAGCCAGTTGGTCAGCGCCTCGGTCGTTTCCAGCTCGATGCCCTTTGCCCTCGCCCTACCGACGTTGCTCGTTTCGAACACCCCGGTTTGCGGATTGAACTGGTTGGTCTGCATGTCCCGGTAGTCGGCGATGAAAGCTGCCGCATTCGCCTGCCAGCGCCTGTCGGGTGACAGATACTTGGCACCGAGCTCATAACTCCACACCTGCTCCGGCTGGAACGACGTTGCCAGATGCTGCGCCACCACTGAGCTCGGCTTGCCGTAGTCGGACGAAGCCGACGTATCCCAGCCGCCGCTCTTGTAACCCTTTGCAGCCGTCGTATACAGCAGCAGGCCCTCCTGCGCCTGGTAGGCCAGCGTCACCTTCGGAGTGAAAGACCACCATGTGTCCGAGTAGTCGGCGGCGGCGTTCGGAAAAATCAGGGGATAGAAGGCATCGAACGGATTTCCCGGGGCAAAGCTGGCGACGATTGCCGACGATCCGCTCTTGCGCTCCCATTGGCCCCGGCCTCCGAGAGTGAGCTTCAGGGGCTCCAGAATTGCATAGCTGACCTCGCCAAAGACCGCACCGACCTGGTCGACTATGTGTTGCCCGACATTCTGCGCGACACCGGCGATCGGAAGCGGGAATGCTCCGCCGTTCACCGTACTGCGGTTCAGATTGAACGTGTATAGATCGTTCTCCTGCTTGTCCGCATGCAGGTAGAACAGGCCGCCCAACCAGCTCAACCTCGCGCCGGAAGCAGATGCTGCCCGCAGCTCCTCGGTGTACTGCTTGTCCTGAACGATGGCCGTCGTGAGCGCCTGGTTGTCGGGATCGCCAAGTCGGGACCAGTTCGTGTCGTTGTGCACCCGGCGCAGACCGGTAATCGAGGTAAGAGTGCCCCACGCGGCATCCCAGTCGACGCGCGCGCTCAGACCCAGAACGTTCTTGCGAGTCTCGCTGTTTTTGCCCTGATTCGTCTCATCCGGGTTATATGACAGATTCGGGTACAAGGACGGTTCGAGGCTTCCGGAGAGACGCACGATCTTGCCGCTCGACTGGTCGTGGGTAAAATCGCCACTCAGGAGCACCCTGATGCTGTCAGACGGCTCCCATAACAACTGGCCGCGACTATTTGCGACTGAATCGCCAAACGTCTTGTCGTGCAAGGTGACGTTGTTCAGATAGTCGTCGCGGTGCTTGACGTCCACAGTGATCTTGCCCGCCAGCTCGTGACCCGCAAGCGGCCCCGTCCACAAGCCACGCAGTTGCGCCAGGTTGTCGAGACCATAGGTTCCTTCGAACTTCCCCTGTGCATCGAAGCTCGGTTGCTGGGTGTGAATGACGATCGCGCCACCGGTGACGTTTCGCCCGAACAAGGTTCCCTGCGGCCCACGCAGCACTTCGATGCTTCTGAGGTCGTACAAGTCGGGGCTGTTGTCCCCTGCGCCCGTCATCGGAACATCGTCGATGAATGTCGTGACCGAATCGTCCCAGCCGGCACCCGGAGTATTCACGAGCGTGCCACGGATGGAGATGTAGGCCTCGCCTTTGTTTAGTTGCACGAATGCCAAGCTCGGCGTCCGCAGCGCGACGTCATCGAGGCTCTGGATGCGATTGCGATCGATGAAGTCAGGCGTGAATGCAGACACCGCTATCGGTGTGTCCTCCAGCCTGGTTTCACGCTTCTGCGCGGTCACGGTCACTTCCTCGAGAATGCCGGCCGCCGGCTCGCTGGCATCCGCGTCCGCCATCACTCTCGATGGAAGCGCGGATGCTGCCGCGAGGCCACACATGGCCAACAGGCCTACTCTGATCATGCCAACACCCCCTATACATTGACTGCCACAATCAACATATGTTTTTCTCGTTATCCGACAGGGTGAACACTACGTGCGGGGTAAAAGGTCCGTCAATCTTGATTCATATAGTCAACCTGAGTGGCCATCAGCCGCCTGGCTGCGGGCCCGGAAGCCGAGGGCTTGTTCGCGGGGCGCGGTGCGAACACGGCCACTCGCGAGCGAACGAGCAGGCTTGCATAGCCCACGTAGACGTTGCTGGTGAGTGGATCGACGACCAGCGTGTGGGCTCCATAGTGAAGCTCAATCGAATCGAGAATGCTGTAGATATCGGGCGATCTCTGTTGTATCACGGTCAGTACACCCGCCTTGCCGGCCGTATAGATTCTGTGCAATGAAGGGTCAAAAGCGACTGAGTCGGGGCCGCCGCCTACAGGGATCATTGCGGTGACAACGTGAGCGTCCAGGTCGAACACAACTAACGTTGCACTCCTGGAGCAACCGATGAACAGGCGCCGCGCGACTTCGTCGACTGCCATGCCGGAGGGTTCGATGCATCCAGCCAAGTGCCAGCGATCCACGACCGAGCGCGTTGCGAGATCGAGTGCGGCCACGGCATTGAGGTCCCTCAGGTTCTGGTACCTCAGGCCGGTGTGCGAATCGACTGCGGAAAACTCCGGTTTACCGCCAAGCGGTATGGTAGCAACCACTGCGCGGGTGTCTGGATCTATCAGGGTCGCCAGGTGTGCATCGCCGTTGGCAACATAGACCAGGTGGTGCAATGAGTCGAAAAACACTGCGTCGGGATCCTCGGCTACTGGAATCCGTGCGAGCGGCTTCATTGTTGCAGGGTCGAATACATCCACGGCGTTCACTTCACTGCGGGTCACGAACGCCACCTGCTTCGTCGGATCGAGAGCGACTCCATGTGTTGCCGGCTCAGACGGAAATACCGATATGTCGCTGTCCTGAGAGAGTGCTTCGTCGTGCAGATCGATTTTATAAACGCTCCCGGTGCTCTCGTCCGTCACAAAGAGACGTCGCTCACTGACCGTCAGATAATCCAGGACGGTCAGAGAAGCCCCCTTGGGCAGCAGCACGAAGCCGCGAAATTGAAGGCTGCTCGCCGCTTCCGGCTGGCCAACGTAAATGAGTCGCAGCACGAGGGCGCAAGCGATTGCCGCGAGTGCGGCGAGAACCCAAAGCGTTCCCTTGATCGTCGTTTTCATTAGCGGTTTCATGTTGTTTCCCGATCAGAATTGGTACGCCGCTCCAAACGCAACTCCCGGCTGAAACGTGCGTTGTGTCAATGGACTGTGTTTGGGCTGTGAGCCGATCAAGTCCTGCAGCTCGAGCCGCCCGATGAGACCCCAGTGCCTGCTGACCTGGTAAACCCCGACCGCGGTGACTCCCGCCGTGCTCAGGCCCGCTTTCGGAGTGTAGGCCGTGAGCGGATTGCCCAGCGCGGTCGCCTGAGCGGCCTGTGCTGCAGTCACACCAAAGAAGGTCTTCTGAAAGCTGGCATCCGCCCATGACAGGTTGGCTCCGACAGAAACGTGCAACTGCGGTAGCGGCGCGGCGGCGGCCGATACGCCCAGTTCAACCTGAGTGCCCGCAGTAGAGCCGAGTCGGCGACGAACCCGCGCTTCCAACGCGACGGGTTTCAGAGAGTACGTGAGAAACCCGCCCACCTGGGCCGCTCCGCCGATGTCGGGAAGTCCGTTCAAGTGCGGGTCGTCCTTGCTGGTCCGGCCGCCTGCGTAGTTGAGCGCGAACCCGCCTCGAAAATGGTCGAGATCGAGCAGATTGAGTCCTATTCCCCGGACGCTCGACAGGTACATGCGATCGTTGAAGAAGCCGTGCACGTCAACATACGGAAACGGGCTGGTCTTCGTCTTCTTCGAGCCTTCGTAAGCGGGCGATACCATCGCGGCAAGTCCCGCCACCCCGGAAATTCCGTCGACGTGCGGCTCGGCATCGGGGGTGTCGGAAATACTGAGCGCCTCGGACTTCAGCTGCGTCTCACGCTTTTTGATAACTGAGACTTCTCCAGTCGTCTGCGTGTCTTGACTCGGCTGCGTGTCTTGATCCGACGATGAGTCTTGGGCGGAAGCGCCACCGCACCAAAGCACGGCGAGCACGCATACGGCATACGGGTAGGCGCGGGTACAGGATGTCACGATGGTCCTCACTGGATTGCAGACGTGTTGGGAAGGGAGCTCATCGCCACCGATGCGCTCGCAAGGCTGAACACGTCTACGATGCTAGCGGGCGGTTTTTCCGGGCGAATGTCCGGATTGCTGCTCGCGCGACGCAATGTTTCCATCTGGAAATGGCGTCATCAACGGAAGCGCAATGCGGGCTTCCAAGCCACCATGCACACAGTTGCTCAGTGCGATGTCGCCGCCGTGTCCCTGCACGATGGCTTGCGCTGCAGTCAGGCCTAATCCCACCCCGCCGGTATTGCGGTTGCGGGACTTTTCAACCCGGTAGTACGGAAGGAAGACATTTGCAAGAGCATCCGCTGGGATTCCCGGCCCGCGATCGCGGATCACAACAATGTATGAATTCGACTCGCGCAGAAGCTCGATCGTGGGCGGTGTTGCGTACTTGATTGCATTTTCCACGAGGTTACTGAAAGCCCGCTTCAGGGCGAATGGCCGGCCTTCGCAGACCGCATGCATCGGTCCCTCGTAGCGGATCTTGATTTTTTGATCGGCATAATCATTGGTGATTGTCGTCAGCACGTTGGCCAGATCGAACGTCGTGGTCGGCTCGCTCACGGCATCGTCGCGGAAAAATGCCAGCGCGCCGTCGACCATCGTCTGCATTTCGTCCACATCCCGAAATAGTCGTGCCTGTTGGTCAGCATCCTCGATCAGCTCGCCGCGAAGCCGCATGCGCGTCAGCGGCGTCCGCAAATCATGGGAAATGGCAGCCAGCATCATCGTCCGGTAGGAGACGAATTTCTGTATCTGGGCCTTCATTTCGTTGAATGTCCTGATGACCTGGCGTATCTCCCGCGGACCGGATTCCGGGATGGCCGGCGCCTGAGGGTTGACACCAAATCCACGGACCGCCGTTGCAAGGTCCTTGATGGGTCCGGCGAACCGTCGCGCGGCGAGCACGGTGAATACACTGATGGAGAAGGCGAGGAACAGCATCCTGATCAGCCAGCGAAAGGTTTGCGGAAGGCCCCAGGTTCGAATGGGAGACGAGAGGACCACCCAGCTGCGGTCGAGCAGACGAACCGCCATCGTGTATTCGGGCAAACCCTGTGGACTGAGCTCGAGTTCGGCAGGCCTGTCTTTCGGGCGCGGCTCCTGCAACACCACTGCAGTGTGATGCGTCTCGGCGGCAACTATCCGCGCTATGCCTTCGTCCTGACCCTTGATCGCATCCAAAAAGGCGGCTGCATCGGTTGCTGGAGGGATCCACCTCACTCGCTTCGAACCGCTCCCGGCCGCCGCTGCGAGCGACGGCCGCATCGGTGGCGGCGCCGCCTCGATGATCCGGACTATGTCGGCGATTTCGTGCAAGAGGCCTGACTGCTCCAGCGGCTCTTTAGCCCAGACGCCGCTCAGGTTATTGAAGAGAAAAACCATCCCTAGGGTTGCGCCGACGACAAGGATTTCGGTCAGTGCGAATCGTCGCGCGATCGTATCCGCCAGCCAGGACGGCGGTTTCACCCTCGCGTGACCTCGGGAAGAAACACGTACCCGGCACTTCGGATCGTACGGATGATCGAGGGGTTCTTGGGGTCCTGTTCCAGCTTGTATCGCAGTCGGCTGACCTGCACGTCGATGCTTCGGTCGTACGCAACGTGCGTCGAACCGCGGGCGATGTCGATCAATTGATCGCGAGTCAGAACGCGCTGAGGGTGTTCGGCAAACGCAAGCAGCAGGTCGAACTCCGCACCCGAGAGCAATACCAGGGTGTTATCGGCGGACCTGAGCTCCCGCCTCACCACATCCAGACGCCAACCGGCGAAGCACAGCACGGGTCGAGTCTCGTCCTGCTTCGGCACGGCCGCCGCCGCTGCAGTCCGGCGCAGAACCGCTTTGACGCGCGCGAGCAACTCGCGCTGGTCGAAAGGTTTGGTCAAATAATCGTCGGCGCCCAGTTCAAGTCCCACCACACGGTCAGTATTGTCCGCGACGGCAGTGAGCATGATGATTGGAATTGTCGATGTTGTACGCAGGCGTCGGCAGAGGCTAAAGCCGTCCTCTTGCCGGAGCATCACGTCCAGAATGATCAGATCTATCGGATGCTTCTCCAGAGCAGCGAACATGGCATCGCCGTCCTCGGCGACAGACACTGTATGCCCGTGCTTGCAGAAAAATGTGGTCAGCAACGAGAGAATATCCTCATCGTCATCCACGAGCAGAAGGTGTGGCATCGGCCGAAGACTACGCGGACACTGAGATACCTCTATGTCCGGATTGCGTTGCTGCAGCAACATTGTATCGGCGACGCAACGTTCAGCCTGAAAGCGGGAAAGCCACCGTAGGGACGGAACCCTCTGGGAGACGATCCGACACGTCGGCGGTCCAATACTCGGCTGATGGGGGGCCAGGCCTGACTACGAGCGGCGTACGAAGGAAAGGCGCCGCGGCGGGGGGATTATGGCAAACGAACGGGAGACGTTCGATGGCACCTCGGCGCTTAGAAACCGTTCACAGCGAGGGGGTCACTGCTTTCAGCACGCGGGCGCCGAGGTGCCGGGGACAAAGATAGCGTGTCCGGAGGGCGCTGACAGGCGGATTTTTCTAAGGTGTGCGATGAGAAAATTTCAGCGTGCGCGAACACATAACGGACACAATTCCCGTGTCCAATTCCTTTACCCATTGGCCGTTGCGTGCGCCCGCCTCAGCTTCCGGCCAGGCGGCGCGCCTACTTCAGCCCCGGCTTTTCCGCATCCCTCAGGTTCGAGCTCAGTACCTGTCCCGTCTCGAGCAGGGTTGCCTTTCTGAAGGCACCCCCATGCTTGCCGTCGCGCAACGGATTGAATTCCAGCTCGATGTGATCCCCCGGCTTGAACGAGCGGCGCGACCAGCCGACGCGCGTGAGATTGCCCGGGCTCGTGAGCTCCATCGACCACACCTCGGGCGCCGTACCCGGCTTGGCTGATCCTTCCACCAACAGAACCACGTGCGGGTTGGTCCAGCGGAACTCCTTGACCGTGGCTTTGATCGTCAGGGTGTTGTTGAAGTCGAACATGGCAAAGGAATGGTGCGCATAGGCGGGTATCGCCAGGAGTGCGCCCAACACCGATACAGACTTGAGGAATTTGAGTTTCATCATCTACTTCCCAGCAGGGAGAATGTTACCCCCCTCCGTTTGCGTCGCCGGCACGAACACCGCGTTGCCCTCGGCGTCCGCGCCTTCCGAATAACTGCCCTGCAGGCACACACCTTCCACGATGTCATATTTTCGCGCCCGCTGCCGATACAGGATTCGCGATGTCTTCCACGTACGAGTGAACACATGCGGTGCGGTGATCTCCAGATCGTCGCGCAGGGTGTCCGATCCCGCCAGGTGAATGCGTTCGACTATGTGCATGTCACCGTTGTTGGGCAGACCGACTGCCTCACTGAAAGCAATGTAGGTCTCGGGCAGAATTCCAACCGTGTCGACCACCAGGGTCTGCCCTTCCCAGTGACCGATCGAATGACCGTGGAAGCTGGGATCCGGATCGGCAGGGTGAGGACGCCCATCCGTATAGATTCGTCGCAAACGGTTTCCGTCCGATTCGCCCAGGATGGTCACGCGTCCCGGTGTAAACAGGAACTCCAGGGCGTTGTGCGTGATCAGCATCCAGCTCGGCATGGATTCCGGCAGGCAGTTCACGAACAGACCCTTGGGGTCGCCCGCCTCTTCCGCCGCTATCAGCCTGGCGATCTGCGCAGCAGCGGCCGGCTTCCATGGGATGGGATCGGTTTTGATCCGCGCGTCCTGGTCCGACATGTTGGGCGTCCAGACGCCACTCCAGTCCGGCAGCTTCGCCAGGGCCGCCCAATCACCCGCCTGCGGCGGCGGGTTGATCACCGGCTCTTGCGTACCGGCCGCGGCTGCCGCGCCACCCGCGGCAACGGCGAAACTCATTGCAATCAGACACTCACGAATGGGACGTCGCATCGGGGTAATCTCTCACGTAGGCGTGTTGATCGTGAATCCTATCCATCGGCCGAATGCGACTATCGCGATCCACAGGCACAGGGACAGGCCACCCACGATTCGGGCACGCATCGGCGTCAGGGCCGGAGTGTGCCACGCATCCGCCCCCCTGTTCAGGAGCAGGTGATAAACGGCCATATTGATGCCGGCAAGCGCGATGAGCGCAATCTTGACCTGGAAATAGAAGTTGTGCGCATACGTCGTCGCGTTTGAGGCGAATAGCAACCCACCCGTGGTCACCGCAAAGACAAACGCGGTCCATGTCACCGGCAGGACGCTCGCAGTCGTCTGAGCAACACCGCGATCGCGCGAGGCCAGACCGACGAGGCGCAAATCCACGATGGCAATCGATCCAATCACGAGTGTCAGGGCAAGCACGTGCACGCATTCGATCCACGGGAATAGAGTCTCTCCTTCACGGATGGCTGTGGCAACCGAGGTGTCCTGCAACGCCTGTAGGAATTGTTCAAACACGTCATGTTCCCTGAACGTAGGCGATCCATCGCCCCGCACAGATGATGGCTACCCACAGGGGGATTGATGCGCAGGCGATCAGTTGCGCCGCGCGCTTTCGAGCGACAGACAGCTCCCAAAATGCCTCGTCCCTTTGTAGCGGGATCTGGCACGCCAAAGTGATACCGGCAGCGGCGAGCAGCAGGCCCATTTTCAGGATGAACACGGGATTCTCGAGCGCTCGCGCAGGCTCCGCAATGATGAGCAGGGCCCCCGTGGCCAGCAGAACTGGCAAGGGCCACCAGATGAACGGCAAGAACCGCCTGGCAATAGCAGCGACGGGCTGCTCCCTGCCGCGAATACCCAGCAAGCGCAGGTCGATCATCAAAGCTGAGGTCACCACGGCCGCCACCGCAAGGATATGCACGGTCTGCACGGCCGGAATGATCCACCCAATCGTCTGCAGCAGCTGGCTGACCGGCGTTGCCGCCAGCCAGGTGCAAAACGAATCCAACGATTGCAGTGTCATGCTCAAGTGCCCGGACGATTCTGGTTGGGATACCAATAGGTGACGTGGCAGGCTTCACACGCCTCGTCGATTGTCCCACCGGCATCCATCAGCCCTTGCGCATCCCTCGCGGCTATCGCTGCGAGTGCCTTCAGCCCTGCGTCCTGCAGGTTGCGCGCGAGCTGCGTAAAACCGTCGTGAGTGACATCGATACGCTGTTGGATCTCGGCATGAGTCAGTTCGCCCAACCCGGGCGGGGCGTCGGCCGGCGCACGCGTTGCAGCCACGCTGCGTCCTGGCATGCTCAACAGGTTGGCAGCCTCGATCAACGTGATGGCGCTGTTGCGTACGGTTTTCCACTCGTCATCCGTACGCGGCTGCCGATCTTCGATGCCCTTGGTCGTCGCGATGTAGGCCACGGAATCCCAGAGAACATCAGCGGATGGGTCGATAATTCCATCCATCAGGTCCTGGATGGTCGCGGTCAGGCGGTACTGCTGAGATGGGTGCGTTCGCTGAACGCCCTCGCCACTCTCAGCGCTCCCTCCGGCGGGCCGGCCGCCGGCCTCGGCGGGTTGCGTGGATCGCGGGAGTTGCCCTGCTTGGGTACCGGGGGCCGTGTTCTGCGAGCAGCCGGCGACCCAGAGGGTTGCGCCTGCCAATATAATCAGAGTCGGGATGGCGCAGCTTCGTATGTACACTTGGATTTAGCGTACAACAGATTGGTGCTCTGCAACAGGCTCCCAGCAATGGCGCTACAGCGCGCACGCCCCCGGCTTCGCATTGCTCTCGGATGCATCATCGGACTCCATTTAGTCGCCTGGGCTGCTCCATCGTTGGGCGACACCGCGATGGCGGCTGCTGGAGCGCAGGCGTTGGTGCCAGTGCCGGCATCCGCAAGCGGCCAGTTGCCGGCGGCATCAAATGTTGGCTGCGGCGCCAAGGGCGTGGGACTCCATGGCTTGGGACACCAGGGCGTGGCACTCCAGGTGCTGGGCTCCGGCGGTCCCGAACTGCAGGACAAGCGGGCGTCGAGTAGCTACCTTATCTGGCGCGCCGGTGTCCCGCGGGTGCTGATCGACAGTGGCGGCGGTTCGGCCCTCCGTTTCGGCGAAAGCGGAGCGACGATGTCAGACCTCGACGTGATTCTGCTGACGCATCTCCACGTCGATCACACAGCCGATCTCACCGCGCTTGTGAAATCCTCGTTCTTCGAGAGTCGTCACCGGAAACTGCCGCTCTTTGGTCCCGCCGGCAATCAGTTCTTCCCCGCCACAACGCGCTTCATACAAACGCTGTTCGCGAGTTCCGACGGTGCTTACCGGTATCTCGGCGATTTCCTCAATCCCAACGCGACCGACGCATATCTGCTGAACGCTCACGACGTCGTACCTGGCGCGCATGAGGTGCGGCAAATATACGACGCGCAGGGGACTCGGATCTTCGCGACAACGGTTGTCCACGGAAGCGTACCCGCCATCGCGTATCGCGTAGAACTCGATGGTGTCAGCATCGCATTCAGCGGCGACACCAACGGCAACAATGGCAATCTGGAACGACTTGCGCATGACGCGAACTTGTTCGTCGCACACAACGCCGTTCCTGAAGGCGCAACCGGCGTCGAGCGTTCGCTTCACATGCCGCCATCAGTGATCGGAAAAATTGCAGCCGCCGCGTCAGTTAAGCAACTCGTCCTCTCGCATCGGATGTTGCGCACGCTGGGTCACGAGACTGAATCCCTCGCGGCGATTCACACGTCTTACACGGGCCAAGTGACGTTTGCCGACGACCTGCAGTGCTTTCCGGTGTCACGCTAACTACCGCCGCTTCGATCGCCTCCACCGCATGCGCCGACTCAGGCCCTATCGCGGCGCACTTTCCAACACAGGAATACGTGCAACCACCGCCTTGGGTCGGCGGTGCTCGTCAAACAAGCCCCAGTGGCCTTCTTCGGGATGCGGTTTCGTTGAGCTTCCCGGAGCGGGACGAGCAATCTCATCGAAGGCCCTCCAGGGCGCGTCGAACGCCGAAAAGTAGGCGAACGACCGCTGTCGAGCCGGTGGGAACTGCGTCAGCAGTTCCGTGAAGAATGAAGCCTGTCGGTCCGCCGTGAAGCCGCCCTCGGACGGCGCGGTAGGCACACCAACCTCTTTCACGAGGATCGGCCCGCAGTAGAGGTCACCGAGCTTCGTGACGACGTTCACGACGAATTCGGCAGCGTTGTGATCCGGAGCGTGCAAGAACCACGGTTGAAATACGGGGTGCACGTTCACCAGCATGAAATCCAGCTGGTGCAGCAACTCCGACGCCTCGGATCCGTAAAACATATGGAACGGCTCAGTCGTCGAGATCGCAATTGCCGGTAGTCGTTGCCTCACGCTCATCGCCATCGCTGCAAGCTCGGCGATATTGTGACGCTTGGTAAACACCAGCTCATTGCCGAGTGACAGTCCGATCACGATATCCGGATGCGCGCGCGCCGCGTCAATGGCGGCGTCCAGTTGCGACGGATCAAAGGGATTCCAGACACCGATGATCAAAGCTCGAAATCCGAGAGATGTTGCGATACCCGGAATCGCCTCTGCACCATCGACCGAACCGTACGTGATCAACCCATCGAAACGTGGGCGCAGTACCTGCAAGTCAGCGCGGATGCTGGCAGCCTCTGCACGGGCAGGATGCCCATTAACGATCTGCAATGACGTGGGTTGATAGGCGACAAAACGCCCGTGCCACATGACGTCTCCGAGGCGCTCCAGGGCTCGCGCGGCCGCAGGACTCTTGTTGCAGACGGCTTTGGCCGCCAGATCCGACTCGGTACCTGCATGCACAGCCATCGCAGCGGCGCTGGCAACAATTGCCGCCAACGCGGCCACCCTGCATCGATCTGTCAGCGCCAGATGACACATCTTCAGAAAAACTATGATGGGTAGTTGTTGCGGGTCGGTATCGAGATGCCAGGCGAACGCGGCCGGGCACGAATGCCCGGCACGGTAAAGAGGCGTTATTTCTTCTTGGCAGCGCGTGATTTCTTGGCGGCCCGGAAAGAAATTCCAGCGCGCATGGCCTTCTGCTGGACCGCAGCAGCAGTACGGCCGAGTTCGCGCGCAACCGCGCTCGTCGGAGTTCCCGCCTTCGCGAGTTGTTTCAAGGTACGCAATTCGCCGGCGCTCCAGCCGGCGCCGTCATTCGAGGGGCGCTTTGCCATCAGTCTTCTCTCCAATAACCCAGGAAGGGCATCCTGGAATGATACCGGGCGATCCTGGCCGCCGCGCGCCCAACATGGTGTATTGACATGTTGTAAGAGTTTGTGTTTTGTGGGGTCGAAACAGTTCCTTACATATCCCGCTGGTCTGTCCGCCCTACTGGCCCGTCTGTTCAGCGAAGGCTGCGCGCAGCTGCTGCAAGTCGCCGGGATCGACGTCGGAAACGGCCCAGAACTCCAGCCCCCGCTGACTCCAACCTGCCACGTTATAGCCCTCGTGGCGCCACGAGGCGGGCGCGGCTTCGCGCGCAGGAGCCGGCCACACAAACACGTTGATGATGTGTTGTCGCCGTCGATATACGACAGCCGCCACCACCCTGCCGTGTATGTAGTCGAGCCTCCCGCCAACCAGCGGGAACCCCCGGTCGGCGAGCTCGAGCACAGGCGGCGAGAAATCCACCTTTCCTGCAAACCAAGGCTTCACTACATGCCGGTCCGATGTCGCTACGTCAACGAGATGTGCCGCAAGCAACGATCGCACGTGCCCGGCAACCAACTCATCCGCTACACCGAGCCTCGGCACGTGCACGAAGAGCACAAAAACCAGGGCAGCCGCCAGCGCTGCGACAGAGCCACCCCACGCCCAGGCGACAAATGTCTTACGCCGCCGCGCCCCGCCCAAGGAGACAGGATCACGCGAGGCCTGCGTCACGCCGGGCCGTCTGCCGGTGCTCGCTGGCGCCGCAGCTTGCCGCGTCTCCGGCACTGCCGAGTCACCGCTTGCCGCGCGATTGTCGGTCGCTGCGAGGTCCGTATCGCTCTCGCCTATTGCTGCCGCAATGCGCGCACGCAATGCCGCTGGCGCCTCAAATGGGACACCCGGCGTTCTCAACTTGTTCCGTAACGCCTGCAATCGTCTGAATTCGGCCGCACAGGCAGCGCACTCACTCAGGTGAGCCTCACAGGTCAGGGTGTTGGCAGCATCGAGCTCGCCGTCGAGCAGGCCGTGCAACAGCAGCTCTTTGTCGGTGCAGCCGTTCATCGCGGATGCTCCATATCGTCCGTCAGCATCTGCCGCGCACGTGCGAGTCGCGACATCACCGTGCCCACGGGAACGCCCGTGACCTCGGCTATCTGCTTGTATGACAACTCCTCGAGTTCCCGTAACACCAAAGTTTCCCGAAACGGCTCAGGAAGCCGCCGAATCATCGCGCGCACCTCGTCAATTTCGCTTTGGCGTAACACAGCAGTCTCCGGCCCGTCCTGGGTGCAATCGCCCAGCTCATCAGGATTCGGGATCCACCTGTCGAGCAAGTCGTCGAAGGATTCGCCCACGTTGTCCCGCTCGGCGGCGGCCGCGGACGCCACCGTATCGGTGGCAACACCCGCAGCGCGTCGGGTCGCCTTTGACCAGTCAAACGAGCAATTGCGCACGATCGCGAGCAACCAGGTCTTTGCATCGCCACCGCGGTACCTTCCAAAGGAGCGGAACGCCCGCAGAAAGGACTCCTGGACGATGTCGTCCGCTGCGACAGGATCGCGCGCAATGAACCGCGCAAGACTGTACGCGGCGTTCAGATGAGGCAGGAACAGGTCCTCGAATTGACGTCCCACGCTAGCCACATCCGGCGCGCAAGGCGCCCACCTTGGACTCATCAGAAGAGGACCGGGGAGACAACGGATTTATTCCCGCGCGAGGAGATCTACGGAACGTGCCACCCCGCCAGGTAAGCGTCAACGGCACCCCTCCCTATCCCGCCGCCCGCAACACCCCAGGCAACCACAACGACAAAGCCGGCACATACGCCACTACCAGCAGCACCCCGAGAATCGCGAGATAGAACGGCCAGATCGTCCGTAACACATCCACGATGCTGATCCGCCCGATGGCCGCCCCCACGAACAGCACTGACCCGATGGGTGGGGTGATGAGCCCCAGCCCACCCTTCAGAATCAGGATTACCCCGAAGTGCACCGGATCGATGCCGATCGCCTTGGCGACCGGCAGGAAAATCGGGGTACAGACGATGATGAGCGGCGCCAGGTCCATGAAGGTGCCCAGTACCAGCAGGATCAGGATCATCAATAACAGCAGCAGGTACTTGTCGTGAGTAATGCTCGTAAGTACCTCAACCGCGCCGGCGGGAACCTGCAGGTACGCCAACAACCAGCCAAACGATGCAGCCGCGCCGATCACGAAAACGATCAGCCCGGTAGTCCGTACGGCGCCGGTGCAGGCATCGACGAAGTTCTGCCAAGTGAGCTTGCGGTATACGACGGCCGTCACCGCAATGGCATACACAACCGCGATCGAGGCACTTTCAACCGCGGTAAATACGCCAGCACGGATACCTCCGAAGATCACGCCAACGAGCAACAAACCGGGCAAGGCACCCACCAGTCGGCTGAACACTGTGCGAAAGCCGGGGAATGCCTCTATCGCGTAGCGTCGGCGGCGAGCCATCGACGCGCCCGTGATCATCAGGACGACGGTCAGCAACAGCGCCGGAATGATGCCCGCTGCAAACAGGTCCGCGATCGAGATGCCACCGCCGGCGGATGCCGAATAGAGGATCAGGTTGTGCGACGGAGGTATCAACAGGGCCACGATCGCCGACGACACCGTGACACTGACCGCGAAGTCCCGGTCGAAACCACGGTTCACCATTTGCGGAATCATGGCGCCGCCGATTGCGGACACATCCGCTATCGCGGACCCGGACACGCCACCGAAAAACAAGGAAGACAGAACGTTGATCTGGCCCAGGCCGCCGCGAAGGTGTCCGACGAGCGACGCCGCAAGCGCAATCAACCGGTCCGAAATACCTCCGCGCATCATCATCTCGCCCGCGAAGATGAACAGCGGAATCGCAATCAACGTCGTGAGGCTAGCGCCTGCCGCCAGCTGCTGCACGACCACCAGCGAGGGCAGCCCGAGATACAACACCGTAGCCACCGAAGCGGCAGAAAGCGCAAAGGCTACCGGGACACCGATGATCAGCAGTACCCCAAACACACCAAACAGCAACGCCGTAGCCACAATCAGTGCTCCCCACGCGGTACAGCCGCAGGCGCCACCAGCAGCCGCTCGAAGGCAAACAGCGCAATGAGCACCCCACCCGCGCAGATCGGCAGGAAGTACAGTCCCTGTGGCAGCGGCGCTCCCGCCATCCGGACATCCCAGCCGTCCATGAGCAGAACACCACCCCAATAGGCCAGCAACAGCCCGATCGCGATGATGATCAACCGGGCGATACTGACGAGGATGGCGCGAACGGGCGGTGTTGCAACATGCACCAACAGAAAGAAACCAAAGTGAGCCTCGTTACGGACACCTACGGCCGCGCCAAACATCATCGCCGCGCTCATCAGCAGGAGCGCCACGGGCTCCGTCCAACTGGGCGAGTCATTGAGGACATAGCGTGCGAACACCTGCCAACCCTCGACGAGGGTCATGGCAATGAGAGCCACGCAGGCGATGGCGATCGCGCACTGGGCAAGCCGCGCGAGCCCGGCGCTGAGCAAAGCAATCTGACGTGCCATCCGACGACAACCCCCACAAAAATCCCGGTGCGCTGCGCCCGGGTGGAAGACTTCACGCTACCGCGCGAATTTCTTGGTATATCCGCTGCAGTTGCGGATCTTTCATGTACGACTCGAGTATCGGTGCAGCCACCTTCTGAAACGCGGCGCGATCGACCTGAATCGCGTGCACACCTGACTTCTCCACAGCGGCCCGAGATGCCGTCTCGCTGCTATCCCAAAGCGTGCGCATATACAGCACGGATTGAGCCGCCACAGCTCTAACCAACTCCCGCTGCCGGCTCGACAGCTTCTGATAACGCCGCTGCGACATCAGCACGGCTTCCGGCGAGAAGGAATGCTCCGACTGCGACCAGAACCGCGCCACCTCGAAGTGACGACTCGTGTGGAAGGTCGTCCAGTTGTTCTCCGCGCCATCGATGAGCTTTGTCTGCAGCGCCGAGAAGATCTCGCCGTACGACAGCGGCGTTGGATTCGCACCCAGCGCCCGAACCAGCGCCACGAACATATCGGACGGCGGAACCCGGATCTTCAGGCCCTTCAGATCGCCTGGCTCGGTCACCGCGCGCAGATGGTTGTAGAAGCAGCGCGCCCCCGAATCATAAATAGCCAACCCCACCAGGCCGCGCTTCTCGAACGCCTCGAGAATCGAGCGGCCTGCAGCTCCATCGACCGATCGGCGCATGTGCTCCGTGGAGTCGAACACATACGGCAGCGACATCGCCTGCGTCGCGGGAAATGTGTTGTTGAGGGATGCGAAGTTGATTCGAGTGAGATCGAGCGCACCAAACCGGGCGAGGTCCACCGTGTCATTTTCCCGGCCCAGTTGCCCGGAGTGATACACACGCATGCTCAGATCGCCGCCTGACTCGCGGCTGATCATGTCGCCCATCCACCGAAGTGCCTGCACCGTCGGATAATCAGCGACATGTACGTCGGAGGCAGTGAGAACGCCGGCCGGATCGACCCTGGATTCGACTTTCGGGGCCGCCGTACCTGCCGCGCCGGCTGCAACCGCGCGCGGGGCGCAAACAGCGTGCACACAGGCAGCCCCGGTTCCCAGAAGGACCGCCCGCCTGCTGATCACTAGGCCCGTGCTCCCTTTTGCGCTGCCGGAGCCTTTTGCGCTGGTACCGCCCGGCACAGCAACTCGCCGCAGCCTTCGAAGACCACGCGCGCTTCCTGCCCGATACGAATGTCATGCACGCCAGTCGTCGCCCCCGTAGACACTACATAACCTGACTTCATGGGCAGCCCTCGCCGCGCGCATCGCGACAGCGCGAATGCCAGCGCCGCGAAGGGCCCGCCGGACAGTGACAGCGCACCACCGCGCCCAACCGATTTACCTTCGATGAAAGTCTCAGTCTTCAACGACTCGAACGGCCGCATGCGCCACTCCGCAATAGCGGGTCCCAGCAGCAGCCCCGCATTGTTGCCAAAGTCCGAAACGACGACGGCGGACCCCAGGTCATTGATGCTCGCGAGCGGGCTGCCCGCGGTCTCGATTCCGATATGCAGTGCCATGGCGATGCGCGAGGCTTCGTCGGGTGTCCACTGCACCTTGTCGGAGGGAGCATCCGCGCCCAGCCGGAATACAAACTCGGCTTCCACTGCGGCAAAGCCGCCGTCGAACACCGGAAATTCCACCACCTGCTCAGGCGGCGCGAGGCGGATCCCGCGCCGGAAGATGGGCCCCACGAGGCGATCCTCGCCGAGTCGCTCCAACCACGGCTCGCCTATGCGTCCAACTTTCCAGCCGGCAAGGAAATCAGGCCAGAGCGCGATCGCCCTGTCCTGGTAGGCATAAGCGGTATTGAGCGTCGCAGGAATGCTTCCCGGAAAGTCCGGAAGCGCCGTTGCGTCCAGACGCGCACGGACAAATTGTTCTGCGATGGCATCGTTCATGTGTCTCACTTCCTGATAGTGGCCTGTATAGGGGAAACCGGTGTCATTTACAATCCATGCGGCCTTCGGAAAGCCTGGTCTTCGAAAGATTGGGGGGCCACTCATGACCGCAAAGGAGCACCGTAGTGCCTATTGATATTCCGTCCATGGATTTGCCTCACGATTCACGCCGGCGAGCGCCAGCTTTCCACCGTACCCGATTACTGGGACCGTCGCTGCTGGCCGCCTGTACCGCGCTCATCGCCCTGCCCTCCCTCTCGCAAACAGCGATCAACGTGTTGCTTGCATTTCCGGGCGCCGTGGGTTGGGCGGCACACACTCCGGGTGGCCGCGGCGGGCAGGT
>JAQGOF010000233.1 GCA_028293745.1 Gammaproteobacteria bacterium | reverse complement strand
TGCGCATTGCGGCGATCCCAGCCGCGCACGGCGCCGCTCGCGAGCGACAGGTCGGGATTCACGACGACGCGGTTGGGATCGAAGAATTCCTTCGTACCGAGGCCATCGCAAGTCGGGCACGCTCCGGCCGGATTGTTGAACGAGAACAGTTTCGGCTCGAGTGTGGGCACGCTGTAACCGCATACCGGACAGGCGTGCTTGCTCGAAAAAACGAGCTCTTCGCGGCTCGGCTCGTCCAGGAACACAAGCCGTGCCAGTCCGTTGGAGAGCCGCAGCGCGGTCTCGAAGGACTCAGCCAGCCGCTGCCCGGAGTCCGGCCGCACGCGCGTGCGATCCACGACCGCCTCGATCGTGTGTTTGCGCTTGGGATCGAGCTTCGGCAGCGCTTCCATCTCGTGAATGCGGCCATCGATCCGCACGCGCACAAACCCTTGTGCCGCAAGGTCTTCGAGCACTTGGGCGTGCTCACCTTTGCGATCGCTGATCAAGGGGGCGAGCAGGGCGGCGGCGGTGCCCTCGGGAAGCCTCAATACCTGGTCCACCATCTGGCTGACGGTCTGGGCTGTGAGGTCGATCAGGTGATCGGGGCAGCGAGGAATGCCCGCACGCGCATACAGAAGCCGCAGGTAGTCGTAGATCTCGGTAACGGTCCCCACCGTCGAGCGCGGATTGTGCGACGTCGCCTTCTGCTCGATGGCGATTGCGGGTGACAGCCCCTCGATGCCATCGACGTCGGGCTTATCCATCATCGACAGGAACTGCCGCGCGTAGGCGGAGAGCGACTCGACGTAGCGGCGCTGTCCTTCGGCGTACAGCGTGTCGAATGCGAGCGACGACTTGCCCGAGCCCGACAGCCCGGTAAGCACGATCAGCCGGTCACGCGGCAGGTCGAGATCGATTCCCTTCAGGTTGTGAGTGCGCGCCCCACGGACGCGAATCTGCTGCATCAAGTTTTTTCCGGCAAACCGTCGAGTGTACGCGCTGGGACAAATCAGGCAAACGCGCAGATGGAGCTTGGGGCGGGGGCCGGGTGATTCAATCCGTACCGCCGCCGGGCAGGCGGTACGTCGCGGCCAGCTTCCAGCTGAGCTGAATCAGGGCCTCCGGGGGTGCACAAGGGGCCGCTCCCGGTGCCGATCGCCCCTAGATGGCCTGCACCCCTCGAGATGCCTGCGCGGACACCGCTCTCATGGCGCCGCTTCACGATCCTTGGCAGGAAACAAGACCCTAAACGTCGTTCCAACCCCGGGGCTGGAGTCAACCAACACGATCGCGCCCAGACTCGTGGCAATTCCGTGCACCATCGCCAGCCCGAGGCCAGTTCCCTCTCCGGGGGCACGAGTGGTGAAGAAGGGCTCAAAAATCCGCTCCAGCGTCACCGGGTCCATGCCGTGGCCCGTGTCGCAGACGCCCAGCTCCACGCAACGTCCCCGCGGGTTGCCCACAAACCTCCCGGCAGGAGAGGCGCATTCACGCAGGGTCACGGTCATCTTGCCGCCGCTCGACTGCATTGCCTGCAGTGCATTCGTACACAGATTCGTCAGCAATACCCTGATGAGAGTTGGATCCGCGATGACAGGGGCGCACGCCGTCTCCACGTCCTGCGTTACGGCGACGTTGCCTGGGGCCAGGCCGTTGAATAAATGCACGACCTCCTCCACCGGCCCGCGAAGGTCGATCTCTTCGAGCGTTCCCGATTCGAGCTGGCGGCTGAAGGTCAGCATCTTCCTGATAACCTCCTTGCTGCGGCGCGCCGACTGCAGGATGGCAGCCACGTGCTCACGAGACGGATCAGTGGCGGTAAGGGAATCGAACACCACCTTCGCGTACACGAGTATGGGAACAAGGGAGTTGTTGATCTCGTGAGCGACACCGGCTGTCAACGTCCCGACGGTTTCGAGTCGCTGACGCCGCCGCAGCTCCGCCTCGAGCTCCTTGCGCTGCGACTCCACTCTTTGACGTTGGGCCATTTCCGCCCGCAGCTTCGCGGTGACGCCGACCAGTTCGTAGCGCATTCTCTCCAGGTCGGCCGCAAGGTCCTGTACCTCGGGAATGTTTGTCCCGGCGAACAGATGCTGCTCGTAATCGCCCGAAGTCACCTGTTGCGCCGAGCTGCGCAGCCTCGCAAGTGGGCGAGTCAAGTGCCGCACGAATACGATGACGAGACCCAGCGACAACGCCGCGTAACCGATCAGGACCTGTACGCTGTTCCAACGCAGCCGCTCGATGCTGTCGAGCGTCGGACGTTTGTCGAAACCCAGGCGCACCTCGGCGTTATGCCCTGGAATGTCAACCGGCAGGACGATGAAGTAAGTCGATCCGGAATGCTCGAAGAATTGCAGGTCCTGAACGCCGCCAAAATTGACTCCCGGACGATTCAGGGCGCTGACTGCGTGGCGGCCATCATCGAGGAGCTCAGCGTAGACGCCTTCTCCGGTCAGGATGACTGAGTCGAGGACATTGCTCGTCTGCGTCGCATCCCCCATCACTGAAGGGATTTCGAGTGCGTCGGTGAGCCCTCTGGCTACCGTGCGGACGCGCTGCACGAATCCACTGGCGAGCGATTTTTCGCCCACGGCCGACAGCACGCCGGCGGCGACCGGCAGCCCCAGCAGGTGAATCAGGACCATCGCCAATACGGCGCGCCGTTCGAGTCCCAGCTTCAGTCGTGCCATAGTGTGCGAAGCACCCGGATGTCGGAACGCGTCAGGGCAGACTTCGACCACGCAAAGCTGACGGCCCGTGGATCGCGCGCTACCGCATCCAACAACAGCGGTTCGTCACGGTATTCGGCCGGCAGCGAGGCTGCATTCTGTAATTTCCGCGCCAGCAGCTCACGTTCGTAAACCAACTCCGATAAATCCACTATATTTTGCAGAAAAATCTCGTCGAGCCGCGGGTCGCTCCGATTTCGCACCGCCCGCAAGGGCACATCGCCGTCGATCACGTCAAACCCCATGAATAATTTGCGCAGGTCGGCCGACCGAAGCTTCTGAATTGGACTGCTCGCGCTGACGATCAACACTACAGAGTCCGCATGCGCTGCCGTCGCGTGCAGGCTGATCCATAGGCCGATGAGCAGCCAGGCCAGCCGCCTCCTGCCGTGTGGTCTGCCGCCCACATACGGCCAGGTAATCACTGGATGAGTGCGCTCCATTGAAAGCGGATCGTGAAGACGCGGGCAGACAAACTCGAGCCCCGCGCGAGCTCCGCCGTGAAGGCCTGGTGACGCATGAAGTCCCAACGCAGGCCGGCTAACAGGCGGCGGCTCTCGAAGTCCTCGCGCAGCGCCCGAATGTAGTCAGCTTTTCTGAAGTTGGCCGCGTACTCAACTCTACCGTAGGCCGTGTAGGAGCCTGCAATGCGGCGCTCGAGCTGCACATAGCCTGCGGTAATGTGTTGCATTCGAGGGAACTCAGACTCCCGCAGCATGAAATTGATCCGGTAGACAGTGGCATGCAGACTCCACGGACCCCAGTCGGAATCATCGTAGGCACCGTACGTTTCTTCATCGACGCTTCGCGCATCGAGGCTGCCCGCCTCCTCGAGTTCCGACGTATCGAGCGTGTAGCGCGATGCGAGTAGCCCGATGCCGCTGTTGCGCGGATAGTCCGGAAGAAACGTCAGACGCGCGGTCCAGCCGACGCGGTGCCTGCCGGGCCCGACGGGGCGGATCCAGTAGGCGCCCTGGTTGTAACCTGTCGGATTGGGAGGTACGCCGACACCCGCGGAAAATTGCACGGCGGCCGATTCACTGACAGCGTGCGTCGAGTCCAGCAGGAGGCCCGTGATATTCTCGGGCACTACGCCGGCGTCCTCTCCCCACCGATCACTGCCCGGCGCCTCGATGGCCGGAGTCGAAATCGCCGTCTGCAGATACTGACCGTGATCCCGTTCAAAATTCCAGGCGCTCGAGGGTTGATGGAACTTGCCCAGCCAGATGTACGTGTCCGACCCCGGGTGCCACCCGAGCTGCAGACGGTCGATCTCGCCGTGTTCCGTGGAAAAGTCGGCCTCTCCCAGGAAGCGCAAGGGACCCTCCGTCAGCGTATAGAGAAAATCGGCGATAGCCTCACCGCTGAGTCGGGACCGGTCCGGTGGCACCGAGAAGAAGCGTTGAGTGCCTTGAGCGCTGGGAAATACCAACAAACTCGAGTCGAGAGGTGCATCGGCAGCCTGCAGGCGAGCCGAAATCGAGGCGAGGGCGGCCAGGATCACGGCCAGAGCCAACCTTCCTATATCGCAGCGCGGCAGAGAACGGCCCCGGGTCGGGCTCTGGCTCTGTGTGATCACGTGCGCTACGGGCTCCAGGACTGTCTGACCGGTGCCTCACAATAGCGGGAGTGACACAACATTGCGCCGCCGCGCCTCTCTAAACGCGAACCGGTGCTCGGATTCAGGGGACCACCCAGCCACTTTCTGCCGTGATTGCGCTGCCCGTGCCATCGGTAAAGCGCACGATATAGCCGCCCTTGGAGGCGTTTCGTTGGTCCGGCCCGAGGCTCAGGCGGGCGTAATAACCATTGTTCAGCCGATGACTCAACATGGCTTCCGTCTGCTCCAGCAGATACTCCGGTACAAAGTTATCGAGCATCCCACCGAGGGCCTCTGCCAGGATCCCGCAGGCTACATAGGTGTCGGTCTGAAGCCGTTCGGCGCCCGGCTCGATGCGGTGAACCCGGTACCAGCCCTGCGGAAAATTCATCCTGACGCGTCGCTGTGCCGGTAAATCCAATGGATAGGTCATCCTTGCAGACTCACGCCAGGCGCGGGGCAACGGTGATCCCTCCAACCCACCCATGAGGCCGGAGATCAGGATTTGACCCGCTGCGGGCACCGGATCCGGAAGTGCGGCGAGATCTGCACCCCTCAGCCACAGCACCAACACATCGTCTGGCCGCAACCCGGACAGAGCGCGAGCGAGATCGCCGGCCCCGGACAGCTCCCGCATCTGTACTGCGATCCCCCGCTCCGTTGCGGATCTCTTCAGGGATTGCGCGGCGGCCTCGCCGATGTCATTGCCCCGGTAGACCTGCACGATGTTGTCTGGCGGCCGGGCGCCCGGCGGACTCAACTGCCGCAACATCAGGCCACTCTCGAGTTGTACACCTCGCGAAAAATACACCGAGTAGAAGTCCTCCCCAGTGCCTCCCGGCAGCTCGACATTCGGAAACAGGCACGGGAGTGCGAGCTGCTCGCAGAACTGATGGACCGGCTGCCAGGTGCTGCGCCCAAGTCCGGATATCGCTGCAAAGACCGGCTCTACTGCAATCTTTCTGCGCAGTTGCTCTCCCCAGGTCTGCGGCTCGCCTGTCAGCTCCCAGACATGCAACTGCCAGCGACGGGTTACCCGGTACTCAACCTGTCGTGTAGCGCTCATCGGGCGCGAGCCGCCCCGGATGAACGAATTCTTGTCCTCAAAAAAGTGCTGCATCACTTCCAGCATGGCGCGTTTGTCACCCGGATCGGCATCGGGCGTCACGATGGTGGCAAAGTGCAACGTATCCTCGGTGACCCCGCGGATGGGACCCGAACTCAACGGTCGCAGATAGGCAATCAAGCTCGCCATGGCACCAGCGTCAAGACGATATCGCGGCATCAGTGCATCGAGCTGCCGTCCGCTCGAATCGATTCCAAGTCGAATCGCGCGCGCGAGTGTCGAGTCGTTGTACGGCAGACGCGTCCAGGCAGTCCCATGCCGCTGCGGCGTGCTCATGTCTCGCACATTCAAGGTGCGCGGCTGGAGGAGGAATCTTCCGGTGATCGGGGGGATGATGATCTGGCCTTCCGCCATGCCGAGGCCGCTACGCCGATGACAGGTGGCACAGGCAGCGGCTGTCCCTTTCACATCGAGTCCGCCTCGTCGCTCACCGATGAGAGCCCGCCCGCCGGATAACGAGCCCAACCTGAAGATGGCTTCCCCACCGCCCGCGGCAATCGCCCCGGCCGATACCTCAGCCCACCCGAGCAGGAGCATCAGGAAGAGCGGAAAACGCATCAGCACAACCAGATCAACGCGCTGCTGAAATCTGCCGCGCCTCGAGAGCATGGTAGTGTCTGAGTAGTTCGGTTGCAGTCGCAAGGCCGTCGACCCGTTGCCAGCTCTGCCCTGGCCCGACATGCATGAATGTCACGGGATTGTGACTCATTTTATCGCCATTATAGACACTGAATGCACGCTGCACCGACTCGCTGGCCTCAACGGTGCCTGTGTAATAGCGCCATTTGTCATGAGGCCCGAATTGCGCAGCGTATTCCCGCAGCCGCGCCGGGGTGTCCTGCTCAGGATCGATTGATATTGACACCAGGACGGCAGCGCCCTTCTGTGCGGCCAGGGTGCGCTGAAGTTGCGCGAAGACCTGGCTCATCATCGGACAGATTCCCGGACAACTCGTAAAGATGAAATTCAGGATCACCGGCGGCCCGTCCTCCAGCTCCTGGCGCAGGCGCACGGTTTGGCCATCGCTGCGTGTCATCGTCACATCGGGTAAATCAATGACACGCATCGAGACACTGTCCCGGGACGCGTGCGGCTCCGATGCCGTGATTGCGGAGGCCTCGAGGCAACTCACGGCCAGAAACGCTCCGAATTTCAACAAGAGTCGGCGGCTGAGCATCCGATCCCCCTACATCGGCTTGCCGAACGCTTTCTGCCCGACATCGACATTGAATGCCACCTTGTCGATGTCGATACTGTGCGTCTGGCGAACTCCTTCGAGCACGGTTTCGAGCCGGTGGGCAAGCATCAGGCCGTTCTCGGCAGCGTAGTTGCGATACAAGGTGTAGGTAGCACGCATCTTCCCGTCGAAGCGACGTGGCGCGCCCTCGTACTTCACTTCGAGAAAACTCTGAGCGTCGATCCACAGGTGGCGGACGTGGCCGGACTTCAACTTGAGTCTGAGTCGATACGCCTTGCGGCCCTCCACGGTGTCCGTGCCTTCCAGAACAACCTCGGTCCCCTTCGCTGCGAAATTCACCAGCGGACCATCCAGCTCCTGCTCGTCGGAAGCGAGTGTGAGCTCCTCGGGCGTGAAGGATTCGACTTCGTGCCGTCCGAGAAACGGCCTGAGCTTCCAGCCATTGGCGCCGTCAAAGACCTGGACCGCCTGCTGTCCGCCAAAGCTCACTTCCAGCCGCATGCGATTCGGCCGCGCCACTTCGAGTTTGTAAGGCAATCGAATGAGTTTCGAAGTCTGCACGGGTGCTTTGCCGGCAAAGATCTGCGCCGCTAAAGAGCGCTCGTGAGCCTTCGCCTGCTGGAGGCTCGTTACGACATTGCCGCCGTCCTTGCGCTCCTGCCCCGCATCGACCATTCCCGAGATTCGCATGGTATGCACAGCCGCCCACGCAGCAGCCCCGCCACGGGCCGTGAGATTGCGATCGACAATCTCCCGCGCCGTGAGAGACGGTAAAGCCGCCTTTGCCGGCTCGGCTGCGGCAGCCGCAGTAGTCCAAACCGGAGAAAGCGAAAGAACACCCGCGCCAATAAAGGCCCAACCCATACGCATGTTTTGTCTTCCTGTCCGCTTCATTGCACGACCAGCCCATCGATACGCAAGCCGCCCGCCACAACACTGACGCGGCTGCCGCTTTTGACCAGTTGTCCCGGGTTGCCGAAAATCATGAAGTAGGTCCGTCCGGCCTCGGGAGTCGCGCCCGGCCGCAGCTCCCCCACGTTCTCCATCGTTGGCACCATCAGCGCCGTCCCGGTCGCTTCATCAACCAGGTAGGCTCTCGATTTGCGCTCGTTGAGAATCTTCGCCTTGTCAGGGTCGAGCACGCGATAGCGAAACGCCAGCATGTAACCCGAGGATACCGGCTTGACCCCGACCACCTCGACACCCCAGTTGCGCCGGTAAAACTGCCCCGGCCCGGAATTCCAGCGACTCGGGGAGGGAGCTGGCCCGGCTACTGCCCCCCAGCAGGCAGCCAGCGCGAGCACGCCTGCGAGTAACGCGCTCCGTCCCGGCCGAATGTTTGAGGCAACCCGCGGTGTCATAGTTGAGTCTCAACGGCCTGTGAGCGACAACCGCTGCTGACCGCCCGTGGCGTCATCCACGATTGTCAGCGTGCCGTTCGTGAGTGAGTTCCCATTGGGCGCAGCAAAATTCACGCGGATGGTACAGGTACCGTTAGGCGGCACCGTCTGACCGCTGCATGAATCGGCGCCCTTGCCGAACAGCTGCGAGCCTGTGACCGTTGCCGAGGTGTACTTCACCGGCAAATTACCCGTGTTTGTCAGGGTCACCGTCGAGAACTGGCCGCCACTGAGATTGCCGAAATTCAACACAGCGGGGAGCACACCTGGAAGCAGATCGAACAGGCCCTGCAGGGGTGCACCCGCCGAGAACGTGGCGGACGTGAACAAGACGACACCCTGGGCGCCGGTTCCGCTGAGTGAAATCGTCTGCGTACCCGGCACAGCGTTGTCGGATAGAGTCAGGGTTGCTGATTTAGAGCCTCTCGAGCTCGGCCTGAACGCGACACTGATCGTACAGCTCGCGCCGGGAAGGACCGGCACGTTAACTGCGCACGATCCGCCGCCAGTCTGGAACTGGTTGGCATTCTGACCTGAAAGGGCGCTGATGTTGGTGAACAGGAGATTCGCCGTGCCCGTGTTTGTCACAGTCACAGACTGTGCCGTGCTGGTCGTGTTCACGGCCTGGTTGCCGAACGCGAGGCTGGCGGCGCTGAGGGTCACGATTGGCACCGGCACCCGGAGCTCGTCCGCACCGATGTCGTATGCCGGGCCCATCGGCCGTGCGTCCCCATCAATATCCGTGGTCAGTCCAGCGATGGTGATGCCGTGATCCACAGCCGTAGAGGTTGCGGAAGTGGCCTGGTTTTGGAGGTGGTAGTCTCCAAACGGCACAACTTTGTCTGTGGTGGCCGGGTCGGGCTTGGTCACGTACAGCGGACCGTACCGCAGGCTCACGTAGTTGTTACCCTCATCCACGGTCGCCGCTACCTGCAGGTTGTTGATGTTCGGAGGATTGGTGACCGAAGGATACTCAGGAGTTGCACGCGCTCCATTGCAGTACAGGTCGGTAAGCTGCGGATCCCCGGACGAGTTCGCCGATGCACTACCGGAATACGGGACGATGCTCGTGATGACCGAGTGGCTCGGATTCGGCCTGGCCCCCGGCATTGCGGGCAGTGTCACCGTGGCATTGGAAAAGGTCAGCGAGTTGAACTGTGAGTTGCTGGCGCCTTGCCCGCTGGGCGTGTAGGTGAAGGTGGTAGAGCCGGTGACGTTGATTGTGAAGGTGCCATTGAAATTGCCGGCCTGGCCGCCGCCCGTCACTCCCGCAATCGTAACGCCGGGTAAGGCGCCATTCGGTGCGTTGAGCGGTGCGTTTACCGTAATGGTGACGGGACGGTTGTTGCCACCGCCGTTGCCGCGGGCGCGGCCGACAACATTGAACGCCGTCAGCGGAGTCGTTCCTCCCGGGGTTCCGGCTGACGCATCGCCGAGAACTCCCAAGTCCCAGTACGCGGGATCGCCCGACCCAGTTTTCGTGCATTCCCCGGTCGTGACCTGATCGAGCAGTTTGTTGCATGCAGCCAGTCCAGCCGGATCACCGTTGGAGGAGCAAAGAGACGCCGCACCGTTATCCACTTTGTAGTAGAGGGAGCGGTTCTTCCAGAAAATGTCGTTGGTCAGCACAGGATTGGAGATCACGCTCGCGAAGCGGAAATTGCTTGGCACGACGGCCAGCAACTGCGCGCTGGTGGGGTCCACGCTGAGCCCGGCGGGATTGGGCCGGCCGGCTCCCGTCGAGCTCGCTGTCTCACCAGTGCCTGCCAGCAGAGAGCCGGCAATACCCACACTGTCATTGGAAGCGATCGTGTTGTTATTCACGTTGCTGGCGATGGTGTCGGCCATGGACAGACCACCGCCGCCGTAGCCGGCCACGTTGTTGACGATCATGTTATTGGTGATGGTGGCCTTGAACCAGCGCGGGTCCGGGTGGCCATCGCCGGTGCCCCGGAAGGCCTGGACTTCGGCGCCGTTCACCTGCTGCAGGCGGATGCCACCGCCGTGACCGGCTTCGGCGAAGTTGCCGCGAATCACGTTCGAATCGATGGTCACGTTGCCGGTACCCAACGACAGTGTGCCGGCCACTGCGGGCTCACCCGCTACCATTATGCCGCCACCGTGAGTCGAGGTTGTCTGCTGAAACGTCTGATTGAAGAGAATGGAGTTGTTGGCGATCCGTCCTCCCTGGCTGAATCCGAGATGGCCGATGCCACCGCCGTCGGAGGCTCCGTAGTTACCGCAGATCCAGTTGTGATCCACACTATAGCCATCGGTGCCGGTGCAGATCGAAACGCCGCCACCGGCACCGCCCGCCCCCGCCGGAGCCTCAACAGTGCCGTTTTTGGTGATGGCGTTGTTGTGGATCCTGATGTTCTTGTCGTAACCCAGACCGACCAGCTCGTTATCCCTCACGGTTGGATTGCCCACCGCGTTTCCGTCGGCGTTTTCGACCTGGCCCGGATACAGCTCCTGCTCCAGATACGGAACACCGATCCGCACACCACCGTGGTAGGCACCGGCATTGCCATAGATTCGATTGTTTGAGATCTCGAGATTGTGAGCCCAGCCGTTCACGTAAATGCCACCACCGGCATCCCCTCCGGTGACGCTGATACCGTCGACCCGCGAGGCTCCACAGTAAAAGTTACTTTCGGCGATGAAGTGGGGGCGCGTCGGACTGGTTGGGTCCTGGTAGTTGCTTCGGGTCGCATTGCCGCCAACCTTGCACTCGGTCGCAGGCAGATTCTTCGCAAGCACGGTGATGCCGGCACCTTCTTCAGCGCCGAGTACCGAGGGCTCCAGCAGCACCACTCCGCCGGTGATCTCCTGGGTCGGCAACGGGTCGACCTGGGAGGTCCCGGTCTGATTTCCGGTCACTGCATCGATCGAGAACAGATTGTTGATGTTGGGCCGCCAGCTCTCGAGCTTGCTGGTCGGGTATTTGGCGGCATTGATGATGACCGAAGCTGCGCCAACGCCCTGCAGACGGACCGGCTTCCACAGGGTCACCAGCTCACTGTAGGTGCCCGCATTGATCAGGATCAGATCCCCGGCGGCGGCATTGTCGATCGCTGCCTGGATCGTGTCGCCCCTTGTGCCATCAACCCTCTTGGGTGAGGCTGTTTCGAGCGTGACTGTGACCGCGTCGTTGGAGGACTTACCGTTATCCGACGTGACGACCAATTGACCCGTCTGCGTGTTGGGCGGCACGGTCACGGTGATCGAGTCAGGGGTCCAACCGGTGATGCCTAAGGATTGGCCCCCCAGCATCACCTTGCTGCCGGGTCCTTGTGCTCCAAATCCGTAATGGCGCGTCACGGTCGTCTTGCTAGTCGGACCGGTTGTGGCAAAGGGACCCGCGTACGCTGGATTCGGAACCTGCACACCGATGTCATTCACGCCAGCGAAGCCGATAGCCTGGATGGTCAGGGTGCCACCGGTCTTGGGCAGGTAGGGACCGAACCCGGCGCTGCTGTCTACGCGCAGGATTCCGGGCGTGGCGTCCGGGTAAGCGCAGTCGGCCGGATTGTAACCCGAGGCGAAGGCCGCTATCGGCAACACCGGTGTGTCCAGGTATGTGGTCTGACCCGGCATGAAGGGGTTCGTATAACAGAAGTTGCTGTATACCGGGTTGTACGCCGGATCCGTCACCATCTTGCCGCTCACCGGGTCCTTGATCGGACCTGGATCGTTCATGCACGTGACCAGCATGTTCGGACCATAGCCGGAGGGTGTCGGCGGATTGACGAGCCAGGCGGAAGGCAGCATGAGATTGTATGCGCCCCACTGGTCGGAGTAGGTCCGGCTGATCTCGTTGCCCGCGAAATCCTTGACGGAAACAGGCACGAACGGCACTGAGGCCTTTTCGCCGAAATCCGGAGAGGCCGCGTTGAATTCGGAAGAGGCGTCATCGAGGATAATGCCGGTGCCGGCAGCGGCTACATCCGTCTGTGTGAATATGAAGAAACTGGCGCTGGCCTGCATCTGATCGGTGAGCTTGACGAGCTTGCGATCACACAGCGGCCGATCCATGCCCGCAAAGGGTGCCACCAGGCCGATCTGTGGAAACAGGCTCAGGTAATCCGGAACACGGTGCAGGGCGCCGACACATTCCGGTGCGCTGATCATTGACTCCAGCACGCCGAGGTTGGATGTCGCGTTTGAGACGGTCCCGATGCATTTGCCAGTACCCGGCTCGAGCTGCGAACAGCCGTTGTAGGGATTCGCATTATTGAGAGTCGCCTGGTCCGGCAGGATGAAGATGCTGCCCAACGGGCCGAATTGTGGCTCGACCGCAGCGTTGAAAGAGTCTCCCGTGAAGATGTTCTTGTCTTCCTCCTTGACGATCTCATACCCCGGCGGTGTGACCGCCTCGACGACGTACTCACCAGGCGGCAACATTTTCGGATTTGCAACGCATACGTCGCTGCGGCAGTTGGGCGAAGGGAAGGCGTAGCGGCCATCGTAGGGAGCAGCCTGCACCTGGTTCCAGTTATGGAAGCCGTCGTAGCAGCGGCCCAGGTCCGGGTTTCCAAGGGGATTCTGGGGGGCCAGGGTGTACAGCGCGAAAGGATCGTCGCTTCGCTGCCCGGGACACTGCATGTTGATCTGCTTCCCATTCGCGTCCACTGCGTTGACCCAGTCGTCCCAGCTCGATGTCAGTGTGTGGTCGACCAGGGTCAAAGTATTGGTGCCATCGGAATTCCTGACCTTGCGGTACAGGTTCACCGTCACTCTCGGGACCAAAGGTTCCCATATCGTCTGTACGTTGTAACGCTGATCATCGAATGGGCGCGTCGATGAATAGATGACGACACCCTGGATTCCACCATTCTCGTTCTGATCGTATGGAGCGCGGCCCCAGTTGACGACATTGCGCTGGCTGATGAAGCTCTGGATTCCGTATGAATAAGAGCCGGGGATCTCCGCAAGCCTGTGGCTCGTTTCACCGGTCGCGTACTTTGAGCTATACAGTCCAGCGCCATCGCCATCCGTGTCCACGGGGCCGCCCCCGTCCACGACGATATCGACACCAGTCTGTTTGAAGCGGGTTGTATCGGCCTCCGCAACGTACCAGTTGAATAGCGGGAAGAGCTCTGTGAGGATCCCGTTTCCGGATGAATCCGTCAGCGTTGTATTGGAAATGCTGCCGTTACGGTAGCGAACTGTCAGCGGCACGTTCGAAATGCCCGTCTCATTCGCGTCATAGATGCCGTTGCGGTTCGCGTCCAGGAAGATGTTCTGGTCGTATTGCGTGAACCAGCTGAGCACCGGCACGTTGCCGTTGTTGTTTCCCACAGTCACATTCTGTCCAGGCGCCACCGTGACGGCCTCGGTCTGGATGATCTGGTCGAGCCAGTAGTCCCAGATCGCCAGCTCGTAGGCTCCCGGAGGAACCTTGTCCAATTTGAACCCACCTTTCGGATCGCAGGCGGTCACTGCAATAGTCGGTCCGGTACCGCCCTGCGAATTCAGCGCGACCTGGCAGAATGTGGAAGACAGCAGGTCATAACTGCCTGAGTCCCACAGCGTGACATCCGAGGGGCGCGACATGTGCTGGTTGGTAACCCTGCCGGTGATACTGCCTGTACCCGTCAGAGGGGCGAAACCCTTGGAGTTCACAAATCCGATCGTCGTGTGGAAGCCGGGCGGCCCAAATTCCTGGAAGTAGCTGGGCTCGTTGATCCCGGTGAACGCATCCTGCGCGGGCGTGCCTTCCAGAGTTTCAGTCTGCAACCACATCTGGCCCGCGGCCTCTCGATCCGCCGACGGATGCGCAATCACGTCATACCGTGCTGGAGTCAGATTCTTGATCAGGGCATGTCCGGCGAGCGCGTAATCGGCCGGGTCACCTGTATATCCCTGCGGAACGTTCGGGCAGGTGTAAACCACGCCAACGAGATGGGTGGCCCCGGAGGTGGCGGCGCCATTGGTCTTCAAATTCTGATCGTCCGGACATCCCGGCGCGCCGAGCAACGCGTTGGACAACGGCATGTTCGCGGCGTCGTACGTCTGCTGTCCCGCCGGATCTCCCGTGCGACCGGCTGGATCCATGAGGATGATGGCGAAACCACCGAGTCCCTGCTCATTGAGATCATTTTGTCCGTTGGTAGGCGAGTTGTCCTCATAGACAAAGATACTGAGTTGCGCAGGTGTGAGCGGTGACGGCTGCAACCGGATTGTCAGGTCGGAGTCCGCGCCGGCAGTCGGCAGGTGAGCAACGAGAAGCTTGCTCACCTCTGCGCCTCCCATGATGTGCCCGTTTCCGCCATTGACGACCGGATCAGCCGCGTCACCCGGCAGAATGGAGATGTAGTAGTTCTTCGTTGGATCCAGTTTCACATCGGCAATGGAGCTGCTCGGCCTGAGGAGGCTCGCCGCCGCCCGGCCTCGAACAGTCTGTCCTGTTCCGCAACTGTTATCGCCCACGCATCCCGTGGCGAAAACTGGCATGTGACTCGTGTGGAAGCTGGTTCCAAGCGTACGCGTGCTCAGCGACGGCGTCCCGTTCGTGTCGTGCTTGAAGGTGAGATCTTCCTGAATCGTCCAGGAGTAATCCGTAATCGGAGCTCCTGTCGTCGCATCCAGCACGGCCAGTTTCAGCCCACTGCCTCGTGGGAAATTCACGGTCACCGGGGCTGCGTCAACGCTCTGCCTGCCCTGGCTGTTGCGGACTTTGTAGGTGAAAGTGCATGCGCTGCCAGCGGTTCCCGTAGCGGTAAATCCCCCATCCACTGCGACGTCCACGGAACCGCAGCTATTGTTCATAATTGCGACTGTGCCCGTATCAACTACGAGCTGATACTTACCGTCGTCTTTGTCGTTTGCGAGCACACCGGGACCGGACGTCTTGAACACCGTCCCAACGGGCGCGTAATACGTGTCCAGCACCGCAACCGGAGGGGCGGCAGAGCCCACAGTCAGCGTGACGGTGGCATGAACATTTATGTCACCGTTAGCGATGTAGCTGAACGAATCGGTCCCGTTGAAACCAGGAGACGGAGTATAGGTAAACAACGTTTTGTCGGCATTGCTTGCAACCGAACCGAGGGGCGTCGGATCAGTCCCCACGCTCGCAGTTTTCACTCCGACATCGTTGGTTCGGACGTCGAAGGTAATTTGAGTGTTGAGCGGTACGGCATAGGTGTCCGCGACTGCACGAATGTCCGCAGCCGCTGGCTCCCTACCGGGATCACCTTTATTGGCGTTGGCGCCGTTGACCAGCAGGAACGCCTGCATGCCGCCGCCACTGGCGTTGGCGTTCGTCAGGCTGCCTTGCCTGTCGAACACTCCATAGGTTTGCGGCTTGTATGCGGTCGGGGCCGTAATTGAATCAGTGGAAGGATGGACGATGACATCGTATGTCTTGCCGGCCGTGAGCAGTGCCTCGCTTTGCACCTTCGGATTACCCGGGGCCAGATTTCCGTCCTCAGCCACGAGCTCGAACGGCAACCCGACGACCGATGGGATGTGAGTTCTCAGGCCCGCATTGGCCAGCCGAAGCAGAATCTTACCGTTCGAATACTGACTGCCGGCGGCAAGACTGGACAGTTGCGGGGCAGTCTGGTCATACGCCTGCCCATTGATCAGAAAGTAGGTCGGCGTGTAGTTGACCGCAGCAGGATAGCAATGCGAGCTGCTGCAACCCGGATCGTCGAAACGTTTCTTGTAATCAGCGCTTGCCTGCTCCGCCGCATCAACCGCCGCATTCTGTACAGGATCGATCTCGCTGAAGAGCAATGCGGCATCCGAATCGTATTTGACCTCGGCTGCCGAGGTCGAGGAATCCGCCGGATACGCCATACGTGGCGCAAATGGTGCGTCGGCAGAAGGCACCTCCGTGACGATCAAGAGACCGTACAGCCCCATCGGCACCTGCAACGAAGGCAACGTGCCAGCTTCGTAAATGTACGTGCCCGGTTTCAGTTTATCCCAACTGATTTGTACGCTTCCTGCGGCGGGCGCTTCCGCGTCCTTCGAGAAAGACTGAACACGGGAGGGCTGCGGAGGTGGCGAGAAGGTAGCGCCGCCGGCGGCCGGGAATGTCGTCTGCGGCTGCGGGTTATGAGCGGGAAAGGTCATATCTTGCGGCGTACCCAGACCACCACCGATCTGCCCGAGAATGACAATCGAGGTCGGGACCTTCAGATTGTTGACGAGATTGATGGTCAGTAAGGAATCCGACGACGGCACGATGATGGTTGGTCCTGGCTTCCATGCACCACCGCAAGCCCCGCCGGTCGTCGTGCCAGATGACACAGTTGAGGGGGCAGCGAGTCCGCCACAGAACTGCCACATGGGTACTGACGTGCCATCGGGCAACGTCGCGTGGGACCGTTGCGCGGTGAGATTCACCACTGTGGACGCCTGCAGCGTGCCGGCAGCGAGCAACATCGAGGCGCCCAAGAGACCCATCAGGCGCTTGGTGGTTTTGTTATTCATTTTTAATCCAGCGGTTCGACTCGTGACCGGGCGCATCAAAGCGTTTCGTCAATCGTTGCAGCGGAGTTATCTGGCGTCACCGGCGGATCGATGATCAACATCATCATCATCCCGCCCGGGAACACATCGTTCGTGGTGATCTCACGCTCGTTGTGGGAGTGCCACATGTAGGCATAACCGGCACTCGGATTCTGCTGCAGGGTGCCCGGAGCAAGATCCGTGACCTTGAACCCGCTGAGTCCCAGGTACGGCGTACCGCCGTACCACTGGCCATTGGCCACGATCTGGGGATCGGGCGGGGCCACCGGAAAGGGCTTGCCGTGGTCGGGACAATATTCGTGGGTGTCTTTGTCGAAGCCACCGTTGCCCGCGAGTTGTGCCAGGACCGTGGCATCTGCCGAGGCCTGCGCGGCGCGTGCCTTGGGCTCATCAACGGAGTTGCAGCTGTGGACTTGAGACCCATACACGTCCCAATTCAGGCCCTGGCCCGTCCAGGAGAAAATCGCATCCACACTCTGACCCGATACGGTGGGAATGGTGAACAACAAAGGGCCGGCCAGTGGCGCTGTGGTCCCGGACGTACCCTGACTGACAATGAGATTTCCGTCCCGCGCCAGGACCCGTGCATGATTTCCGTGGAAATGAAATGGATGTTGCCAACGGCCCTGCCCGACCACGCGCATCAAGACACGCTCTCCGGGATGCATATGAGGGTTGCCGTTGTACGGCTGATGGGGGTACGCCGCGGCATACGGCGTATCCATCAGGTCCGGCATCGAACGCCCATTCACCAGAAAATAGCTGGGACGATAGGGCTCCATGCTCACATTCATCGGCGGACAGTCGGTTGCTTCGCCGCAAGCGGCCACCAGTGCCTGCGCTTCCTGGTGAACTCTCGAATTGATCTCGCTGAACTGGAACAGATACTCACGGTCGTAGCACGTCGCGTCATTGTCGTACGCGGTCGGGGCAAGGGCGAAATCCCCCTGACGGCAGGTGACGGGAGCTGAGTAATTCGGACTCGGCCGGACAATGACCGTACCGAAAAGCCCCATTTCAATCTGCAAGTCAGGATGACTTCCGCTGTAGTACGCATAGGTGCCCGGTTTGTCTGCGTGAAACGTGTAAGTCACTTTGCCGCCGTGGGCTGCTTCCTTGACCAGCGGCCCGGAAACCCCGTCGGCGGCGGTGGCCGCCAGGCCGGAAAACACGATTGATGTATTCCCGGCAGCTGTGGGCAGACCGTTGGTCAGTTCGACCGTCACGTCGTCCCCCTCGGTCACGATCAGGGTAGGTCCCGGTAGTTGCATCGACGGACAATTCGCTTTCGGACCGGCTCCCGATCCACTCGGCGGCAGGTATCCCGCCGGACCGCCGTTGCACCCGTAGCCCCAGGAATAGATCATCGCGCCGTCGGGCTGCGTGACGAGATCGGCGCCGGCCTTCAGTTTGAATGTCGGGCCGGTAATGCCGGGCACTGCCCCGATGGCCGGACAGCAGAGCAGGACGGCGGACAGCAGCATGCAGCCGGCCAGCAGTTGGATGTGCAGGTTGAACGATGTCAGGTCTGCGGACTTTTTCATTCTTCTCTCCTACAGGACCTGGATCTCGGTCATCATGCCGCCGAAGTTCTCGGCATCGTTCGACAGATGATCGAGATTGGTGGTGTAGAGGTAGAACGTGCACGGGCTTGTGTTTGTGCACGTCGCGTAGTCGGAGCTGCTCACATCGAGGATCACATCCGCGGATTCGCCGCCGCCGAGTGTCAGTGAATTCGTCTTGTAATAGAGATTCCTGCCCGCCATGTCACGCAGCAGACGCGCGTTGTCCGCTATGACGAGCATGGGCACGCCTACCGTTGCAATCGTGTGGAACTCCGTGACATTCAGGTCTGAAATGCGCAGCAGGGCCCGTGTCTGGCCGGCGCTTCGAGTAATCTTTATGAGTGAGGGCAGAGGCTGGGAAGACCGCGACGCACCATCGGAATCGAGCGTGTATAACGGGCCATCCGGCTTGCCAGTGCCAGTATTATTGACGTAGGTGTTGACGGTATCCGGATAGCCCCTGCCGCTGATCATGAAGTATTTGTCCTTCATGTCGGCGAAGGCCTCCGGATTGAAGGTCATGCCCACATAGTGGAAGTTTGGATCGAAGCCCATGAGCTGGATCGGGTACTCAACATCGTATTTCGTCGACCCGTCGCCGTCGTTGTAGGCGTATTTGACGTCTCCCGCTGGTTGCAGGACGTTGCTCACGTGTGTAGACACGGCCGCTGCTGGAAGTGGCGTCTGCCCGGTGCAGAGGATGTCCGAACACGTCACGCCATCTGGATTTCCCGGCGCTTTTAGATTGCTGGTGTACAGCGCAGTTGCCAAGTCAACCCCGACGTGTACCTGGTTCTGCCGGGGCCTCACGAAGAGCTGCCCGACCATACCCATCTGCAGGTGCTCGGGTGGGGTTATGTGGCAATGCCAGAAGTACGTACCCGCATCCGGAGCGGTGTAGTAGTACGTGAAGCTGCCCATGATGTTGATCGCAGCCGATGCATCCGGCACACCGTCAAAGAAGGACGAAGCGTTCGGGTAACCATGGAAGTGCACCGTATGCTGCTCGAACAGGTCCGGCCGCATGATCTGCCCGACGTTGCTCAAGGTCAGGAAGAACTCGTCATCCTCGTCAATCGCCATCAGTGGAGCCGGTTCCTGTGCGGACAACACCCCGAGATTCATGATGGCTGCCGGCTCGATAGCTGCGCCGTTCGCATTGGTCGCGCTGTAGTCCTTGTTGAAATCCTCAGCCGACTGGGTTCCGGGGAGACCCTGATCGATGTAATCGCGGCCCGAGAGAGGGCCGAACCCGAACAGGTAGATCTGGTTTCCGTCGGCCATCGTGGCAAAACCGTCGCCGCCTGCGATTTCCTGGCATTTGATGCCTCCCGGGTGCGCGTCTGTGCCGCTCGAGCCGGCCGGATGCAGCTTCGTCTCCTTTGGGCATTGAACACGGAAGGACTGCGCGGCTGCCGGCAGTGTCGCCAGACAAAGGACGAGCGCCGACAGTCCGCGGCGAGACCAGATGGAATTTGACATCGAGGACCTCTTCTTGCCATCAGCCGATTCATCGCCTCTCAGGCAACGGGCCCCAAGGCTGTGATCGGTGGCAGATTGCTTCTTTGTAGCAACGATGCAGGTCAAGGCCACGTTGCAGCAATGGGACGGACGCTTGAGGCGGGACGCGGGTTAGGCCCTAGAGGCAGGTAGGGTTTTAGGACAGAAACGGGCCCTGTGGGACGGGGCCGAACGTGGCCGTCGCGGCCGGATCTATACGAGGACGTTGCGATCAGAGGGACGGAAAGGTAAGACCGCGCCGCTCAATTGGTTACGAGACCTTCGCGGATCGCATAGGCGGTGAGGGCCGCTGTACTTCTGAGATTCAACACGTACCTGATCTGGTCTCGATGCCTCTGTACTGCCTTCAGACTGACTCCGAGCGCGCTTGCTATCTCGCTGGTGCAAAGGCCAAGAGCGATGCTCCGCAAGACTTCATGCTGTCGTTCAGTTAGCCCCGCACTCGTCCGCCCGAGTCCGGAGGGTCCGTGACCGGTTGTTGGTCCAAGCGTTTCCTGTTGGGGCGCGCTCATGTGGCCCCCGCCGGCGCAAACTTTCTGGATTGCAGCGAACAGCTCAGCGCGCCCGCATTGCTTGAGAACAAAGGCGCGCGCTCCCGCCTTCCGTGCGACAGCCATGCGTTCCGGGCCCAATCGTTCCGTCAACACGACGATAGCCGTTCGCGGGCTGCACGCACGCAGCTTGTATAAAAACTCCCGGTGGGTTCGAGCCGGCAGCAGCTCTGTGAGCACCATGTCAGGTTGCAGGAGGCGAAGCTGTTCCAGTGCCTGCTCTGCGGTGCCACTCTCCCCGACCACTGTGAATTGCTCGCTCGAATCAACCATGGTTCGTATCGCCGCGCGCATGATCGTCTGTGGCTCGATCAGGTAGATGCGGCAGAGGCCGCATTCCCTTGCATGGAGTGGGCTGGCGGCCTGCGGGTCGTTGAACATGATGATCTGCCTGCTTCGGCGCTGAAAGCGCTCTTCTGCTGCAGAGCTTAGAAGCGGGAAAATTCGAAGAGAATGCGGGCCAGCCCTTACGGGTTTGCGCCGGACTCGTTTATGAGATCTTTCGAATCAGCTCAGCGAGGCTGCGGCAGCCGAGTTTTTCCATAATGCGCGCCTTGTGAACCTCCACAGTTCGCGGACTTATGCCAAATTGAGCGGCGATCTGGACGTTCTGCTTACCCTCGACAATCGGAGTGAGTATCTCCCGCTCCCGAGCGGTGAGATTGGCCAGCCGATCCGAGGCGGCGGCGCGTTCGTGTTCGCCGATGCGTCGCTCCCGCTCCACACGGAACGCGTTGTTCAGAACTTCCAGCAGCAGCTCCTCCTCGAACGGCTTCTCCAGGAAATCCAGCGCGCCATTCTTCAGTGCAGTGCGTACCGCTGCAACATCGCCGTGCCCCGTCAGGATCACCAGCGGCAGGGGGATTTGCCTTTGCTTCAGTACTGCCTGAAGCTCGAGCCCGGACATTCCGGGCATCCGCAGATCACTTAGTATGCAGCCGAGCCAATCCGGCCTGTAGGCCTCGATAAACGATTCGCCGCTCGCGAACACCTGGGTGCGGATACCTTTGAGCGACAGAAGCAAACAGAGCGCATCGCGGACGCCAGCATCGTCGTCTATCAGATAAACGCTGCCCTCGTGATCGCTCATACAGGGTTGGATGGCCAGGACTCACTCCTGGTCTCGATCTTAGACGCCAAAGGGGCCAAAATATCCAGATTCTCCCAATTCAGCGGACGCGATCCCTTGGGTTACTATTGCCCGCGCGACAAGAGACAAGAAATATTGGCTGGTAGCATCGAGGACTGTATATGGCGCGCGGAATCAATAAAGTCATCCTGGTCGGGAATCTCGGCGCCGATCCCGAGACCCGCGCCATGCCATCAGGCACCACGGTCGCCAACCTGCGCATCGCGACCAGCGAGAGCTGGCGCGACAAGCAGAGCGGCGAGCAGCAGGAGCGCACCGAGTGGCACCGGGTGGTCCTTTTCGGCCGGCTGGGCGAGATCGCCGCCGAGTACCTGAAGAAAGGCTCCCAGGTCTACATTGAGGGCAGCCTGCGTACTCGCAAGTGGCAGGACAAGCAGGGCACGGAGCGCTACTCCACCGAAATCGTCGGCAACGACATGCAGATGCTGGGCGGCCGCGGCGGCGGGGGTGGAATGGCTGGCGGCGCCGGCAGTGGCGCAAGCGGGTCTGGCGCGGGATCCGGCCAGAGCGGCAGCCCGGGCGCGGGCGCGGGCGGAGGAGGCACGGGCGGAGGAGGCGGGGGCCGCGGGGAGGCGTACCCCGAATATTCGCAGTCCGGAGAAGGCTCGGCCGGCGGCGGGCGCGACGATTTCGACGACGACATTCCTTTTTAGATACCCCAAGGCATTGTTTTCAATGGAATTTGCGTACCCGGGGTCGCCCTTTGGTGGCCTTGGCAGTGCGCCGTGAGCCACAAGGCCTTAGAATTCGATCCCTTCCCCTATGTCCCGCCGCTACTTCATCAAGACTTTTGGCTGCCAGATGAATGAGTACGACTCCGCCCGCATGGCAGACGTACTGCATGCCGGCGGTGACCTTGCGGCTACGGACAACCCCGCCGAGGCCGACGTGCTCCTGATGAACACGTGTTCCGTGCGCGAGAAGGCGCAGGAGAAGGTGTTCTCGCTGCTCGGTGAGTGGCGCAAGCTGAAAGCAGAGCGGCCGCACGTGTTGATCGGAGTGGGCGGCTGTGTGGCGAGCCAGGAAGGGGAGGCGATTACCCGGCGCGCTCCTTTCGTGGATCTCGTGTTCGGCCCACAGACCTTGCATCGTCTCCCGGAAATGATTGCGGAGCTGCGGCGAACGGGCCGGTCCGTGGTCGACGTCAGCTTTCCGGAAATCGAAAAATTCGATCACCTGCCCGCGCCCCGGGCCGAGGGCGCAACGGCGTTCGTTTCGATCATGGAAGGGTGCAGCAAGTACTGCAGCTTTTGCATCGTGCCGTACACACGGGGCGAGGAGGTCAGCCGGCCTTTCGACTCAGTGCTCGACGAAGTCCGGCAGCTGGCTGCGCAAGGCGTCCGTGAGGTCACGCTGCTCGGCCAGAACGTGAACGCGTATGCCGGTCCCATGTCGGACGGGGCGCTCGTCGATCTGGCTACGCTGATCCATCACGTCGCCGCGATACCCGGGATCGAGCGGATTCGCTTCACGACTTCGCATCCGCTGGAGTTCACCGACAGCCTCATCGAGGCGTATGCGAGTGTTCCCAAGCTGGCCAACCATCTGCACCTGCCCGTGCAGAGCGGCTCCGACCGGATTCTGTCGGCGATGAAACGGGGCTACACCGCCATTGAATTCAAGGAGAAAGTCCGCAAATTACGGCGGGTGCGGCCGGACATCAGTATTTCATCCGACTTCATCGTAGGTTTCCCGGGCGAAAGTGAGCGTGACTTCAATGCCACGCTCGGGCTCGTGCGCGACGCGGGCGTCGATCAATCGTTCAGCTTCCTCTACAGCCGGCGTCCCGGTACACCCGCGGCGTCGTTGCCGGACGAAGTCGACCCCACGGTCAAGCAGGAAAGGCTTACCCGGCTCCAGGCTCAGCTCGAGGCGCAGGCCAGTGCCATCAGTGAAAGGATGGTCGGCACGGTGCAACGCGTTCTCGTCGAGCGGGAGGCCAGGAAAAATGCGCACGAGCTCGCCGGGAGGACCGAGAACAACCGGTGGGTCAACTTCGCCGGCCCCGCCTCCCTGATAAATCAGTTCGCAGAAGTCGTGATCACCGAGCTGCGGGCTCACACGCTGCGTGGCAGGCTGCTGTCCTGAAAACTCCAGTGGCCTCCTCAGCGTCAGAGTCTCAGCGGGAATTCGATCTCGAGCCGACAGATAACGCGCGGCTCGCGAATCTGTGCGGCCCGCTCGATGAGAACCTGCGTTTGCTGGAATCCCGTCTCGATGTCGAGATCCGCAGGCGCGGCGACAATTTCCGCGTGATCGGCGCGCATGCCGAAAGCGCCGAAGACGCGTTGCGCGAGCTGTTTGATCTTGCGAAAAACGAGGAAGTGACACCGGAGCGCGTTCACCTGGCCTTGCAGGAACGTGAATCCGGGCAGGTCGTTGGAGATCCACATCAACACGAGAACGCCGTGCGCGTACCGCGCGGTGGCATCCGCGCACGAGGTACTCACCAACGCGAGTATCTCGCGGACATCCGCACTCGGGATCTGACGTTTGGGATTGGTCCGGCGGGTACTGGCAAGACCTATCTCGCGGTAGCTTGCGCGGTCGAGGCCCTTACTGCCGATCGGGTCCGTAGAATCGTCCTGGTGCGACCTGCGGTCGAAGCCGGCGAGCGGTTGGGTTTTCTTCCCGGCGATCTCACGCAGAAAGTCGATCCGTACCTGCGGCCAATGTACGACGCGCTGTACGAGATGATGGGGTTCGATCGCGTGGCGCGATTCATGGAGCGCAATGTGATTGAAGTGGCGCCGCTGGCGTTCATGCGCGGCCGCTCGCTCAACGAGTCCTTCATCATCCTCGATGAGGCTCAGAACACCACGCCCGAGCAGATGAAGATGTTCCTGACCCGCATCGGGTTTGGCTCCAAGGCCGTCGTCACCGGAGACGTGACGCAGACGGATCTTCCTGCGGGCAAGCAATCTGGTCTCAGCCAGGTGATCGACATACTCCACGGGGTGGACGGTGTCGCATTCGCCTTCTTCGATGCGCAAGATGTCGTGAGACACCCGCTCGTCCAACGAATAGTTCGCGCATATGAGGCCCGGAGCAAATCCTCATGACCTTGTCGGTAGAGGTGCAGCGTCGCGTTAGAACATGGGCTCCGCCACGCGCTGACATCGCTGCCTGGGCCGGCACTGCGTTGGGTCGAAAAGCCGCGGGGCGCGAGTTGGGTGTGCGTGTCGTCGGGCCAACGGAGAGCCGCCGGCTCAACGCCCGCTACAGGGGCCGCGACAAACCCACCAACGTCTTGTCATTTCCGGCCGCCGAAGTGCCCGCGGGCCGTTCGAAGGTGCCGCAGGCGACTCTCGACAATCCAATAATACGGCCGCTGGGTGACCTGGTCATATGCCCGCATGTGCTGCGAGCCGAAGCTCGCCAGCAACACAAGAGCTTACGGGCCCATTGGGCACATCTCGTGGTGCATGGTGCTTTGCATCTCGTCGGATACGACCACGAAGATCCCGCCGATGCGAACCGGATGGAGCGCCGCGAGGTCTCCGTCCTGCGCCGTCTCGGCTTCCCGAATCCGTACCGGAGCTCATGATGGCCAAAGACCTCAATGCGACCGGGCGCTGGCTGAAGAGAATCACACAGAGTTTCTCGGGAGAGCCCCAGGATCGCGAGGAGCTGCTCGGTGTTTTGCGGGAGGCCGGTGAGCGCGGGCTCGTAGACTCTGAAGCGCTGACCATGCTCGAGGGAGTTCTGGAGGTCGGCGACATCCAGGTACGCGACATCATGGTCCCGCGCGCCCAGATGGTTTGCGTCCGGCGGGACGATCCGTCATCCACGATCATGCCGGTTGTCGTGGAGTCAGGACATTCGCGCTTCCCGGTGATGGATGCGGACCGCGATGACATCGTCGGAATTCTGCTGGCAAAGGATCTTTTGCGCCTGTGCATCTCGGATGTGCACGAGCGTTTCGATATTCGCGAGTACATGCGGCCCGCCGTGTTCGTGCCCGAATCCAAGCGCCTGAACGTGCTGCTCAAGGATTTCCGGCGCAACCGCAATCACATGGCAATTGTCGTCGACGAATACGGCGGTGTGTCGGGACTCGTCACCATCGAGGACGTCATCGAGCAGATCGTCGGCGAGATCGACGACGAATTCGATGTCGAGGACGACCAGAACATTCGCAAGGAAGCGGACAGGCAGTACACCGTTCGCGGTGTCACGCGGATCGACGAGTTCAACGAGTATTTCGGCTCGAAGCTGTCCGAGGAGGAGGGCTTCGATACCGTGGCGGGTCTCTTGATGAAAGAGCTCGGCCGGCTGCCGCGGCGCGGCGAGGCAGCCAACATCGAGGGGTTCGAATTCCGGGTGGCCCGCGCCGACCGGCGCCGGATCGATGCGCTGCGAGTAGTCCCACCTCGTGATTTCGTGCCGCCGGATGAGCGGCAACCCGGCAGCGAGTCCTGACCCGATGAATGTACGGCGCCTGGTCGCGCTGGCCGCCGGCGCGCTGCTGGCCTGCGGGTTTGCGCCGCTGCAGTGGTGGCCGCTCGCTTTTCTCTGCCCCGCCGTGCTGATGTGGCTCTGGCAGGGAGCGAAACCGCGCGAGGCGGCCTGTCTCGGCTTCTGGTTCAACACCGGTACTTTCGCAGCCGGCACCTATTGGCTGTACGTCAGCATCCACATTTTTGGCGAGGCGCCCGTGTATGTGGCGGCGCTCCTCATGGTCGCGCTGGTCGCGATCATGGGGCTGTATCACGCCGCTCTCGGGTACGTGGTGGCCCGGTGGCTGCCGGAAACTGGCGCGGTGCGCTGGCTGGTAGCAGTGCCGGCAGCGTGGCTGTTGTTGGAGTGGTGGCGCGGCTGGTTCCTGTCGGGCTTTTCGTGGCTGTCGCTCGGATACTCCCAGACCGATACCTGGCTGTCGCGCCTGGCACCCATCGCCGGCGTGTATGGAATCAGCGCGGTGCTGCTGGTTTGCGCAGGTGCGGTTACTGCGGCGGTGCTGGGATCCGGGCGGACGCGAATCGTTGCGGCCGTTGTCTTTGTGATTCCGTGGCTGGCGGCAGCCGCGCTCGGATCGGTGGAATGGACTCACCCTTCCGGGCCGCCCGTCACCGTGGCGGTGGTCCAGGGCTCGATTCCCCAGGACCAGAAGTGGCTGGACTCGAACAAGCAGACCACGCTCGACCTGTACCAGCGTCTGACGGAAACTGCCCTCGGTGCGCGTCTGATCGTGTGGCCGGAGTCAGCTCCGCCGGATCTCGCGAATGAGCTGGTTTCCTGGATTACTGCGGTGTACCGCGAAGCGCGCACCCACCACTCGGCGCTCGTGTTTGGTGTGGTGCGGTCTTCGGACGACGGCAAGCAGTATTACAACTCGGTGCTGGCGCTCGATGACGAGCTCACCTGGTACTCCAAGAATCATCTCGTGCCGTTCGCCGAGTTCTTCCCGGTTCCCAGCTTCGTGCGCTCCTGGTTGCGCCTGCACAGCCTGCCGTACTCGGATTTCACGCGCGGGGGCGACGAACAGCCGCCGCTGCCCGCGGGCGGCCTGAAACTTGGCGCGACCATCTGTTACGAGGATGCCTATGGCAGCTCCATGATCGGAGTGCTGCGCTCGGCGGACGCCCTCGTCAATGTGACCAACGATGCCTGGTTCGGCCACTCGAGCGCCCGTCACCAACACTTCCAGATCGCCAGGATGCGTGCGATGGAAGCCGGCCGATACCTGGTGCGCGCGGCCAACGACGGCATTTCGGGTGTGATCGGCCCGCACGGCGAAGTGGTTGCGCGTGCGCCTGAATTCACCCCTTATGTCCTCAAATCCACGGTCACACCGCGCACGGGCCTGCCGCCCTACGCACGTGTTGGAAATTGGCCAATCGTGAGCCTCTGCGCAGCGGCGCTGGCGTGCGGGCTCGGGCTGAGGAACTATAGGACCTTGCGCGTTTCTGCGGCCGTGCCCGCGGGCACGCCGGGTGCTGCCAATTGAACGAAAAACCCCCTTCCCGCCTCCTGGCGGGCCATCCTATGTCCCGCCCTTTGGCGGGCAGATGCAATGTCCCGCCCTTTGGCGGGCAAAGCAATGATCGGAGTCGAGCATGAGTGTGTCTTCACGCCGCCCTGTCCCTGAGGCCTCGTCGCTGTTCCGGCCTCCGCTGTGGCCGGTGTTGTGTGTCTCCATCGCGCTGGCTGCGTGCTCCGGCGACTCGAGTGCCCAGGGATCGCATTCCCAATCACAGGCGAGCCAGACCCAGACGATCGCTCCTCCATCTTCGATCCCGACAGTTCCGGCGGCGGAGACTGCAGTGCGCGCGCTGCCCGACTTCTCACCGCTGGTGGAGAAATACGGCCCGGCCGTCGTGAACGTCGAAGTGGTCGAGAAGGCGCAGCCTTCAACTGGCGGCGGCCCACAGGGATTGTCACCCAACGATCCGTTCTACGATTTCTTCCGCCGTTTCGGTATTCCGACACCCGACCAGGGACCGCGCGGCAATGCGCCCCCCGTACGGGGAGCGGGCTCGGGCTTCATCGTCAGTGCGGATGGTTACATCCTCACCAACACGCACGTTGTTGGAAACGCGGATGAGGTGACCGTCCGCCTGACAGACCGGCGTGAATTCCCGGCCAAAGTCATCGGCGCCGACGAGCGCACGGACGTGGCCGTCATCAAGATCAGTGCAAGCAACCTGCCCACTGTGAAACTGGGCGATCCATCGAAGGTCAAGCCGGGACAGTGGGTGCTCGCCATCGGCTCGCCGTTTGGTTTCGAGAACAGCGCTACCGCGGGCATCATCAGCGCCACCGCGCGCTCGCTGCCGAGCGACAACTATGTGCCGTTCATCCAGACGGACGTGGCCGTCAATCCGGGCAACTCGGGCGGCCCCCTGTTCAACCTCGCCGGCGAAGTGATTGGAATCAACTCCCAGATCTTCAGCCGCACAGGCGGCTACATGGGAGTCTCGTTCGCAATTCCGATCGATGTGGCGCGCAACGTGGAAGACCAGTTGGTCAAGACGGGCAAGGTAGTCCGCGGCCGGATTGGCGTGACGATCCAGGACGTGAATGCGCAGCTGGCCGAGTCGTTCGGGCTCGACCGCCCGCGTGGCGCGCTAGTCAGCTCCGTGGAGAAGGACGGTCCGGCTGCCAAGGCGGGGCTGCAACCCGGTGATGTGATTCTGGCCGTCAATAACAAGCCGATCGAGCGCTACGGGGAGTTGTCCGGACAGATTGCGGCGATGAAGCCGGGTGCGGATGCCACGTTGGATGTCTGGCGCGGAGGCAAGAGGCAATCAGTAAACGTGAAGGTCACGGAGCTGAAGGAGCAGCAGCAACAGGCGAAGCTGGGTGGCAAGCAGAAAGACCGTGCGACCAACCAGGCCAGCCAGTTTGGTTTGACGGTCCGCCCGCTCGATCCTCAGGAAAAGGAGCAAGCGGAGACTCAGGGCAATCTCGTCGTCGAAGAAGTAACAGGGCCGGCCGCCTCCGCGGGTGTGCAACCGGGTGACATCATCCTCGGCGTCAACGGCAAGCGCGTGAAGACGGTGAAGGAGCTTCAGGACGAGGCGAAGAGCTCCGGCAAGAACGTCGCGCTGCTGATTCAACGCGAGGACGCGCAGATCTTCGTACCATTGCGCATTCCTTGATGGATGAAATCTACGATCCGGCCGCGGTAGAAGCCGCGGCGCAGCAGCATTGGCGTGCACTGGATGCTTATCGCTCGAAGGAACACGATCCCCGCTTTCCCAAGGGGAAGTTCTATGTGTGCTCGATGCTGCCGTATCCCAGCGGCAAGCTGCACATGGGCCACATGCGCAATTACACGTTGAATGACGTCGTTTACCGTTTCATGCGCTCGTCCGGCTACAACGTCATGACGCCCATGGGTTGGGACGCTTTCGGCCTGCCTGCCGAAAACGCCGCAATCGACAAACGGATAGCACCGGCGAAATGGACACGCGCAAACATCGCGGACATGAAGGCGCAGTTCGCGCCCATGGGGTTTGCGTTCGACTGGTCCCGGGAAATCGCTACCTGCGATCCCAGTTATTACCGGTGGAACCAATGGCTATTCCTCAAGATGCTGAAAGGCGGCATCGCCTATCGCAAGACTCAGATCGTCAACTGGGATCCTGTCGACAACACCGTCCTTGCCAACGAGCAGGTGGTCGACGGCCGGGGTTGGCGCTCGGGTGTGCCGGTGGAAAAGCGCGAGATTCCCGGCTACTACCTCGCAATCACCCGGTATGCCGAGGAATTGCTCCAGCAGGTCAAGAACGACCTCGAGGGCTGGCCTGCGCAGGTGCGCACCATGCAGGAGAACTGGATCGGGCGCAGTGAGGGCTGCGAGATCCATTTCCCGTATGCACCGGATACGCGGGAAGTCGTGGAGTCCGACGGCGCGCTCAAAGTGTTCACTACGCGCGCGGATACGGTGTTTGGCGCGACGTTCATGGCCATTGCGGCCGAGCATCCGATTGCGCTCGCTGCGGGGCGACTCAATCCGCGGCTATCCGCCTTCATCGATGAATGCCGTCATGGGGCGGTGATGGAAGCGGATCTCGCCACGCAGGAAAAGAAAGGCATGGCGACGGGGCTGCACGTGCTGCACCCGTTCACGGGCAAGCCCATCGAAGTCTGGGTCGCAAACTACGTGCTGATGGGATACGGCGAAGGGGCGGTGATGGGTGTCCCGGCTCACGATGAGCGGGATTTCGAATTCGCGCACAAGAACAGGCTGCCCATCGTCGGTGTCGTGAAGTCGAAGACCGGTGCGTACGATCAGGTGCGCGAGCCGTGGATCGCCCCTTACTCCGAATACGGAATCACCGTGAATTCGGGTGAGTTTTCAGGACTTGAATTCCAGGCGGCCGTCGACGCCATTGCGGCCGCTCTGCAGAGCAGGGGACTTGGCTGCAAGCGCATCCAGTACCGCCTGCGCGACTGGGGAATATCGCGCCAGCGCTACTGGGGCACGCCGATTCCCATCATCCATTGCGAAGTGTGCGGGGCCGTGCCCGTGCCGGAAGAGGACTTGCCAGTGGTCCTGCCCGAGGACCTGGTGCCGGATGGCACCGGCAACCCGCTGAACAAGGACGAGCGTTTCCTCGCCTGTACGTGCCCCGTGTGCGGCAAGCCGGCGCGCCGCGAAACCGACACGATGGACACGTTTGTCGATTCGTCCTGGTACTACATGCGTTATTGCTGCCCCGACGCGCCGGTGATGGTCGATGAGCGCACCGATTATTGGATGCCCGTGGATCAGTACATCGGTGGCATCGAGCACGCCGTACTGCACCTGTTGTATGCGCGGTTCTGGACCAAGGTGATGCGCGATCTGGGCCTCGTCAAAGTCAACGAGCCGTTCAAACAGTTGTTCACGCAGGGCATGCTGCTGGCTCACTGCTACTACCGCGAAGACACCAACGGCAAGAAGCGCTGGTTCTATCCGGCGGAAATAGAGCAGCAATTCGACGAGCGCGGCACGCCGATCAGCGCCGTTGCCAGGGAGGACGGCAAACCGGTCAGCTACGGGGGCATCGAAAAGATGTCCAAGAGCAAGAACAACGTCGTGGAGCCTGGCGCGTTCATCGAACGTTTCGGCGCCGATACTGCGCGCGCGTTCGTCATGTTCGCAGGTCCCCCGGATCAAAGCGCGCCCTGGTCGGACGCCAGCGCCAAAGGTGTGCACCAGTTCCTGAAGCGCTTGTGGTCCTTTTGTTACGACCATCGCGAACGCATCACGAGTGCGCCAGCGCTGGTGGCTGCATCGCTCGGCGGCGGTCTGAAGAAGGTCCGTCATGAGCTGCATACCTGCCTGCAGCAAGCGCTGTTCGACTATCAGCGCACGCATTACAACACCGTTGTGTCGGCGACGATGAAGATGCTCATCGCCCTGGAAAGCGCGAAGGGACAGCCTGAAGCCGCGCCGCTGCTGCGCGAGGGCGTGAGCATATTGCTGCGCACCTTGTACCCGATCGCACCACACGTCACGCATGTACTGTGGGTGCAACTGGGATACGCCCGGGAACTCGGAGATTTGCTCGACGCGCCGTTGCCTGCGCCGGCGCAGGACGCTCTTCGTCAGGACGAGCTGGAGCTGGTCGTGCAGGTTAACGGTAAGCTGCGGGGGCGGGTGACCGTTCCCGCGGGCGCGAATGAAGACGCGATCAAGGCTGCCGCACTCGCGGACGAGCATGTCAGGAAGTTCGTGGACAAGCCGATCCGGAAAGTCATCTACGTACCCGGCAAACTCATCAATATCGTCGTGTAACCCATGCAAAGCGCAAGTCTGCGTCGGCGCACACGCGCCGCGGTATCAAAGCTAGGGCTGGCGTTGGTGTTCGCAGTGCCCGGCGCCTGTGGCTTTCATCTGGAAGGGCGTACGCCGCTACCGCAGTCCATGAAGGCTGCCTACGTGCAGGCCACTGATCACCAGACGGATTTCGTGCAGAGCCTGCGCAAGGCGCTTCTGACATCCGGTGCGCGGCCAGCGCTCGATAAGGCCACGGCGTCGTCGGTCGTAAACATCCTGAAGGATGAAGTCGTGCGCCGCACGCTCTCCGTGTCAGCGCTGAACAGGCCCAACGAGTACGAAGTAACCTATACCGTGCGGTTTTCCGTCAGCGCAGGTGATAAGGAGCTGCTGGCCCCGCAGGAGGTTTCGGCCACTCGCAGCTACAGCTTCGATGAGACCCGGTTGCTTGCGAAAGAGCACGAAGAGGCGATCCTGCGCCAGGCCATGGCCCATGACCTGGCTGACCGGGTGGTGCGGCAGCTGTCCAGCCTCTGACGAATTGGGTTCGGCTCCTACGTGTTACACCTGAATCGCGTTGATCGAGTTGCAGTGGCGCTGCTGCTGAGCCGCTACGGCCTGGCACTGACCCTGACCGCCCCGGAGGAAGTCATTCCGGGATCCTATTGGGGTGACAGCGAAGCGGGTCTCAAGGGTGATCGGTTGTACGCGCGGATGGACACACCCGTGCATTCCGTTCTGCACGAAGCGAGCCACTACATCTGCATGAGCCCGGAGCGGCGCTCGGGACTCGACCGCGACGCTGGCGGTGATGATGCTGAGGAGTCGGCTGTCTGCTACCTGCAGGTTCTGCTGGCTGACGAGCTGCCCGGAATCGGGCGCGAGCGCCTGTCTTGCGACATGGACGACTGGGGCTACAGCTTCCGGCTGGGCAACACTCGAGCCTGGTTCGCCGCGGATGCCGAGGATGCGCGCGGGTGGCTGGTCGAGCACGGCGTGATCGATTCGGACAGCCGGCTGACAGGGCGGCTCAGATGAGCATCGAGGGAACCCGCCCTGGAGTCACTGTGCAAAGCGGTCCGTCGCACTGACCAACTCATGCACATTGCCGGCCTCGAACGCAGAGTGACCGGCATCCGCAACGATCCGCAGGTCTGCCTCGGGCCAGGCACGATGCAGGTCCCAGGCGCTCTTCATGGGGCAGATCACATCGTAGCGGCCCTGCACGATGACTGCGGGAATGTGGCGGATCTTGCCGACATCCTCGATGAGCTGATTGTCGGTACGCATGAAGCCGCCATTGATGAAGTAATGACACTCGATGCGGGCGAACGCCGCCGCGTACTCGTCTTCCCCGAACTTCTCGACGTACTCAGGGTTCAGATGCAGGAAACTCGTGGCCCCCTCCCATATGGACCAGGTCTTTGAGGCCTGCCCCAACACCTGCGGGTCTTCGCTCGTGAGGCGTTTGTAGTATGCGCGCACCATTCCTGAGCGCTCGTCCTGCGGAATCGTGGAAACGTACTGCTCCCACAGGTCCGGATAGATCGCGGCGGCACCACCCGGGTTCTGATAGAACCAGTCGATCTCCCACTTGCGCAGCAGGAAGATTCCGCGCAACACCAGCTCTGTAACACGCTGCGGGTGGGCTTCCGCGTACGCCAGCGCGAGCGTCGAGCCCCATGAGCCACCAAACACCAACCACCGCTCTATGCCGAGGTGCTCGCGCAACCGCTCGATATCTTCTACGAGGTGCCATGTCGTGTTGTCCACGAGATTGGCGTGCGGCCGGCTCTTGCCGCAGCCGCGCTGATCAAACAGTACGATGCGGTAGAGTTTCGGATCGAAGAAGGTCCGCATCTTCGGATCGGTGCCGCCTCCCGGGCCGCCGTGCAGGAACACTGCCGGCTTGCCGTCCGGATTGCCGCTCTCTTCAAAATAGAGCTCGTGCACGTCCGAGACGCGCAGGAACCCGGTACGAAACGGCTCGACAGGGGGATACGCGCCCCGGCGCTGCATGTTGGTCATTCAGTATTTATAGACTTCGATTTTGTCGGCGCTGAGCTCGTATGCCGTGGAACCCAGGCGCGTCGTCTTGGTCTGCAGGTGCAGTTTGCCTGTGATCCAATACGCCTCGTAGATGGACTCGATGCCTGGCCGCTTGCTGTTGTGCACGTAGACGATCTGGTTCGGCGGTGGCGGCGGCACGTGAATACACGAGCCGAAGTACGGCACGAGGAGGAATTCGCTCACGCCGCCGTTCTTGACCGCCTCCAGCGGAACGATGAATCCCGGCAGGCGCACCGTTGCGCCCTCGAGCGACTTGTTGACGTTGAAGTCTTGCGCCTGGACCGCCGGAGGTCCGCCTTCGCCGCGGTAGTCATGCACGGGGGCTGGTGCCACGGACGTGAAGTGAGCGCGTTCGCCCTCTGGCAGCAGCTCCTTCCAGTCCAGATCCAGAATATGACCCGGCTTTTGTGCAACGGACTTATGTCCGGGCTCGGTCGCCGAAGTCTTGGCAGGAGCCGTCGCGGCCGGCTTTGCGGCGACGGCTCCGAGGGCCGCCACTGTCAGGACTGTGACTATCAGGAGTGGGGCGATAACTGCTGGACGCAATCCCATTGTGTGTTCGATCCTATCGCAACCAAAGCCCTGGACGAAAACCCTGAAGCTGACCCCTGACGCACTTTCCGCACACCTCGAGCAGCAGTTGTTGCGCGTCTACCTCATTTCCGGGGACGAGCCGCTGCTGGCCGGCGAGGCCGCGGACGCTATTCGTGCTGCCGCGCGCGCCAAGGGGTTCACTGAGCGCGACGTGCATTTCCTCGAGCGGGGCTCGGATTGGGACGATGTGCGTGCGTCGGCCGGGAATATGTCGTTGTTCGGATCGCGCCGCCTGGTCGAGATACGGATGCCCACCGGCAAGCCTGGCGTGGCCGGCGGCGCCGCCCTGGTGTCCATGCTCGGGGTCGACGACCGTGACACGGTGTTTCTCATTCTGACCCCGCGACTGGACCGCGATGCCCAAAATTCGAACTGGGTCAAAGCCGTGGAGGCGCACGGGGCGTGGGTGCAGGTGTGGCCGATCGATGCCGACCGGATCCTCCCCTGGCTGCGCGCGCGCGCGCGCCGGCTGGGCCTCGATGTCGCAAGCGAAGGCATCGAATTATTGGCTGAGCGTACCGAGGGAAATCTGCTGGCTGCTCACCAGGAGCTCGAGAAGCTGCGGCTGATTGCGCAGCCGGGTCAGATCACCGCCGACACGATTCTGGCGAGTGTGGCGGACAGCGCGCGCTTCGACGTTTTCCAGCTCGGAGAGTCGGTGTTGGCTGGTGACACTGAGCGTGCGTTGCGCATGTTGGCCGGCTTGCGTGCCGAAGGGGTCGAAGCGACGCTCGTATTGTGGGCTCTTACCAAGGCCGTGCGCGACCTTTGGGCCTCTGTCACGGCTGCCCCCGGGTCACGACCGAAGGCGTGGGGACGGCAAGCGGCAGCACTGGAGAAGGGTGCGCGTCGCGCGTCGCGACTTCCTTTTTCCACGCTTGCCATTCGTGCCGGACGTGCGGACCGCATGGTGAAGGGGCGGTTGCTCGGCGATGCCTGGGACGAGATGGCCTTGTTGGCCGCCGACATCTGCGGCCATCCGGCCTTGCAGGCACCCCGATCCGTGCTCAAATAAGGCCGTGCTCAAATAAGGGCGCGCTTACGCGCGCCCCCGGTACACAGGCGCTCATGATGCAACCCATAGGCCTTTTTGGCGGCACGTTCGATCCGATCCACTACGGACACCTGCGCACGGCATTCGAGCTGTGGCAGGAGCTGCGGCTGAGCGAGGTGCGCTTCATGCCCACCGGCAGCCCGCCGCACCGCGAACAGCCTTACGCCGCGCCGGAGTTGCGGCTGGCCATGGTCAAGGCGGCGGTCGCGAGCCAACCGGCGTTCGTCGTGGATGACCGGGAGATCCGGCGTACCGGTGTGTCATATTCTGTTGATACGCTCACCGAAGTGCGCAATGAGTTTCCCGACCGCTCACTCTGCCTTCTGCTCGGCATGGATGCCTTCCTCGGCCTGCCCAATTGGCACCGCTGGCGGGAGCTGCTCAAGCTTGCGCACATCGTCGTGGCCCACCGCCCGGGCTGGAAGGCGCCCACCATGGGTCCGCTGGGCGAGGTCATGGTGGACCACGGCACGGGCACGATTCGTGACTTGCACCAGAATCCGAGCGGCCGCATATATGTGCATGCCGTGACACAGCTCGAGATTTCGTCTACGGAACTTCGCCAGCTGATCATTGCCGGACGGGATCCGCAGTATCTCGTTCCCGAGGAAGTCCGACAGATTATCCGCGAGACGAGGTGCTATGCTCCCCGTCAACGCTGAGGAGCATTGCCTGGTTCAACTACTGGTCAGGAGAAATCACTTAAACACATGATCACCCGCACACGCCCGCGCCGCTCCCCGGAGCCAGAGCGCGCTTCCCCGTTGCAGGACGTCGTAACGGCTGCGCTCGACGATATGAAAGCCGTCAACGTGAAGGTGCTGGATGTACGAGGGCTGACCGATATAGCCGACACCATGATCATTGCGTCCGGCAACTCTGACCGGCACGTCAAGTCCATCGCCGATCGCGTCGTTGAAAAAGCCAAGGAATCGGGTTTCCGCCCGCTTGGCAAAGAGGGCGAGCGCGATGGCGAATGGGTCCTCGTCGATCTGCAGGACATCATCGTCCACGTCATGTTGCCCCGGGTGCGCGAGTTTTACGGACTCGAGCGGCTGTGGGACAACGGGACCGAAACCCCTGCCGCCCCAGTCCAGGTACCGCGCCCGGTCAAGCGAGGACGGCAGCCGTCCTGATTCGCGATCCGCCCTGATTGGCCCGCCGATGGGCAATCGGCCATGATTGGCAGGGCGGGCTAGCGGATGGGTCGCGTGCGAATCATCGCTGTCGGCTCCCGCATGCCGAAGTGGGTTCGCGAGCCCTTCGACGATTACATCACTCGGCTCAGCCCCGCGCTGAAGATCTCCTTCACCGAAATCGCGGCGGGGCCGCGCACGGCCGGGCAGCCGCCTGCCAAAGCCATCGAGACCGAGGGTCAGCGACTCCTTGCGGCCGTACGGCCCGGTGAATATGTCGTCGCGCTCGACGAGCGCGGGACGGAGATGACGACCCGCGAGCTGGCCTCGTGGCTGGCCGCGCGCCTGCAGGACGGCCGCGATCTGACCTTTCTGATTGGGGGACCGGATGGCTTCGCCGCGGATGTGCTGCAGCGATGCGATTTCAAGTGGTCCTTGTCGCGCCTGACGTTTCCGCACGCGCTGGTGAGGGTCCTGTTGGCCGAGCAGCTCTATCGCGCTCATGGCGTGTTGTCGAATCACCCGTATCATCGGGACTGATGCTCCCCATGGACTCGACCAATCCCATGCTATGTCTCGCCTCGGTCTCGCCGCGGCGGCGGGAGCTTCTGGCACAGATTGGCGTGCCGCACGTGGTTGTGGGCGCGGATATCGACGAAACATTTCTGCCTGGAGAGACTCCACGCGACTACGTCGCCCGGCTCGCTCGGGAGAAGGCGCTTGCGATCCGGCGGGGTGGTCAGAAGCTGCCCGTGCTCGCAGCAGACACGACGGTTGTCGTCGGTGAACAGGTATTCGGCAAGCCTCGCGATCAGGTGGAGGCGATACATATGCTCGGCGAGTTATCAGGGCGCGCGCATGAAGTGTTGACCGCGGTCGCTCTGGCAGATTCGCACGGCGTCGTCGAAAGACTGAGCGCGAGCACGGTGCGGTTCCGGACGGTTTCGCGGGAAGAATGCCTGGCTTATTGGGAAACGGGCGAGCCACGCGACAAGGCAGGCGGATACGCAATCCAGGGGCTCGGCGCCGTATTCATTGAATCGCTGAGCGGCAGTTATTCCGGCGTGATGGGTTTGCCGCTGTTCGAAACGGCGGAGCTGTTGCGGGCGGCGGGCATTGCATACTGGGGCGCTGGCCGTAGCGGGGAGCGCGCTTGAGCATAGAGATTCTCGTCAACGTGGCGCCGCGCGAAACGCGCGCTGCAGTCGTCGAGAACGGAGTGTTGCAGGAGATCTACGTCGAGCGGACGAGCCGGCGCGGTCTCGTCAGCAATCTGTACAAGGGGCGCGTATCGCGCGTACTGCCCGGCATGCAGGCGGCATTCGTCGAGATCGGATTGGAGCGAACCGCTTTTCTCCACGTCGCTGACATCGCCAACGCTCCGAACGACGACACCATCGTTCTGCCGCCCGTCGAGGACATCCGGCGGCTGGTCAGTCCCGGCGACGATATTCTCGTGCAGGTCATCAAGGACCCGCTTGGAACAAAGGGCGCGCGCCTGACGACTTTCATTGCGCTGCCTTCGCGCTATCTCGTCTACATGCCTCGGGGTGAGGGCATCGGCGTGTCAGCCCGGATCGACGACGAGACCGAGCGCCAGCGCTTGAAGGACGCGGTTGCGGGTTTCATAACGCCCGATTCCGAGGGCGGTTATATATTGCGGACGGCTTCTCAGGGAGTGTCGGTTGATAGTCTGCGCGAGGACATGGTGTATCTCGACAAGCTCTGGCGTCACGTGCGCGTCAAGGCACTCGAGACCCAGCCTGGCGGGATCGTGCACGCGGATCTTCCACTCGCGCTGCGTGTGCTGCGCGACGAGTTGTCTCGTGGAGTGAGCCGCGTGCTGGTTGATTCAGCGCGCGAGCATGCCGATATGGTTGAGTTCGCGGCGGCTTTCATGCCGGATGCGGCCACCCGCATCGAGTTGTATGGCGGCCCGCGGCCGATATTCGACCTGCATGGCATCGAGGAGGAGATTGCCAAGGCGCTCGACCGCAAGGTGACCTTGAAATCCGGCGGCCACCTGGTCATCGATCAGACCGAGGCCATGACGACCATCGATGTCAACACCGGCGCGTATGTCGGTCACCGCAATCTCGAGGAGACGATCTTCCGTACCAACCTCGAGGCGGCGGTCACCATTGCGCGGCAACTGCGGCTGCGCAACCTGGGCGGGATCATCATCATCGACTTCATCGACATGCACGACGAAGCGCATCGGCGCCAGGTGCTCGCAGCGTTGGAGCGCGCACTGTCGGGCGACCGGGCACAGACTCACATCGTGAGCCTGTCGCCGCTGGGCCTCGTCGAGATGACTCGCAAGCGCACGCGGGAGAGCCTGGAACATCTGCTGTGCGTTGCCTGTCCGACGTGTGAGGGGCGCGGCTTCGTCAAGTCCGCGGAGACCGTATGCAACGAGATCTTTCGCGAAATTGTGCGACAAAGCCGGCAGTTTGCCAGCCGGGAGCTGCTGATACTGGCTCATCAGGATGTCGTGGATCGCCTGCTCGAGGACGAGTCGCCGACGCTGGCTGAGCTCGAGGCTCAGGTCGGCCGGCCGATCCGCATGCAGGTAGAGGCGTTATATGGAGTGGATCAGTACGACGTAGTGCTGATCTAGTCTTTTAGAGGATTTTGCGATGGCTGCGGGCCTGGCCGTCCCCAAATCTGCCGCTCTGTCCCAGAGCTGGCTGCGGGTTGCCCTGCTGGGCACTCTGGGTGTGGCCGTCGTCTTCGTGCTCATGCTGTTCGCATACGAGCTGGCGCGCGCCCGGATACCGCAACATCGCGCTGCGCTCGAGCATCTCGTGCGTGTGCAGACCGGGCTGGATGTTCGTTTCACCGAGCTTGGACTGCGCTGGGGTTGGTACGGCCCCGAGGCAGTGTTTCGGCAGGTTGAGCTGGACGAGCCCGGCAGTGCGGAGGTGCTGTTGCGTGCTCCGGAGCTGGTCGTGGGGTTTGATGCCTGGCGAACGCTCAGGAGCGGCCACCCTGAGGCGGGGCGCATTGAGCTCATTGCGCCCGAGATTGATTTTTCGGGGGTTGGTGGGCGCCGCGGTGTTGGAGTTGCAGCCGCGCACGGCACTGCGCACGGCGCTAGCGGGAGTTCCGCTTCCGCTGACTCGTCGGCAATCGGGCGCGTGGCAGTGTTGCAGCGCTGGCGCGGCGGTCGCATCGACATTGAGGGCGGCACGCTGCGGCTCCCTCAAGCGGGGGGCGGCGCGAATCTGTTCAATAATGTGCAAATACGCCGCGCGTCGCTTCGCCGATCCGATGACGAGTGGAGCGTCGCCGGTCTCGTGTTCTTGCCCGACCGGGTGGGGCGCAGCGCGCGCATTACGTTGGGCCTGACTGGTGATCTTGGCAAACCTGCTGAGCTGCGGGGGACGCTGCGCGTCGAGGCGCGGCGCCTGTTGTTTCCAGGCTGCCGGGATTTTCTCGCCGCATTGCCTGATCTCGCGCGCTATCTGCCCCGGGGTGGCAATGGCGACCTGACCGTGGATTTGAATTTCGAGCACGGGCGGCTCGTCAAGGCGGACGGGAACGTTCGTGCGGGTGGGTTGGTGTTCGATGGGCCGGCGACTGGCCCCGCGGTCGGTGGCGGCGTGGCCGGTGGTTCCGCGGCAGGTGACCTCACGGCCGGCGGCTTCGCAGCCCCACGGCCCAACCTGTTGGTGATGGATCGGCTCCGCGGTGACTGGCGGGCGACGCGCCTGGGCTCTGGTTGGCGGGTTCGCGTTGACTCTCTGGACCTGGTGAAGGGGGAACGGCTGGCTTCCCTGACACTCGACACTGGTGACTCTGCTGTGCCTGCCGCAGCGCCGGGCCGCTGGGTCCGTGGCAATCTGGAACAGGCGCCGTTGGAATCGGTCCTTGCAGTGGCGAGATGGTTGGCGCCGCACTTCGACCTTGCAGGTATCCAGCTCGACGGAACCGCGCGCAATGTGGCATTCGATTGGGCATCCGGGCGTCCGGAAGGACAGAGACTACAGACGTCCGCGCGCTTGGATGATGTCGCGCTCGTGCCGCGATCGAAGGATTTCACTCTCAGCGGCCTTGGCGCCCGCATTTCCGGAACCGAAAGTAAGCTGACCATCGATGTTCAGTCGCGCACCGCGCGGCTGGAGCTGGCGCAATCCCAGCAGCAGCCGTTGGCCGACGTGCACGTTGCCTCCACGCTGCGCGTCAGCAGTGGTCACGACGGGTGGCAGATTGCAACGGACGAGTTCCTGCTGGAGCACCAGCGCGCCAGCCTGAGTTTGAGCGGATCGCTGCAGGATGATCCCGTCGACCCGCGTATCGCGGCGACGGGCAAACTCGTCGGTGCCGATATTCCGTTGGTCATGCGGCTCCTCGGCGAAAATACCGCACAGGCCTTTGGCGCTGCCGCTTCACGGCTGACCGCCGGCCGAATCCAGAACGCTGACTTTGGCCTCCACGGGCCCATCAGCAAGTTGCCTTTCGACGGTGGCGGTGACAGTTTCACTGGCTCACTGATACTGCGGCGCGCGGTTCTGTCTGGCGGAGATCTCTGGCCCGATGCCGAGGAGATCGATGCGCACGTCGAATGGCGGGGTGCACGGATTCAGGCAACGATCGAGTCGGGACACGCGGGACCCTTCCAACTGGCAACAGCCAAAGCACAGTGGGCTGCTGACGGTGCAAGTGCGACGCGATTGACGGGGCACGTCAACGGTCGTTTGGAAGATGCCATTGCATGGGTCCACGATCATCCGGGCTTGCAGGAATACATACCTGACATGCGAGACGTCGATGCGAGCGGCGACGCCTCGTTCGATTTCAATGTTTCGGTGCCGGCAAGTCCCGCCGTGGACGTTCACCACCCCCAGGTGCTTGCGCGCGTCTCCACGTTCATTGACGGCGCCACCGTGCAGGCGGTCTCAGGCTTGCCCCCGTTGGAAGGCGTCACGGGCTCTTTCGTGTTCGACTCGGGACGCCTGAAGCGATCGACACTCACCGGTTCGTGGCTTGGCGGTCCGGTGACGCTCCGTGTCGGCGAGCGCCGCGAGAAAAATGCGCGGGTGCTGGCTGTTCAGGCACAAGGATCGCTGAGGGCTGAGCGGCTTGCCACTCTTGCGAATGCAACCGGCACCGTTTCGGGAAATACAGAGTGGACCGGCGAGTTGGCGTACGTGCAAGCCAATGACACTCAGGCGCCCCGATGGCGCATGCGCGCAGACTCGAACCTGCTCGGTGTAGCGAGCTCGCTGCCGGAGCCATTCGCGAAACGATCCGCTGCCGTGCTGCCAGTGCATCTGGAGGTGACCGGCGCGAACGATTCCGCGCAGCTGCGCGCAAATCTCGGCGAGCGCGTGCGCAGCTTGTTCACTCTCAGCAGAAGGCAGGATGCGGGGTGGGCCGTAGACAGGGGGGCCGTGCGTTTCGGCACGGCTGCGCCAACTCTGCCTTCGGAGCCGGTCGTGTTGGTTCGCGGACGGGTCAGCCAGCTCGATCTGCCCGCGTATGCCGTAGCGTGGACGCGGTTGCGTCGCGATTCGCTCCCGACGATCCGCGCGCAAATGGTTGCCGACGAAATGTTAGTGGCGGGGCGGCGCTTCAACGAGGTTTCCCTGCAAGCTGAGCGCACCGGCGCCGGTACCGATCTACTGATCGATTCTGCCGCGGTTGCGGGCATGGCTCGCTGGCCAACACCGCCAGGCGCGACGCAGGGCCGCGGCACCACGAACGAAGCGCAGCCGGCAGAACTTCATCTCACCAGGCTCGATTTGCCCGACGGTACGCTGCCCAGCGAGGGAATCGGGCTGATTGCAGCCTTGGCGCCGACCGCATCGCTGTCAGTGGATGAGTTGAATTGGCGAGGCCGGTCGCTGGGGCGGCTGACGGCGAACCTGTCAAGCGAGGACAAGGTCGTGGTCATGGACGACGCGCGCCTGGTCAATGGCACCCAGGATGCGCATGGAGTGTTGCGCTGTCAGACCGCGATGCCGGCATGTCGATTGAGTTTCGTGATGGATAGCAGCGATGCCGCCGCAACGCTTGCGGATTTCGGGTTCACGCCCGATGTGGCGGCGAGCGCGGCATCGCTCAAAGGCGATGTGGAATGGCATCCGACGGCGGATGATCCCTGGCTTGCGAGCTTGCATGGGACGCTCAGCATGCGGCTTGCCGATGGCAGCCTGCATGGGTCGCGGCGCGACGCGGACACCGGCGCGGAGGACACCCACGCCTTTGGGCTCCTCGCGGTGCCAGCGCTGGTCAGCGGGCTGGATGTCCCAGGAGCCGCCGCGGCATCCCTCACGAAGGAACAGCGTGAGCTGCACTTCGCGCGTCTCGAAGCGGACTTCGAGCTGCATGACGGACAGGCCACGACCTCGAACCTGCATTTTGACGGCGACGCGGAAATTCTGATGCGGGGGCGGGTTGGCATGGTCTCCCGCGACTATGATCAGCAGGTGTGGGTGCTCCGTGGGGAGGAGCGCTTGCCGGCGGCCGTCCGCCGCTTCGGCGCTACGCCCAGGGTTGCAGCCGCATGGCTCTCATTGCGGGACCTCTTCGCCGGCAGCGGGGCGCAGGACCGCTCCCAAGCCGTCCTCCGCTTGCAAGGCTCGTGGGATGACCCGATGGTAGTGACTGCGAACTGATCGACCGCGCTTACGCGCCTTGCTGTACATTTTTGAGCATGACTTCTTTGACCATGACTGGCATTGCCGCGATCCAAATGACCTCCGGACCGGACGTCACCGCAAACCTCGAGCAGGCTCAGCCTCTGCTGGAAGACGCCGCTCGAGCGGGCGCCCGGCTGGCCGTATTGCCTGAAAATTTTGCTTTCATGGGATTGCGGGACGCGGACAAGCGCGCGATCGGGGAATCCGAAGGCGCCGGGCCCATACAGGACTTTCTCGCCGCGACGGCCAGCAGGCTGCACATGTGGATCGTTGGAGGGACCATTCCTCTGCGAGCGGGTGACGACGGACGCGTGGCTGCCGCTTCTGTGGTGTACGACGCCGACGGCAAGCGAGCTGCCCGGTACGACAAGATCCACCTTTTCGACGTCAACATTCCCGGACGTACCGAGCATTACCGGGAATC